>DAOMFI010000040.1:7445-13403 GCA_035429725.1 Burkholderiaceae bacterium | reverse complement strand
CCGAGGCCGGGCACCTTGAGCGCGACGGCCAGCAACTGGGTCAGCTCCGAGTAGTGCTCGTTGACCGCATTGCGGATGCGCGCCGCGAAGCGGTCGAGCATCATCTTTTCTTCCATCTGGTCGTAGCCGACGAGGGACAGCGCGCCGGCGCGAACCTCGGGCTTTTCCTGCGGCTGCGCCTGCTTCTCCGCCCCCTCGCGATACAGCTCCTCGAACGCCGCGTCGATTTCGCGATCGACCGCCGTGAAAAACGCGCTGGAAAATTCGCGCTGGTCCACCAGCAGTCGGCGCACGGACTTCTTCAGCGTGGCCGAGGCCTGCTCGTCTTCGTCGATGACCTGGATCGCGTCGCGCGCCGCCGTGGGCAGCAGCGGTTCGAGCGCCTTGCGCATCGAGGCGCGCAGCCAAACGATGACCCTCTGCGACGCTGCGCGCGTGGCCTTCCCCGATCCGGCTGTGGTTGCGGTGCTCATTCCGACTCGAATTGTCCGTTGTCCCCTTGGCGCGTCGGGTGGCAAGGGTAGCCGATCCCGGCTCCCTACGTACTGCGCTTCAGCCGGCAATCCAGGACGGCCGCCACCTGTGCTCAGCGCGCTGCGCGCCACCAGGCCGCCCATAGCTCGAGCTTCTGCTCGAAACTGCGGCCGGCATGGGCAGGACTGGTGGACGGTAGCACCGCGGTCGCAAACCCCGCTTGCTCGAAAAGCGGCCGAAATCGACCGGCTGCCAAGCCATTGAAGGCGACCGTACGCAGCCGGGGCGCCAGGCGTCGCAGGCGGCCAAAGGCGTTCGGCCGCGGGTGCCGGATCGCCGTGTCGGCGCTGCCGGCCCGGTCGCAGGCGTCGAAAACGTCCCAGATGCCGACCCGGTGCGCCAGAACGCGGCGGACGCGCTCGGCGTACGGAAGCTCCGGCAGCGGCTCGCCCAGCAGCCGGCCAAGGATCGGCCAGAACTGGTTGCGGGGATGCGCGTAGTACTGCCCGGCCGCCAGCGATGCGGCCGAGGGAAAGCTGCCGAGGATCAGCCGTTCCACGCCCGCATCGATGACGGGCGGAAATCCCCGCAGAGCCGTTCGACCCGCCACGGCAGCGCAGCTGCCCTGGAGCGGCCGGTCACGACTTCGTGCCGGCATCCAGCAGCAGGCGGTTCATGCGTTGGACGAAAGCCGCTGGCTCTTCCAGTTGGCCGCCCTCGGCCAGCAGCGCCTGGTCGAACAGCAGCTGCGCCCAGTCGGCCAGTTCCTGCCCTCCTGCCTTCAGGCGGGCGACCAGCGGATGCGCCGGATTGAGCTCCAGGATCGGCTGCGACTGAGGCGCTTTCTGCCCGGCCGCCTTCAGCAGGCGCTGCAGGTGCCCGCTCATTTCGTGTTCGTCGCTGACCAGGCAGGAGGCGGAGTCGGTCAGACGAAAGGTGATACGCACGTCCTTCACCTTGCCACCCAGCGCCTCCTTCACGCGGCCGACGAGATCCTGGTATTCGTGTTCGGTCTTCTGCTGTTCGGCCTTTTCCTGCTCGTCGGCGAAGGAGCCGAGATCCAGTCCGCCTTTGGCGACCGAGGCCAGCGCCTTGCCCTCGAATTCGTGCAGGAACGAGAGCATCCATTCGTCGACCCGGTCCGCCAGCAGCAGCACCTCGATGCCCTTCTTGCGGAAGATCTCCAGGTGCGGGCTCGAACGCGCCGCGTCGAGCGTGTCAGCGGTCACGTAGTAGATCTTGTCCTGGCCGTCCTTCATGCGGCCGACGTAATCCTTCAGCGCCATCGTCGGCTCCTCGGCTCCCGGCGCTGTCGAGGCAAAGCGCAGCAGCGCCGCGATGCGCTCCCGGTTGGCGGCATCGTCCCCGATGCCTTCCTTCAGCACCTGGCCGAACTCCTTCCAGAAGGTCGCGTACTTCTCCTTCTGGTTCTCCGCCAGATCCTCGAGCAGCGCCAGCACGCGCTTGGTCGAGCCCTCGCGGATCGCCTTGACGTCGCGGCTCTCCTGCAGGATCTCGCGCGAGACGTTGAGCGGCAGGTCGCTGCTGTCGATGACGCCGCGTACGAACCGCAGGTAGGGCGGCATCAGCTGCTCGGCGTCGTCCATGATGAATACGCGCTTCACATAGAGCTTGATGCCATGGCGCTGGGCGCGGTCCCACAGGTCAAATGGCGCGCGCGCCGGGATGTAGAGCAGCTGCGTGTACTCGGTGCGCCCTTCGACCCGACTGTGGGTCCAGGCCAGCGGCTCGCCGAAGTCGTGCGAGACATGCCGGTAGAACTCGTGGTACTGCTCGTCGGTGATGTCGGACCTGGCGCGCGCCCACAGCGCATTCGCCTGGTTGACCGTCTCGTCCTCGTCCGTGGCGACCATCTCGGCCTTGTCCTTGTCCCACTTCTCCCCGCGCATGCGGATCGGCGCGGAAATGTGGTCCGAGTACTTCGCGACGATCGCCTTCAGCCGGAATCCTTCCAGCAGTTCGTCCTCGCCCTCGCGCAGGTGCAACGTGACGTCGGTGCCGCTTTGCGCGCGCTCGGCCGGCTCGACCGAGAACTCGCCGCCGCCATCGCTTTCCCAGCGAACCGCGTCGGTGGCCGGAGCACCGGCCCGGCGTGTGACGACGGTGACTCGGTCGGCGACGATGAAGCTCGAGTAAAAACCGACTCCGAACTGCCCGATGAGCTGCGCGTCCTTCTGCTGGTCACCGGTCAATTGCGCGAAGAACTCGCGCGTGCCCGACCTGGCGATCGTGCCGAGGTGTTCGATCGCTTCCTGCCGGCTCATGCCGATGCCGTTGTCCGACACGGTGATCGTCCGTGCTGCCTTGTCTGCGCTGACCCGAATCCCGAGCTCGCCATGACCTTCCAGCAGCGACGGCTGCGCGATCGACTCGAAGCGCAGCTTGTCGAGTGCGTCGGAGGCATTGCTGATCAGCTCGCGCAGGAAAATCTCCTTGTTGCTGTAGAGCGAATGAATCATCAGCTGCAGCAGCTGCTTGACCTCCGCCTGGAAACCGAGGGTCTCTTTCATCGCCGCATCACCCGCACCCATCTGTGCTCCCGTTTTCGTTGCTTGAGTTGAACCGGTTTACCTGAATTCACGGCGCCCGCGCGGAGCGCTCCGATCTAAAAGATCATTGAGGCGGGGCACCGCCTTTTCAAGGGGCGACCGCGGCGGGCGCCGGCTTGCAGTATCGTCGGGTGCTGCCCCCTCGACTCGACGCGGCCTTGCCGCCCGAAAGGCGACCGGCCATGCGCCCCAACCCGCTGCAAACCCTCTGGTCCGAAGGCCGTAACGCCGTCAACGGGTGGCTGACGATTGCCAGCGGATTCGCGGCCGAGACGATGGCACACCAGGGCTGGGACTCGCTGACGATCGACCTGCAGCACGGCATTGTCGACTACGCCGCCGCGGTCGAGATGATGACCGCGATTTCGACCACGGCCACCGTTCCTCTGGTAAGGGTGCCGTGGCTCGAGCCGGGCATCATCATGAAGGCGCTGGACGCCGGCGCCTATGGCGTCATCTGCCCGATGATCAGCACACGGTTGGAGGCCGAGCGCTTCGTCGCCTGCACCCGCTACGCACCGCGCGGTACGCGCAGCTTCGGCCCCCAGCGCGCGCTGCTCTACGGCGGACCCGACTATCCCCAGCATGCCGACGCCACGATCGTGCGCTTCGCGATGATCGAGACTGCGCAGGCACTCGACAACCTCGACGACATCCTGTCGGTCGAGGGACTCGACGCCATCTATGTCGGTCCGTCCGACCTGTCGCTGGCGCTCGGCTGCCGGCCGGTGCTCGACGACGTCGACGCCCCGGTCGCCACCGCGATACAGCACATCGTGACCCAGGCGAGAAAGCACGGTGTCATCGCCGGCATCCACAACGGGTCCGCCGAGACCGCGCGCCGGCGTCTCGAGATGGGTTTTCGCTTCGTTTCGATCAGCTCCGATGCACGGCTGATGGCGGACGGCGCGCAGCGGGCGCTGGCCCAGGTGCGGCGCTGAGCCGGCTCGGCGTGCAGGCTGGCTGGTCCTGAGCGACGCTCGCTCGCACATGTCCGAGTCGATTGCCCCACCGGCGCGCGCAATGCACGAAACCCGCGGCCTGCTGCTCGGCTTCATCGGCGTGCTGATCTTCAGCCTGACACTGCCGATGACCCGTGTCGCCGTTGCCCAGCTCGACCCGTGGCTGATCGGGTTCGGGCGCGCTGTACTCGCCGCGATCCCCGCCGCGCTGTATCTCGTCTGGCGGCGAGCGCCCCGCCCAGCCCGTGCAGACTGGCCGCCGTTGGCGGCCGTTGTCATCGGCGTCATCGTCGGCTTTCCGGTGTGCTCGTCCATTGGCATGCAGACCGTGCCGGCCTCGCACGGCGCCATCGTCATCGGCGTGCTGCCGCTGGCCACGGCGCTGTTCGCCGCCTGGCTGGGCGGAGAGCGGCCGTCGCCGGGGTTCTGGCTCTTTGCGGTCGCCGGCAGCGTGGTCGTCCTCGTTTTCGCGTGGCGTAGCGGTGGCGGTGGATTCGCCACCGGCGACCTGTGGCTGCTGGCGGCCGTCGCGCTGGGTGCCCTCGGCTATGCCGAGGGCGGGCGGCTCGCCCGCGCCATTGGTGGCCCGGAGGTGATCTGCTGGGCTCTGGTCGTCAGCGCGCCGCTGCTGCTGCTACCGGTTGCCTGGCTCGCCATGCGCCAGACGTGGCCCGTCCAAGCAACAACCCTGGTCGCCTTCGGCTACGTCACCCTGTTTTCCCAGTTCCTCGGGTTCTTTGCGTGGTACCGCGGACTGGCCGAAGGCGGACTGGCACGGGTCGGCCAGATCCAGCTGCTGCAGGTGTTCCTGACGATCGGGTTCGCCGGAGTTCTGTTCGGTGAATCGATCGATCCCGCCACCTGGGGTTACGCCGCGCTCGTCGTCGCCTTGGTCGCGGCGGGACGGCTCACGACG
The DNA here is from genome assembly GCA_035429725.1 of Burkholderiaceae bacterium. Lineage (GTDB taxonomy): Bacteria > Pseudomonadota > Gammaproteobacteria > Burkholderiales > Burkholderiaceae_F > JALORV01. The sequence continues at coordinate 8,481 of DAOMFI010000040.1, read as the reverse complement.
ATACGGAGGTCCCGTCCATGAACTACGAGTACTGCACGCTGGATGTCTTCACCGACCGTCGCTTCGGCGGCAATCCGCTGGCCGTGGTGCTCGATGCCCGTGGCATCGACGATGCCACGATGCAGTCGGTCGCGCGCGAGTTCAACTACAGCGAGACCACCTTCGTGCTGCCGCCATCGGATCCAAAGCACGCGGCACGCGTCCGCATCTTTACGCCCGGCGGGGAGCTGCCCTTTGCCGGTCACCCGACGGTCGGGACGGCATTTGCACTCGCGTCCCTGGGCCGCATTGCGATGGAGGTTCGCGAAATCGTCTTCGAAGAAGGCATCGGCCCGGTACCGGTCAGAATCGATCGCCGCAGCGACGGATCGGTCAGCCACTGCACGCTGACCACGGCACTGCAGCCGACGTTCATCGAGTCGATCGACCCGCGCGAGACTGCCGCGATGCTCGGACTCGCGGACAACGCGGTGCAGACGTCGCCGGAGGTCTGGTCATGCGGCGTGCCGTTCCTGGTCGTGCCGCTGGCCGGCATCGAAGAACTCGCGGCTGCACGGCTGGATCTGCCGCGCTGGCGCCAGTTGCTCAACCTCCGTTCCACGCAGAAGGTCTACCCCGTGGCACGCGCCGGCTCGAACAGTCTGCGCGTGCGCATGTTCGCGCCGGGGCTGGGTGTGCCGGAGGACCCGGCGACCGGTTCCGCGGCTGCGGCGCTGGCCGGCTGGCTCGCCCGCCACCACGGCTCCGATGGGCCGCAACACTGGCAGATCCTGCAGGGAGGAGAGATCGGCCGCCCGAGCACCATCTCGCTCGACTACGAACAGACCGGCCGCGGCGCCTCGCGCGTCCGCGTCGGTGGCTGCGCCGTACTGATGGCGCGCGGAACGCTGAGCCTCTAGCTAAAGCAGGCTGCGCCCGATCGTGGCCACGGCCGTGGTCGCGACACCGAGCACCAGGTTCGTCAGCACCAGCCTGCGGATCGTGTCGAGGTTGCGGGCGGCCGTCGGCCAGTCGGCCGCCGCAACGGCGCGCTGCA
>DAOMFI010000040.1:0-7345 GCA_035429725.1 Burkholderiaceae bacterium | reverse complement strand
TCGTCGAGGTCCATCAGCGTGACGCCGCGGCCGCCGCCCGCCAGCGCCTTGATCTCCGCGGCCTCGAACACCAGCACGCGACCCTTGGCGGACAGGCAGGCGATCAAGCGGTCGCTCGCCGCCCTGACCAGTTGCGGCCGAAGCGGCTCGGCGCCCTCCTCGACCGTGATGAACTGCTTGCCTGCCTTCTGGCGCGACACCATGTCGCCCAGCGAGGCCGCAAAGCCGTAGCCCTTGCTGGTCGCCAGCAGCAGTGGCGCATTGGCCGCGCCCGCGACGTAACCGACGAGCCGGGTTCCCGCCTCCAGTTCGATCATTGAACTGACCGGCGCGCCATCACCGCGCGCCGACGGAAGCTGCGCCACCGGTACGGAGTACACCCGGCCGTTGCTGCCCACTGCGATGAGCTGATCGATGCTGCGGCACTCGAACGCACCGTACAGTGCATCGCCCGTCTTGAAACCGAACTGGGCCGCGTCGTGCCCGTGGCCCGTCCGAGCACGAACGAAACCCATTTCAGAAACGATGACCGTGACCGGCTCGTCGATCAGCTTGACCTCGACGGCCGCACGCTCGGCTTCCTCGATCAGCGTTCGGCGCGCATCGCCGTACTTTTTCGCATCGTCTTCGATTTCGCGCGCCACCTGTTTGCGCAGAGCGGCGTCAGTGCCCAGCAGTTTGCGCAACGCGGCTTCGTCCTTGCGCAGTTCGGCCAGTTCCTGTTCGATCTTGATGCCCTCGAGCCGCGCCAGCTGGCGCAACCGGATCTCGAGGATGTCCTCGGCCTGGCGCTCGCTCAGCTTGAAGGCCTTGATCAGGTCCGCCTTCGGCTCATCCGACTGGCGGATCAGCTTGATGACCTTGTCGATATTGAGCAGGACCGCCTGGCGCCCTTCGAGGATGTGGATACGGTCCTCGACCTTCTGCAGGCGATGCTGCGAGCGCCGCCGCACGGTGTCGACGCGGAACTCGATCCACTCCGAGAGGATCTCGAGCAGAGGCTTGCAGCGCGGACGCCCATCGCGCCCGATCATCACCAGGTTGACCGGGGCGCTCGCCTCCATGCTGGTATGCGCGAGCAGCGTCCGCACGAACTCGTCGCGGTCGACCTTGGAGGTGCGCGGCTCGAACACCAGCCGCACCGCCGCGTCCTTGCCCGACTCATCGCGCACCGCGTCGAGCACCGATAGCACGAGTTGCCGGGTCTGCTGCTGGTCGGGCGTCAGCGCCTTCTTGCCGGTCTTGATCTTCGGATTGGTCAGCTCCTCGATCTCTTCGAGCACGCGCTGGCTCGAGGTCGACGGCGGCAGTTCGTGGACAACCAGCTGCCATTGTCCGCGCGCCATCTCCTCGAACTCGAAGCGCGCACGCACCTTAAGGCTGCCGCGTCCGCTGGCATAGACCTCGTGTATGTCGCTGGCCGTCGAGATGATCTGGCCGCCGCCGGGGAAGTCGGGGCCGGGCAGCCGCTCGCGCAATTGTTCCAGTGTTGTCTTCGGGTTGGCGATCAGCGCCAATGCGGCGGCGGCGACCTCGCGCAGGTTGTGCGACGGGATCTCGGTCGCCATGCCGACCGCGATGCCCGAAGCTCCATTTAGGAGCACGAAAGGCAGTCGCGCGGGCAACAGGCGCGGCTCCTGCGTCGAGCCGTCGTAATTTGGCATGAAATCGACAGTGCCCTCGTCGATTTCGTCGAGCAGCAGGCGTGCGATCGGCGTGAGCCGCGCCTCGGTGTAGCGCATTGCGGCGGCGCCGTCGCCGTCGCGGCTGCCGAAATTGCCCTGGCCGTCGATCAGCGGGTAGCGCAGCGAGAAGTCCTGTGCCATGCGCACCAGCGCGTCATACGCGGCCTGGTCGCCATGCGGATGGAAGCGGCCGAGCACGTCACCGACGACACGCGCCGACTTGACCGGCCGCGCCCCTGCGGCCAGGCCCATCTCGTTCATCGCATGCAGGATCCGGCGCTGCACGGGCTTCTGCCCGTCGGCGCCATCCGGCAGCGCGCGCCCCTTGACCACAGAGATCGCGTAGTCGAGATAGGCGCGCTGCGCGAACTCGGCCAGCGCCAGCGCGTCGCTGCCATCGTCGCCGTCACCGCCGGCGGCAGGAAAGAGTGTCTGTTGCTCGAGCATTCTGGAGGGTCCGCTGTCAGTGCGGATGGCGAGATTCTACGTTTACGGTGACGTTGTCCCGCGGCTCGTTGCCGCCCCGTGACGCGCCATCACGGAAGCCCGGCCGAGCCGCGGCACGGCGCTGCGCGTTGGCCGCGATCGTCAGACGCGGCAGCCCGCAGCGAATTCCATGTAGCGCTGCCGCGCCAGCGTCGCGACTGGACCGATCGGCAATTCGCGGGCGCCGTAGCGCGTGCAGGGCATCACCTTGCTGTAGTTGCCGGTACTGAATATTTCGCGCGCGGTATCGAGTTCATCAGGGCGGACCGTACGCTGCTGGACCTCGATGCCCGCGTCGGCCAGCAGGCTGATGACGCGCGCGCGCGTGATGCCAGCCAGGAAGGTGCCATTGGACTGCGGAGTGACCGTCGCACCGTCGCCAGCGACGAAGAAAAGATTCGCCGTCGCGAACTCGGCGACATTGCCATCGGGGTCGAGAACGATCGCGTTCTGGAAGCCGGCCGCTGCCGCTTCACGCAGTGCACGGGCGACGTTGGGATACAGCGCCGACGCCTTCGCGTCCGTCGTCGCCGCCGCAGGCGACGGACGGCGCCGCTGCGAGAGTGTCGCGCTGAACCCCTCGAATGGCGGCAGCGGCGCGTCGAACAGCGTCAGCGCGAAGGCGGATTTTTCCGGCACCAGCATGCCTTCGGTACCGAACACCAGCGGGCGGATGTAAAGATCAGCATCCGCCGGGAAGCGGTGTATGCCTTCGACGCACAGACGCATCAGTTCGTCAATCGGTACGTCGAGTTTCAGCCCGAGTCGCTCGGACGATTCATAGATGCGTTCGCAATGGGCCTGCAGGTCCGGCGCCATCCGATGGATCGAGCGCGCGCCGTCGAAGACCGAGGACGCCAGCCACACGCTGTGGTCCATCGCGCCCATCAGCGGCACGTTGCCGTCATGCCAGGCGCCTTCAAAGTAGGTGGTGTACAGGAGAGACTCCGGATCAATGCATGAGGGAGCGCTCGCGGCCGGTGCCGCGGCGATCGATGAAAAGCTTGATGAAATCGTCGGCCGGCATCGGCCGTGCGAAGAGATACCCCTGCGCCGCGTCGCAGCCCAGGTGCTGCATCCAGGTCTGCTGGGCCTGCGTCTCGATACCTTCCGCGGTGACACTGATACCGAGCGAGCGCGCCATCTCGATGACCGCCTTGACGATCGTCAGCGTCCGGGCGTCCCGCATGCATTCCACGGTGAAGCTGCGGTCGATCTTGAGGCGGTGTATCGGCAGGTCGCGCAGGTGCGCCAGACTTGAAAAGCCGACGCCGAAATCGTCGAGCGCAAGCTTCACGCCGGCGTTGCGCATGCGCACCAGGTTCTCGCGCGAGACCGCCGACGTGTCGAGCAGTCCCGTCTCCGTGACTTCGACCTCGATGTCCGACGCCGGCACATCGTAGGCTGTCAGGACATCGAGCAGGCCCTCGACGCACCCGAGCTGGCGCAGTTGCACGCCGGACATGTTGATCGACACCGGCGGAATGTCGAGCTGCAGGTGCCGCCACTCCTGCCGCACGCGGCAGGCCTCGCGCAGCACCCAGTCGCCCAGCCCGACGATAAGGCCCGATTCCTCGGCGATCGGGATGAATTCCGCCGGCGAGATGTCGCCGAGTTCGGCGTCGCGCCAGCGGATCAGCGCCTCGGCGCCGACCATCTTGCCGTCCGCCAGCGACACCAGCGGCTGGAAGAACAGCTTGAAGTCGCGCGACTCGACCGCCTTGCGCAGGCGCTGCTCCAGACGTAGACGCAGGTCGACGCGGCGCGCGACGGTCTGCGTGTAGAACGCGTAGGTGCGCCGGCCGCTGTCCTTGGCCTGGTACATCGCCGCGTCGGCCGCGTTCAGCAGCGAATCGAGGTCGATGCCGTCCTGGGGGAAAAAGCTGATGCCGACCGAGGCTGTCACCGAAATTTCCATGCCGAGGATGCGCGCCGGGACGGCGATCGAGTCGATGAGCTTCCGGGCGGCCTCGACGGCAGCGTCGGGCCGCTGCAGATCGACCAGCAACGCAACCAGTTCGTCGCCGCCGCGGCGGCCGAGCAGGTGCGGTTCGCCGACGACCTCGCGCATGCGGCTGGCAACGATTGCCAGCATCTCGTCGCCGACCCGGTGGCCGTAGCCGTTGTTGAGCAGCCGGAAGTTGTCGAGGTCGATGAACAGCAACGCGCAGCGCTTGCCCTCGGCATAGGACGTGGCCAGCACCCGGCCGGCCCGTTCGTCGAAGGTCTGGCGGTTCGACAGCTGCGTCAGCGCATCGACCGTGGCCAGGCGCTCGATCCGCTCCTGCGCCCGGATCTGGTCGGTGATGTTCTTGCCAATGCCGCGGTAACCGCGGAACTGGCCATCGGCGTCGAACACCGGGTCGCCACTGGTCAGGTGATAGACGAGTGAGCCGTCGGGCATCCAGCGGCGGAACATGACGTCGCGGAAGGGTCGCCGCGCCATCAACGTGGCACGGTGCTCGTCCCATGACGAGGGCTGGATCAGTTCACCCGGCAGTTCCCAGCGGTGCTTGCCGATGACTTCCTCGTCGTCCAGGCTGAACGAACCGCGTGCGCCCTGCCGCAGCAGCGTGAAGCGAAGCTCCTCGTCCATTTCCCAGTACCAGTCCGACGACAGTTCGGACAGTGCACGGAAACGCGCCTCGCTCTCGGTGATGCGCGCGATCAGCGATTCGCGCTCGGTGACGTCCCAAGCGAGTCCGCGATAGCCGACGAACTCGCCGCGCTCCAGGACCGGCTGGCCTGCCAGCTCGTAGTACGCCACCTCTTCGCCATTGCGCAGCTTCAGCTTGAAGTTGCGGAACGACTCGCGGCGCGCAACGCGCTCGCGCAGCACGCCCCAGTCGACGGCGAACGAAGGATCGATGTGCTCGAACTCCCAGAACCGGCGGTTCAGCGTCCACTCCGCCACGCGTTCCTGCTGGGTCGGGTCACCGCGGACCGAGGTCACGCGCAGTTCGGTGTCGCTTTCCCAGTACCACTCGGTCGCGAGCATCGTGAGGGCACGGAACCGCTCCTCACTGCGCCGCAACGCCACCAGTGTCTCTTCGCGTTCGGTGACATCACGGCCGGCGCCGTAGTAGCCCTGGAACTCGCCCTTTTCGTCGAAGATCGGCTTGCCGGTGACGGCGATCCACATCGGGCCGCCGTCACCGCGCCGCGCCCGGTACGCGAACCACGGAAAGGGCTTGCGCTGAGCGATGCGCGCGCGGTACTCGGCGTACTGGTTGGGATCGGCTTCGAAGCCGGGCATGTCCTCGCGCCGCTTGCCAAGCAGCTGCTGGGGCAGCACCTTGACATGCTGCTCCATCGCCACGGAGAACTCGACGAACCGGCCTTCGGCATCCTGCCGCCAGAACCAGTCGTAGGTTAGATCGGCGAGGTCGTCGATGAGCTTGCGGCGTTTCGTCAGCTCATGCTCAATGACCTTCTGCTCGGTGACGTCGTTGCGGAAGCAGATGATGCCGCCGCTGACTGTCCGGCAGTCCGTCATCAGCAGCCACCGCCCGCGATGGTGTCGCACCACTTCACTGACTTCGGAGCCACTGCGCCGGCGACGCTCGCCATCGGCGATGAAGTCCGCGAGCGACCGACCATCGACGACCTCCGGCGGAGCGACGTCGTAGTAGGCGGTCATCAGCTCCCGGTACGTGCGGCCGGGCACGAGCTTGTCGGCGATCTCCGAGTACAGATTGCGGTATGCCGCGTTGCAGCCGATGAGCCGATCATCGGCGTCGTACAGCGCAACGCCGACGTTCATCGATTCAATCGACTCTTCCCACAGCCGCGAGCGCGACCGCGACTCACGCTGCAGGCGCTGCGAAATCAGCAGCCAGGCGATGACCAGCAGGCCCAGTATTGCCGCAAGGGTCGAGCGGGTCCAGGCCAGTGCCTTCATCGGCACCGGGTGCTCCCTCACGGTTTCGACCGGCAGCCACGCCTCGACCGCGAGCGAGAGGAGCAGCAGCAACATCAGCGCTCCGATGCACCAGCGCACCCACGCGAGGCGCGGGCTGGCCAGCCAATCCGGGCCGGCACGCAGGGCGCTGGACATCGCGGCAAGTTGCGGGTCGTTCATGGAGTCGTGCGCGGTCTCAGGTCGTACGTAGCCAGGGCGGCTCGCGAGTATGCGGCATTGCGTCCCGTCCCAATACAGCGCCGTTTTGGGAGGTTGCGGGTCAATCTTCGCGTTGGGACGGCCGGCCCGCGCCGCATGCCCTAGATGTCAGCCTCGACCTCGTGCCCGTGCTCCTCGAGCCAGGCCCGGCGCGCCTGGCTTTCGGCGCGGCCCATCAGCATCGTCATCGTGGCGGCCGTCTTTTCGGCAGGGAGGTCGCCCAGGCCGACGCGCAGCAGGCGGCGCGTGTCCGGATTCATCGTCGTCTCCCACAACTGCTCGGGGCTCATTTCGCCGAGGCCCTTGAAGCGGGCCGTGTCCCAGGCGCTCTCCTTCACACCCTCGTCGGCCAGCTTCTCCAGCGTGGCATCGAGTTCGGCTTCGTCCAGGCAATAAAGACGGCGCGCCGGGCGCTTGCCCTGGGCCGCGACGTCCACCCGGAACAACGGCGGGCGTGCGACGTAGATGTGACCGCGGTCGACCAGCTGCGGGAAGTGACGGAAGAAGAGCGTCAGCAGCAAGACCTGGATGTGCGAGCCATCGACGTCGGCATCGGCGAGGATGCAGATCTTTCCGTAGCGCAACCCCTCGAGGTTCACCGCGTCAGCGGGGCCATGCGGATCGACGCCGATCGCCACCGCGATGTCGTGCACCTCGGCGTTGCCGAAAAGACGGTCGCGCTCGACCTCCCATGTGTTGAGCACTTTGCCGCGCAACGGCAGGATCGCCTGGAAACCCTTGTCACGGCCCATCTTGGCCGAACCCCCAGCCGAATCGCCCTCGACCAGGAAGAGTTCGTTGCGCTCGAGTTCCGTCGACTCGCAGTCGGTCAGCTTGCCCGGCAGGACAGCGACCGCCGAGCCCTTCTTCTTCTCGACCTTCTGGCCAGCGCGGGCGCGCGCCTGCGCCTGCCGGATCACGAGTTCGGCGAGCTGGCGGCCTTCATTCGGATGCTGGTTGAGCCAGAACTCGAGCTGCGGCCGCACGAAGGAGGACACGAGCCGCAGCGCATCGCGGCTGTTGAGCCGCTCCTTGATCTGGCCCTGGAACTGCG
>DAOMFI010000039.1:0-23365 GCA_035429725.1 Burkholderiaceae bacterium | reverse complement strand
TTGGCGCCACGGCCGTCAGTCCCGATAACCGGTGGCTGGCGTACGCGGAGGACACAGTCGGACGGCGCATCTACACGCTGCGCTTTCGCAATCTCGTCACTGGCGAAGTCGCGGCGGAATCGATCACAGGCGTGCTGGCCGACGCCGAGTGGGCCGCAGACAGTGCCACGGTGTTCTATCTGCGCCAGGATCCCCAGACACTCGTGCGTGGCACCGTGTTCCGCCATCGGCTCGGCACCGACCCGGCCGGCGACGTGCTGGTCTACGACGAGCAGGACCCGGAGCTCTTTACGGGCATTGCCCGCAGCGCATCGCGGCGCTTCCTGCTGATCCAGCTCGAGGGGTACGACACGACCGAGACACGCGTCGTGCCTCTTGCCGCGCCGACGAGCGCTCCTGTGGTCGTGCTGCCGCGCCGCAAGGACGTGCGCACGTATGCCGATCACATCGGCGACCGCTGGGTCCTGCGCACCAACGATACCGCGCAGAATTTCCGCCTGGTGGCGGCACCGGACAGCGCGCCCGACGATCGCTCCCGCTGGCGCGACATCGTGCCGGCGCGCGCCGACGCGGCGATCGACGCCTTCGCGCTGTTCGACCGGGCGATCGTCATCGAGGAGCGTGTCGAAGCCAACAGCCGTCTGCGCGTGTTGCCCACCGACGGGCGGGCGCCCTTCGCCGTCGGCGCCGATGAGCCCGCGTTCGCCATGAACCTTGGCGACAACCCCGACGCGGCGGTGCACGCAGCACGCTATTCGTACACGTCGATGACCACGCCGACCACGACCTATGACGTCGATCTCGCGACCGGCGAGCGGCGCTTGCGCAAGGTCCAGCCCGTCATCGGCTACGACGCCGCGCTTTATGCGACGGAGCGCGTCTGGGCGCCGGCGCGCGACGGCAAGCGGATTCCAATCTCGCTTGCGTATCGGCGCGACCGATTCAGGCGCGACGGCACGGCACCGCTCTATATCGACGGCTACGGTGCCTACGGCATCGCCAACGACCCGTACTTCAGCAGCAACCGCGTTTCGCTGCTCGATCGCGGCTTCGTGATCGCGATCGCCCATGTGCGCGGGGGCGCGGAACTGGGGCAGGAGTGGTACGAGGACGGCAAACTGCTCGCCAAGCAGAACACCTTCAACGACTTCATCGATGTGACAGATCACCTTGTGCGCGAGCGTTTCGGCGCCCGGGACAGGGTGTTCGCCGCGGGCGGGTCGGCGGGCGGCCTGCTGATGGGGGTCATCGCCAACCAGGCCGGCGACCGCTACCGGGGCATCGCGCTGCACGTGCCCTTCGTCGATGTCGTCACGACGATGCTCGACGAGACGATTCCGCTGACAACTAACGAGTGGTCGCAGTGGGGCGATCCGCGCGAGAAGCGCTTCTATGACGCGATGCTCGCGTACTCGCCGTACGACAACATCCGTGCACGCGAATATCCGGCGATGCTCGTCACGACCGGCCTGTGGGATGCGATGGTGCAGTATTACGAGCCGGCCAAGTATGTCGCGCGCCTGCGCGCAACGAAGACCGGGGCCAGTCCGCTGCTCTTCCATGTGACGATGGAGGCCGGGCATAGCGGGAAGTCAGGCCGCTTCGAGCGGCTGGCCGAGGTCGCGCGCGAGTACGCGTTCTTCCTCGACCTCGCGGGCTTGCGGGAATAGCACTGGTATGGATCCGGTTATGCGCGCAGTGGGTAGCGGCGCGCAGAACCGGACAGTTCGCTGCTAGCATCGCCAATGGCTTGCGCTAAACCCCGCTTGCTTGGCGTCATTGCATTGATTGCTGTCACGGCAGCCTGCGACGGCACCAAGGCGCCGCCGGTCGCGCACTCCGCGCCGGAAGTCACCGTACAGACCGTGAAGCCGCAGAGCGTGGTCATCAAGACCACGTTGCCGGGACGCACGGCGCCGACCTTGATAGCCGAGGTCCGGCCGCAGGTCACCGGCATCGTCCTGTCGCGTAAGTTCAACGAAGGTGCCGAGGTCAAGGCGGGCAGCACGCTGTACCGGATTGACCCGGCGACCTACCAGACGGCCTACGACAGCGCGCGCGCCGCGGTGGCCAAGGCCGAAGCGAGCGTCGAGACGGCACGGCGCAATCTTGCCCGCGCCAAGGAACTCTTTGAAATCAAGTTCGTCAGCCAGCAGGCCTATGACGATGCCGCGACGACGCTGCGCCAGAGGGAAGCGGACCTCGCGGCGGCCCGGGCAGCGGCGGAGGCAGCGCGCATCAACCTTGCCTACACGAACGTCGTTGCACCGATTTCAGGGCGGATCGGCAAGTCGACGGTGACGGCGGGAGCGCTGGTCACCGCCAACCAGTCGACGCTGCTTGCAACGATCCAGCAGCTGAATCCGATGTACGTCGACATCACGCAGTCTTCCAGCGAGGCACTGCGCCTGCGGCGCGCGATGGCCAGCGGGGAGCTCAAGCGGGTACGCGATGACGCCGCACGCATCACGCTGCAACTCGAGGATGGCACGAGCTACAAGCACGACGGTACCTTGCAGTTCTCGGATGTCACCGTCGATCCTTCCACCGGCGCAATTACGCTGCGTGCACTGTTTCCAAACCCGGAGAACATCCTGCTGCCGAACATGTATGTGCGCGCGGTGCTCGAGGAGGGTGTGCGCGAGCAGGCCATCCTGGTGCCGCAGCAGGCTGTGACGCGCGACACCAAGGGGCAGGCCATCGCGATGGTGGTCGGCGCCAACAACAAGGTCGAGGCGCGGATTCTGAAGACCGCACGCACGCTCGGGACCCAGTGGCTGATCGACGCCGGCCTGCAGCCGGGCGACCGGGTCATCGTGGAAGGCCTGCAGCGCGCGAGCCCCGGGGCGGTCGTGCAACCGATCGAGGCCTCCGCCCCGCCTGCTGCAACACCGTCAACGGCGGCCGCACCGACCGCCGCCGCGCCTGCGCCGGCCGCCAGCAAGGACCCGGGGCGCTGACTGCGCCCATAACGAACGGACAGGCCGCATCGCGTGTCGCAGTTCTTCATTGAACGACCCATCTTCGCCTGGGTCATCGCGCTGGTGATCATGCTGGCCGGCGCGCTGTCGATCTTCCGCCTGCCGATCGCGCAGTACCCGAGCATCGCTCCGCCGACGATCACCATCAGTGCGACCTATCCGGGCGCGTCGGCGAAGACAGTCGAGGACACGGTCACGCAGATCATCGAACAGCGCATGACGGGTCTCGACGGACTGCGCTACATCACGTCGACCAGCGACAGCGCCGGCTCGGCCTCGATCGTCCTCACGTTCAATGCCGGTGTCGATCCGGACATCGCGCAGGTCCAGGTCCAGAACAAGCTGAAGCTTGCGGAAACGCAGCTGCCGCAGGAGGTGCAGCAGCAGGGCGTTACGGTCGTGAAGTCGGTCCGCAATTTCATCATGGTCATCGGCTTCTACTCGGAAGACGGCTCGATGAACCGCACCGATATCGCGGACTACGTCGCCGCCAACGTGCAGGAAGTGATGAGCCGCGTGCCCGGCGTAGGCGAGCTGACGCTGTTCGGATCGCAGTACGCGATGCGCATCTGGCTCGATCCGGAAAAGCTGGCGAGCTACAAGCTCACCACGACCGACGTTGCGAATGCGATCCGGGCACAGAACGTCCAGATCGCCGCCGGCCAGCTCGGGGGACTGCCTGCCGTTCCGGGCCAGCAGTTGAACGCGACGATCTCCGCGCAGGGCCGGCTGCAGACGCCGGCGCAATTCGAATCCATCGTGCTGCGCACCGGCGCTTCGGGCGCGACCGTGCGTCTGCGTGACGTCGCCCGTGTCGAACTGGGCGGCGAGAACTACGGCACGCTCTCCTTCTTCAACGGCAAGCCGTCCTCGGGCCTGGCCGTGCGGCTCGCGACCGGGGCGAATGCCCTCGCCACGGCTGATGCAGTGAAGGCCAAGGCGGCCGAGCTGGAGAAATTCTTCCCGCCGGGTCTCAAGGCCGTTGTTGCCTATGACACCACGCCTTTCATCCGGCTGTCGATCCAGGAAGTGGTCAAGACCCTCCTCGAGGCCTTTGTCCTGGTCGTGCTGGTGATGTACCTGTTCCTGCAGAACCTGCGCGCCACGCTGATCCCGGCGATCGCGGTCCCGGTGGTGCTGCTTGGCACGTTCGGCGTGATGCAGGCCTTTGGCTTCTCGATCAACGTGCTGACCATGTTCGGAGTGGTCCTGACCATCGGCCTGCTGGTCGACGATGCGATCGTCGTCGTCGAGAACGTCGAGCGCCTGATGAGCGAAGAGGGCCTGTCGCCGAAGGAGGCAACGAAGAAGTCGATGGGCCAGATCACGGGTGCGCTGGTGGGCATCGCGCTGGTGCTGGCGGCCGTGTTCATTCCGATGGCGTTTTTCGGTGGCTCTACCGGCGTCATCTATCGCCAGTTTTCGATCACGATGGCCTCGGCGATGCTGCTGTCGGTGTCAGTTGCGCTGATCCTGTCCCCGGCACTGTGCGCGACGCTGCTCAGGCCTGTCGAGCGCGGATCACACGGGGCGACAACGGGTTTCTTCGGATGGTTCAACCGCTTTTTCGATCGCGGCAGCAGCCTGTACCGGCGCATCGTCGGGCGCATGCTCAAGAGACCGGCCCGCTGGCTGGCCGCCTACGCCGTGATGATCGTCCTCGCGGTCTTCATGCTGCTGCGGATGCCTACCTCATTCTTGCCGGATGAAGACCAGGGCATCCTGTTTGCGCAGGTCGTGCTGCCGGCGGGCGCCACGCAGGAGCGCACGCTGAAAGTGCTGCGCGAACTCGAGCGTCACTTCCTGGAGGATGAGAAGGACACCGTGCAGGCGCTCTTCACGGTCGCGGGCTTTTCCTTTTCCGGCAGCGGCCAGAATGCCGGTATCGCGTTCGTGCGGCTGAAGGACTGGAAGGATCGGCCAGGCGAGAAGAACAGCGTGAAGGCGGTCGCCGGGCGGGCCATGGCGGCCTTCTCGAAGCTGCGCGATGCGATGGTGTTTGCATTTCCGCCGCCGGCAGTGCTTGAACTCGGCGTGGCCAATGGGTTCGACCTTTATCTGCAGGATCGTGCCGGCGCCGGTCACGAAGCGCTGATCGGCGCGCGCAACCAGTTGCTCGGGATGGCAGCCAAGGAGCCCGCGCTGGTCGCCGTGCGGCCGAACGGGCAGGAAGACACGCCGCAGTTCCGTATCGACATCGACACCGTGCACGCGGGCGCGCTGGGACTGTCGATGGCGGATGTCAACGCGACGCTGTCAGCCGCCTGGGGCAGCGCCTACGTCAATGACTTCATCGACAAGGGTCGCGTAAAAAAGGTCTACATGCAGGCCGATGCACCGTTCCGCATGGTTCCAGAGGACCTGGACAAGTGGTACGTGCGCAATGCGCAGGGCGAGATGGTGCCGTTTTCGATGTTCGCGCGCGGCGAATGGACTTACGGTTCGCCGCGCTTGGAGCGTTTCAACGGTGCGCCGGCCGTGGAGATCCAGGGCCAGGCGGCGCCGGGTCGCAGTTCCGGCGAGGCGATGGCGGTGATGGAAGGACTGGCCGCACAACTGCCGCCGGGGTTCGGTGTCGCGTGGACCGGACTGTCCTACGAAGAGCGCCTGTCCGGAGCGCAGGCGCCCCTGTTGTACGGGCTCTCGATCATCGTCGTCTTCCTTTGCCTCGCGGCGCTCTACGAGAGCTGGTCGATCCCGATCGCGGTGCTGCTGATCGTGCCGCTCGGCGTGCTCGGCGCGCTGATTGCGGCCAGCGGGCGCGGGCTGTCCGACGACGTGTATTTCCAGGTCGGCCTTCTGACAACGATCGGGCTGTCGGCAAAGAACGCGATCCTGATCATCCAGTTCGCACTGAAGCAGATGGACGAAGGCGTTGAACTGGTGGCCGCCACGCTCGAGGCCGTGCGGCTGCGCTTGCGCCCGATCCTGATGACGTCGCTCGCCTTCGGTGGCGGGGTGCTGCCGCTTGCACTGGCGACCGGTGCCGGCTCCGGAAGCCAGAATGCCATCGGCACCGGCGTGTTCGGCGGCATGGTCGCGGCGACTTTCCTCGGACTGCTCTTCGTGCCGCTGTTCTTCGTGGTCGTTAAACGGCTCGTCGGGCAGACGGCGCACCGGGGCCGCGTGGGAACGACGGTGCAGTCCTGATCGTCCGCGCGCGAATCCGCCGCGGGTGATCGAGCCAGCGCATGTCGCGCTTGTCGCTCGGCCGGCGCTTTGTAGCCCCTTAGGTGGCCCGCGAACGGCCGTCGAACTAGAGCCCGAACTGCTCGCCGAGAATGACCCGATGTTGCGCGTCGCGGGCGAGGGGCGCCCAGGGCAGATCCGTGACGCCGGGATCCACGCCGGCCTGCTTGAGCAGGGTCGTGACCTGCCCGCGATGGTGAGTCTGGTGATTGAACATCTGCATGACGCACAGCCACCGGGGGCGCGACATCTCGCGCTGCGCCACCCCGGAGAACCAGGTGAGGGTGCCGGCCAGCTGCGCGCTATCGAGCTGCGCGGCCCAGGTGCCGATCTCGTCGTCCATCGCGCGGCGCGCGTCGACCAGTGCGTCGAACGCGTCGTAGAGGTCAGCTCCCATCCTGCCGACCGGATAGTCCTTGCCGTTGAATCGCTGCAGCCAGACCCGATCCGCCCAGAGCAGGTGATTCAACGTTGAGTGCAGAGAGCGGAAGAACGCGCCACGGTCAGCCTTGCGCTCGGCGTCCGTCAGGCCCGCAGCCGCCTCGTAGATCTTGCGATTCATCCAGCCGTTGTAGGCAGCCATCGTCTGGCAGTACTCGGCGTCGATCATGCGCACCCCTCAAGTGGCGGCCGGTTTGCTCAGGCCGCGTGCGTTCCGGTTTCCGCCGCGTCCAAGCGACGGATCAGCTGAACTTCGATAAAGCGGGACGTGAGGCGCCGCGCGGCGGTATCCACGGGCTGCCGGGTCTAGCCAGGTTGCCGGCGCAATTTGAAGACGGGAACGAAGCCGCCGGTCTCGATGCCGCGATAGTTGCGGATCGGCGGGCAGTCGTAGACCGCGAGGGGCGTGCCGCTGGAATCCTCGAGCAGTCCAAGCTGTTGCAGCACCTCGACCGTGGCCGCATGCAGCGCGCGCGGGTTGCCGTCGGCGATGCGGATGGCGATGCCCATGCCTTGGCTCGCCACGCCGATCGCCTGCATGCCGTCGGCGCCGGCCTTGCTGATCCAGTCGCCGGCGCCGGTCTGCATGATCGCGAGATCGGTGCGGCGCGTGCCGGATACGAGGTCGGGATGGCGCGTCATGGCGAAGAAGAGCGCCGCAAGCTCCGGCGTCTCCTGCGCGGCAAGCCGCGCATACGTCTGGGCCAGCCGCCGCATCGGCATCGCGAAATTGGGTGCGCTGCAGCCGTCGATGCCCTGGGCGATCGCGTCACCTTGCGCGAAGCGCGCGACGATCGTGCGGATGCGCTGCTGCAATGGGTGGCCGGTGTCGAGATAGGTCCCGGTCGGCTGGTCGTGCATGCGGCAATACGCGAGAAATCCCGCGTGCTTGCCGGAGCAGTTGTGGAACAGCGGCGACCACTTCACCCCGGACGGAGCCTGGGTCTCGGTCGCCGCGAAGTAGCCCGGCGCGTGGCAGCCGCACTGCAGCGCCGTGTCGTCGAGCCCCGCCGCCGCGAGCATGCGCTGGGCGATGCCGATGTGCACCGCCTCGCCGCTGTGGCTCGCGCACATCATCGCGAGTTCGTGCGACGTGAAGCCATAGCGGCCCAGTCCGCCATCCTCGACGAACGGCAGCGCCTGCAGCGGCTTCAGGGCGGAACGAGTGAAGTTGATCGAGTCAGGATCGCCGACGGCGGAGATCAACTTGCCGGCCGCATCGACCACGGCGATCGACCCATAGTGCACGCACTCCGTCGTGCCGCCGCGCGTGGTCTCGACCAACGGAACGTGACGCGGAATCATGGGCGGGCTCCGGCCGCGCCGGGCGTGCAGGTCGGCTTCGACGGTGCGGCCAGGCGGCCGCCGGACGGGCTCAGGCGGCCTGCGGCGACGCGTCGGCCGAGGGCGTGCGCAATCGCGCCGCAATTTCCTTGCGGTAACGGTTTAGATCCTGCACCGAATTGAACGTGCGCTCGAACAAGAGCGACAGGTTGTGCAGGATCCGATCGACGACCTTGGTCTCCCATTCCTTGTCGAATCGTATTTGTTCGTCGAGCCAGCGTTCGAGCCAGCCCGGATCCGGGAGGCGCGATTGTACGGTGTCGTTCGGGAAAAGCGACTGGTTTACGTGCAGATTGGTCGGGTGCAGCGCCTTGTCGGTGCGGCGGGCCGAGGCCATCAGCACGCCGATCTTGGCAAACGCTGCCCGGGCGGCGTCGCCCACCTCGCCGAGCGCCTTCTTCATGTAGCGCAGATAGGCGCCGCCATGGCGCGCTTCGTCCTGCGACAGCAGGCGATAGATCGCCTTGATTACCGGCTCGGTGTGCCACTCGGCCGCCCGGCGATACCAGTGGTTGAGCCGGATTTCGCCGCAGAAGTGCAGCATCAGCGTTTCGAGGCGCGGCGCCGGATCGAACTGGAAGCGCACGGCGTGCAGCTCCTCTTCGGTCGGCACCAGCTCGGGTCGGAAGCGCCGCAGGTATTCCATCAGCACCAGCGCGTGCTTCTGTTCCTCGAAGAACCACACCGACATGAAGGCGGAGAAGTCGGAGTCATCGAGGTTGTCGCGCAGAAACATCTCGGTGGCAGGCAGCGCTGACCACTCGGTGATCGCGTTCATCTTGATGGTGCGCGCCTGGTCATCGGAGAGCCGCGTGCCGTCGAATTCCTTCCACGGCACATCGGTTTCCATGTTCCAGCGCACGGATTCGAGCGACTTGAACAGCTCGGGGTACAAAAACGCCATGATCGCCTCCAGCCGGGCTCACGCGGCGGCGCGGCGCTTCAGGAAGCGCATCAACCCGCCCAGTACCGGCAGCTTCTCGTACAGTTCCTCGGCAGCGTCCCAATAGTCTCGGTGATACGCCACCCGGCCGTCCGGTGCGAACTGTATATGAGTCGCCCCGCGGATCACCTGATCGCGGTCGGGTGAGGCCTGCAGCCGGAACAGGAAATCCCACGTCAGGAATGCATCATCTCCGGCGGCCATCGACCGCGTGATGACGAAACGGGGATCGTGCACCTGCTGGAACATGTGGCGGAAGACACGTTGCAGTGCCGGCAGGCCACGCACCTCGTTGAAGGGGTCCTTGAACCACGCATCTTCGGTGTACAGCGAAGCAAGCGCTGACACGGACTCGACGGTCAGCGACTCGAAGTACTGCTTCAGGCGTGCGACCCGGGCATCGCTCGGCGGGCTGGGACTCGGCATCAGGGGCTCGTAAAGCGGCGCACCGCAGCAAAGTAAGCCGGATACGGCAGGGTGCGCAACAGTCGCAGCAGATTGGTAAACCGTCGCGGGAAGTGAATTTCAAACTCGCCGGCGGCGATTCCCTCCAGCGTCAGTTTGGCGGCCTTGTCTGCCGGTATCAGCGCCGGCATCCTGAATTCGTTCTTCTGCGTCAGCGGCGTGTCGACAAAGCCCGGATTGACGAGATAAACGCCGATGCCCTGCGGCGCGAGGTCGAGGTACAGCGATTCGGCCAGGTTGATCAGTGCCGCCTTGGTCGGACCGTAGATTAGCGCTCGTGGCAGGCCGCGATAGCCAGCCACCGAAGACACGATGGCGACTCCGCCGTGGCGTTGGCTGCGCAACGTGGGCAGCACGGCGTCGAGGCAGTTCAGCACGCCGTTGACGTTGACGTCGAAGAGGCGCTTGGCACGCGCAAGGTCGAAGGTGTCGGCACGCATCTCGACATGCGTGCCTGCGACGATCAGCACCAGGTCGATGCCGCCCCACGCGGCGAGAATGCGGCGCGCCGCCTTCGCCACGGAGGCGGCCTCGGTGACGTCGAGCACCTCGACCAGTGCGTCGTTGCCCTCGGCGATCGCATCGAGCAGGTCACGGCTGCGTGCCGACATGGCCACGCGCGCCCCGTCGTTGATCAGGCGGCGGGCGAGCGCGGCGCCGATGCCGTAGGACGCGCCGATGACCCAGACACGCTGGCCCTGCCAGTTCGGGATACGCGGGTTCAGCGCCATCACAGCCTGCGGAACGAAATGAAGACCTCGCCGACCCGGAACCCGTAGAAGCTCATGACGGCGCGATTGAGCATGACGCGCTCGTCGATCAGGAACATCCAGTCGTCAAAGGCGACCTCGTAGCGCTTGCCATCGTCGGTCTTGAGATCGAAGGTGTAGTTCCAGTTGAGCGCGTTGCCGCTGACCACGCCGCGCGCCTCGCCGATCACGTCGGCCGCTGTGCCGACCCAGCGGGTTCCCGTCGCATCGCCGGCCGCCTTCCGCAGGGTCCAGATGCGCCGTTCGCGCTTGCCGTCGGACCACAGGAAGTCCTCGTCGAGCGTGCCGACGTCGCCCGCCCAACTCGCCTTGATCGTGACGACGAAGCGCCGCTGCACCTGGCCGCTGCGGTCCTGGAACATGCCGTGACCCTCGAGCGTGCCATTGAAGTAGCGCTGCAGGTCCAGTGTTGGCTTCTCGCTGCGGTAGACCTGCGGGTCGATGCTGGAGCAGCTGGCCAGCAGCAGCGCCATCCCGGCGAACAAAATACGAGCGAACATGGTGCGGCTTTCCTAGAGTCGTCGGGTGCGCCAGGCGGTCGCCAGCAGCGCGGCCGCGACGAGCTTGAGCAGGCACGGAATCAGCGCGTAGGCGAAAGAAAGCGAAGCGAGAGCGGCGGGCGCGCGCGTTCCGGGCGTGTAGCCCAGCAACGCAAGAGCCGGCAACGCGATGCCGGCGGCCAGGGCGAGATTCAGCTTGTTGGCGAGGTTCCACAGGCCAAAGTACGCACCTTCGTGCTGCCCGGTGTGGCGGTTGTCCCCGATGACGCGTGCCAGCAGTGCCGGGGGCAGGGCCAGATCGGCGCCGAGTGCGACGCCGGACAGCATGCAGATCAGCGCGAACGCGGTGAAGTCGCCGGTGCCGAGCCCGTAGGCCCACACGAAAGCCGCGACGGCGGCGATCATCCCGAGCAGCCAGACGGCCTCGAGCCTGAGCCGCGCCGCAAGCCGTACCCACAGCGGCATGCTGGCCGCGCCGGCGATGAAATAGAGCGCCAGGAAGATGCCGGAGCGGGACTCGAGTTCAAGCCGGTCGGCGACGAAGAACAGCACCAGCGACGCGGGGATCGCGGCTGCGATTCCATTGGCGACGAAAATCGCCAGGAGCCACCGGAAGCGCGAGGTACGCAGCGGCAGCAGCACGGAGGTGAGTGTCTTGGGCACCTCTGCGGTCGGACGCGCCGCGGGTTGCGGCGCCACGCGCACCAGCAGCACGAGTGCCGCCGCCAGCAGGACAAGGAACAGCACGATCAGGCTCGGCGCGCCGAGGGCGTAAGGAATGATCGATGCGGCGATGACGCCGAGCAGGCCCGCGCCTTCGCGCCAGCCGGTGACGCGCGTCCTCTCATGGTCATCGCCGGCCAGTTCCGCGCCCCAGGACTGGTACGCGATTGACGCGAGCGAGTAACCGAGATAGGCCGCAGTCAACGTCACGGCAAGCCAGGCCGTGGCGGCCACCGCTCCGAGCCCGGCCGGCGGCATGAACATCAGCACGAAGCCCAGCGCCAGCGGCGGCATCGCGGTCAGCACCGGCCGCAGGTACGATCCGCGCTGCTTCGCGCGGTCGACCCAGGCTCCAAGGAAAGGGTCGACAAACGCATCGGCGAGCCGGGTGATCAGCAGCACGGCACCGATGATCGACAGCGCCAGACCGGTGGCCTCGAAGTAGAACTTCGGCACCAGCACATACACCGGCAAGGCCATCATCGCCAGCGGGGCGCCAAGCAGGCCATAGGCCGCCAGCCCGCGGCGCGAAGCTCGGTCTACTCCGTGCACGGCGGCGGCCGCCACTTCGACCGTCTGCGAGGCTGCCGTCATGCCTCGCTCAGTTCAACGGACGCAACAGGCTGGCGCGCAGCTGGGGTGCGCTGGTGCGCGGATCGAGCCAGATGGCGAAGAACGCGCGGCCAAAGTCCGGATCGGCGATCTCGCCGAGGAAACGCCCGTCGAGGTAGAAGCGCGTGCCGTTGCCGGGCCGGTAGATGCCAGCCAGTCGCTGGCCCGGCTTCACGTCCGGAAAAATGGCGGCCATTTCTCCCATCCAGCGTGCGAGCTGGGCCTCGGAGCCGAACTTCAGGCGAGCGATTTCATCGCGGCTCCGCTCAGCGATCGCGCGTCCGTCGAGGCTGCGGGCATAGATGAGTTCGAGCGCGAAGGGCTGTGCGCCAGGGTTGGCCGCGTCGAACGCGCGCGGCACGTAGAGCTGCGCGTCGTATACGTGCAGGCCGAACCAGGTCAGGCGGCCGTCGCCGAGAAGGCGCGCATCGTCGATATGGCGCCGCACGTGATCCGGGGCGAGGATGCCGTGCGCAGCCGCGGTGGACTGCGTGGATGCCGCGGCCGGCAAGGACAATGCACTCGCAAGTGCGGCGGCGCCGAGCATCGCGGCGACGCGTGCGCGACCACGGCGGCGGCCGAGGCAATGCGGCTCAGCGGGCGACAAGCGTGTACTGCACGACATCGGTGTTCTCCCGGGCGAAGGCGGCTTCGCAGTAGGCAAGATAAAAATCCCAGATGCGCACGAAGCGGTCGTCAAAGCCGAGCGCGCGGACCTCGTCGAGACGGCCGTGGAACCATGCGCGCCAGGTCGCCAGCGTGCGGGCGTAGTCGGTGCCGAAGCGGTGCTCGTTGATGACTTCGAGTCCGGCGGCGTCCGCACGCTCGCGGAACACCTTGCGCGACGGCAGCATGCCGCCGGGGAAGATGTACTGCTGGATGAAGTCGGTGCCAGTGCGATAGCGCTCGAACAGGTGATCGGCGATGACAATGGTCTGCAGGCAGGCGCGGCCGCCGGGCTTCAGACAGCGCCTGAGCGTGGCGAAGTACGACGGCCAGTATGCCTCGCCAACGGCCTCGAACATTTCGATCGATGCGATGCCGTCGTACTGGCCCGCCTCGTCGCGGTAGTCGCGCAGCTGCAGATCGCCGGCCAGTCCGGCGTTAGCGAGGCGCGCACGCGCGTAGGCCAGCTGCTCGGTTGAAAGCGTGAGCCCGGTGACCTGCAGTTGCGCCCGCGCGGCGGCTTCCGCGAGGCCGCCCCAGCCACAGCCGATTTCCAGCAACCGTGCGCCCGGTGACAACTGCAGCTCGCGCAGCACGCGCGCGTACTTCATATGCTGGCCGCGCTCGAGTTCCTCGGCGGAGGCGACCTCATGCGCCGGGGCGGCGCGCTCGAACAGCGCGCTGGAATAGGTCATCGTGCGGTCGAGCCACAGCCGGTAGAAGTCGTTGCCGAGGTCGTAGTGCGCGTGGATGTTCTTCCTGGCCTGGGACCGGGTGTTGCGGTTGAGCAGGTGGCGCACGCGGTACGCGAGTCTTCCGATGACGGACCCGTAGATCAGGGTCTCGGCGGCATCGCGGTTGGCGATGAAGAATTCGAGCAGGCGCACGAGGTCGCTGGTGCTCCAGTCACCGGCGATGTACGACTCCGCAAAGCCGATGTCACCGCTCTTCAGCGCAGCCCGCACCAGGTTCCAGTTGGCGAGCCTGAGGTCGGCGCGCTCGGCCATGTGCAGATCACCGAAGTGGGCGTGCTGGCCGTCGGGGAAAGTCACGTCGAGGCGACCGCGCTTCATCCCGGCCAGCAGGCGCAGCGCGAGACGGACGTCCGAAGGAAAGCGGGCGGTGTCGAGGACCGCCTGTGCGTCGAGGGCAGGGGCGTAGGAGCTCATGGGTTCAGCGAGTGACAGGCAATGCCGGAGCGTCGGGCTTGTGGAAGAACGGCACGCGCTTCAGCCAGAGCTTGAGCGCCTGCCAGTGAATGCGCGCGATGACGCCGAAGGTGAAGGCCGGATATGCCATCAGCGCGCGGGCCAGTGCGCGATCGGTCGCCGGCGCAAGTTCTCCGGAGATCGAGGTCAGCAGTAGCGGACCGCTGTCGTCGTCGTGGTCGATGCGCCCAACCCAGCGCCCGGCGTGCTGGGCATTCGGCTTCGCAAGCATGAAGCGGAAGCGGTAACGGCCCTCGATGCGGCAGAAAGGCGAGACGTGGAAGACCTTGCGGGCCTCGATCGTCTCGCCGTAGCGGAGAGCTTGGCCGTTCGCGCTGTCGAGCAGATAGCAGTGACGCTCGCCGAACGTGTTGTTGACTTCGCAGACGACCGCGCGCAGCGCGCCGTCGGCGCGGTGCGCGAACCAGAAGCTGACCGGATTGAAGACATAGCCGAGCACGCGCGGGAACGTGTGCAGCCAGACCTCGCCCGTGGCGTCGCGGATGCCCTCCCTGAGCAGCAGATCGTCGATCCAGGCGAGCAGCGGGCGGCCGTCGCCGTGGTCCCGATCGTTGACCGCGAAGACGCCGCGCTGGTTGAAGCGCAGCCAGCGGCCGGCGTAGGGGCGCGTCGCCAGCGTCCGCAGCGGCAGGCGCAGGAAGTACGACCGATAAGCGAATGCATTGCGTACGGGTCGCAGCCGCTCATGACGGATCTGGCCGAAGCCGATCATCGGGGCGGCGGCAGGCTCGAAGGACAGCGGAATCGGGTTCAAGGCGCGGCCGGCGTATCGCTGGAAAGTCGACACAGTTTACACAATGAACTAAACAGTTCAAGTGGGAACGTCATGGTATGCTGCAAACACTGAGTCAGATTTCGGCCGGATCCCCGGCCGAGGGAGAGGTCATGGTTGCGCAGGTCGCTCCACTGGAGCCCCGCAGGTTGTCCCTTAAGGAGCAGCAGCAGCGGCTGCGGGAGGATGTGATCCTGCAGGCCGTCAATGGCCTGCTGGCCGAGAAAGGCTTCGATCTGATGACGGTCGACGAGGTCGCGGCCGTCGTCGGCATCGCCAAGGCGAGCCTGTACAAGCACTTCGAGTCGAAGGAGATGCTGGCGGCGGCCGCAATGGTGCGTCTGCTCGACCGCACGCTGGAGGTGATCGCGGCCCAGCCTGACGCCGCGGCGCCGATCGACAAGCTGAAGGCGGTGGTGCGCTGGGCTGTGCGCGAGCATCTGGCCGGCCAGATGCCGTCGCTGCCGTCTACGCGCTCGACGCTGCGCGAGGCCCTGGTGAAACACAAGCCCTACATTGATCGGCTGATTGAAGCGAGCGACAGGCTCGGCGCGTGGATCGAGCAGGCGCGCGAGCGCGGCGAGCTTGCGCAGGCGTTGCCGCCCGAAGTCGTCCTTTACACGCTCTATGCGCGCGCGTGCGATCCGGTGTCCGACTACCTGAAGGTTTCGGGCAGCTTCCGCGACGAAGAGATCGTTGAGCTGGTCACCGCGACCTGCTTCGACGGTCTGGCGGCGCGTCCCTCGTGATGTCATAGCGATGCCGGGTGCGTCGTCGATTACGCCGCGCGACGTTCGGGAAGCTGCTGGATCCGGCGCTTGATCGCCGTGGCGACCGCGAGTCCTGATTTCAGCCCGTCTTCGTGGAAGCCATAGCCGGTCCAGGCGCCGGCAAACCATACGTTGCGGAGTCCCTGCACGTTCGGCAGGCGCCGTTGCGCCTCGATTGCGCGCGCATCGAACACGGGATGCGTGTAGTCGAACTCGGCAATGACGGTTTCGGCGCGCGGCTCGACGGTCGGATTGAGCGAGACGAAAAGCGGCGTGGTAAATGGCAGGGGCTGCAGCTTGTTGAGCAGGTAGGTGACCGACACCTGCGGCTCGTCACCGCCGTCGCTCATGTAATTCCACGATGACCACACCCTGCGCGACTCCGGCATAAGGCGTGAGTCCGTGTGCAGCAGCGCGCGGTTCGGCTGGTAGTGCACATTGCCGACGACGCTGCGCTCAAGCGGGTCGGCATCGACCAGCAGCCGGTGCGCCTGGTCGCTGTGACAGGCCAGCACAACGTGGTCGTAGAGCGCGCTGCCCGCGCGGCTGCGCACGACGACGCGCCCGCTCGCCGCGTCGCGCCGCACTTCCAGCACCGGGTCGCTGGTGCGCACCTCGTGCAGGCCAGCGGCGATGCGGCGCACGTACTGACGCGCACCGCCTTTGACCGTGTACCACTGCGGCCGGTCGTTGACCTGCAGCAGGCCGTGGTTGTGACAGAAGCGCACGAAGGTCGCGACCGGGTACGCGAGCATCGTGGCCATGGGGCACGACCAGATCGCCGCCGCCATTGGCAGCAGGTACCAGGCGCGGAACGGCGCGCCGTAGCCGTTGCGATCGAGGAACGCACCCAGCGAGAGACCGCCGTCGATGGCCTCGCGCCCCAGCGCGATGCGCGTTGCATGCTCGTTGAAGCGCAGGATGTCGCGCAGCATCGCGAGAAAGCGCGGCGATACGAGGTTGCGGCGCTGCGCGAACACGCCGTTGAGATCCGTGCCGCTCCACTCCAGGCGGCGCCGGCCCAGATTGACGCTGACCGCGAACGACATGTCGCTCTTCGCGGTCGGCACATCGAGTTCCTGGAACAGCCGGATCAGGTTCGGATACGTGCGCTCGTTCAGCACCAGGAACCCGGTGTCGACCGGATAGCTCATCCCGTCGAGCGTGACGTCGACGGTGTTGGTGTGGCCGCCGAGGCGCGGTTCCGCCTCGTACAGGGAAATGTGCGCGTCCTGCCGCAGTGCGTGCGCGCAACCGAGACCGGAAATGCCGGAGCCTATGACTGCAATTCTCATTCGTGTGGGTCCTTGGAAAGCCGCAACGACGGACCCGCGCAGGCGTAGTCCGGCCGACTCTTGCGAGTCTTCCCTCACGAATGTCCGGCCCTTATGCGGCAGCGAACGCCGCGTGGGCCGTGTTCTGGCGCAGGGCCTCTCCGCCCCGCCGGGCGTCTAGCCCGCGTTCGCCTTGTCGCGTTCGATCAAGGCGTAGGCCGAATGGTTATGGATTGATTCGAAGTTCTCGGCTTCGATGACGTAGCGACTCACCCGCGTGTCGGCATCGAGCGCCACGGCGACGTCGCGCACCACGTCTTCGACAAACTTGGGATTGTCGTAGGCGCGCTCGGTCACATATTTTTCGTCAGCGCGCTTCAGCAGGCCCCAGACCTCGCACGAGGAGGCTTCCTCGGCCACGCGGATCTGCTCCTCGACGCTCATCGGCGCGGCGAGGTCGAGGGCGAGCGTGATGTGTGCGCGCTGGTTGTGGGCGCCGTAATCCGCGACCTTCTTGCTGCACGGGCACAGGCTCGTGACGGGCACCACGACCTTCTGCCGATAGAGCGTCATGTTGCCGCTGCGCTCGATCGCCAGTGACAACTGGTAGTCCATCAGGCTTTCGACACCCGAGACCGGCGCCGTCTTCAGCACGAAGTACGGCAGGCGGAGCGAGATGGCTCCCTCGTGCGCATCGAGGCGCTGCAGCATGCGATCGAGCAGCGCATGCAGCGACGCATACGACAGCGCATCCCGGTGCGACTGCAACACGTCGATGAAACGCGACATGTGCGTGCCCTTTTTCTCGGCCGGCAGCGCCACGGTCATGTCGACCGACGCGACGCTTGGTTGCGGGCCGCGCGAGGTGGCGACCAGCACCGGATGGGTGAGCGACTTCACGCCGACACGCTGGATGGCGATGTTGCGGGCGTCCGCCGCGGACTGGACGTCCGGCAGGTACATGTTGTCGGGAGCGTTCATGGCAAGGCCAGTATTGTCGCCGAAGTCGTCGCCGTGTCCGGTCAGCCGGGCGCGCGCTACTGAGCCGCCAGCAGGGACTCGATCTGCCCCGTCAGCTTTCTGTCCAAGGGCTCGACCTGGCTCGGAAACGATGCGACGACCTTGCCGTCACGCCCGATCAGGTACTTGTGGAAGTTCCATTTGGGCGCCTGGCCGGTGTCCTTCGTGAGTGCAGCGAAGAGCGCGTTGGCGCCGCTGCCCTTGACCGAACTCTTCGTGAACATCGGGAACTTGACGCCGTAGGTGTTGTAACAAAACTCCGCGATTTCCTTGTTGCTGCCCTTTTCCTGGCCACCGAAGTCGCCCGACGGAAAGCCCAGAATCGTGAAGCCGCGCGCCGCGTACTGCGCGTAGAGCTTCTCGAGCCCCTCGTACTGCGGTGTGAAGCCACAGTAGCTGGCCGTGTTGACCACCAGAACCACCTTGCCGCGGTACTGGCAGAGGTTTTGCGGCGTCTCGTCCTGAAGGCGCGGGAACGTGTGGTCCAGCAGCGGCGGGCAGGTCTGCGCCGCGGCGGGCAGCGCTGCAAGTCCGAATGCGAGGGCCGCGAGGGCCGAAAGCAGGGGCTGGGCAAAGAGTCTCATCGATGGGTGCAAGAGTAGAGGCGGCGAACGGTGCGAGCCGGCGGAACGCAATCATCCCAAGCGCCGGGGCCTTGTGTCAATGGTTTGTCTAGGACAAAATGGCGGTCTTCGACATTCCAGCGGGTTTCCGCGGTGCATCCGCAGAGGCCCCCGTCCGGCATGAACGACCCAAACGTCCTGAACCCAGTGACCGTCTCGATCGCGGCGGTGGAAAGGGATACCGGCCTCTCGAAGGACACGCTACGCGTGTGGGAGCGGCGCTACGGCTTCCCGCAACCGGAGCGCGACGCCTATGGGGAACGTGTCTATCCGCTCGAGCAGCTCGACAAGCTGCGCCTCGTCAAGCGGCTGATGGACCAGGGTTTTCGCCCCGGCAAGGTCATCGGGCAGTCCAGCGTGGAGTTGCAGAAGCTGGCTGAGGGTGTGGCCGGAGTGCCGCGCGCGGCCGAGGCGCTCGATGCGTCCGACGAACTCGCGCGCTATCTCGAATGCCTCACCGAACATCGGCTCGACGATCTGCGCCGCCAGTTGTCCCAGGCCCTGCTCCGGCTCGGCCTCGCGCGCTTCATCACGGACGTCGCCGCGCCGCTGACAACGATGGTGGGAGACGAGTGGTCGCGCGGCCAGGTCCAGATCTTCGAAGAGCACCTGTACACGGAAGCGATGCAGGCCATCCTGCGCGGCGCGATCGCGACGATTCCACCCGACGCGGACGTGCCGCGGGTGCTGCTGACGACGTTCCCGCAGGAGCCGCACGGACTTGGCGTACTGATGGCGGAGGCGATGTTTGCGCTGGAGGGCGCCTGCTGCGTGCCTATGGGCGTGCAGACCCCGATTTGGGAAATCGTAGCGGCCGCACGTGCGCAGCGCGTCGATATCGTCGCGCTGTCGTTCACGCCGGTCGTCAATCCGAATCATGTCATCGCGGGACTGTCCGATCTGCGCGAGCAGTTGCCGCGCACGATCGAGCTCTGGGCCGGGGGTTCCGCGCCGGTGCTGCGCCGACGCCCGCCGCGCCAGGTGCGCGTGATCGAGTCGCTGGCGGATGTCGGCGCGGCGCTCGCGGAATGGCGCGCGCATCACCGTGCGTCCTGAGGCCGTCGCATCGGTCGGCCCATCGAGACCGGCGCTGGTTGCCGAAGTCCGATGACATGACGCCGCGCCTCCTGGCTCGGAGGCCACCTATGGCCACGCTGTTTCGGGCGCGCTGCCGCGGACGCCGGTGATGAGGGCGCGGCGGATGCCGCAGAATTGCGCCACGCCAACCACGACGGAGATGCCATGAAGCTCGCCAACCGGGTCGCGGTGATCACGGGCGCCGCGCAGGGAATCGGCGCGGCCTGCGCGCGCGTGTTCGCCGAGCAGGGTGCCAGAGTCGTGATCGGCGACGTCAACGAAGTCGGTGCTGCTGCGCTGGCGAAGGAGATCGCCGCCGCCGGCGGCTACGCCGTTGCGCGCCGCGCGGATGTCGGGCTGAGGTCGGACTGCGAGGCGCTGGTCGAGTTCGCGGTGACGCAGTTCGGGCGCCTCGACGTGCTGGTGAACAACGCCGGCATCGTGCATGCCGCCGACTTTCTCGAACTCGCCGAAGAAGACTTCGACCGCGTGCTGCGCATCAACCTTAAGGGCGCATTTCTGTGCGCACAGGCGGCGGCGCGACACATGGTCGCGCAGGAGGCGCGGCCGGACGGCACCCGCGGCGTCATCATCAACCTGTCGAGCGTGAATGCGGTGCTGGCCATCGCCAACCAGGTGCCCTACACGGTCAGCAAGGGCGGGCTCAACCAGCTGACCAAAGTGATGGCACTGGCGCTCGCGCCGCGCGGTGTCCGCGTGATGGGCATCGGACCCGGCTCGATCGCGACCGAAATGCTGAAGGCAGCCGTGCTGACCAACGAAGCGGCGCGAAGCCGCATCCTTTCAAGAACTCCGCTCGGACGCCTCGGCGAGCCGGACGAAGTTGCGAAAGTCGCTGCCTTTCTCGCGAGCGACGATGCGTCATATCTGACCGGGACGACGCTCTACCCGGACGGCGGCCGGCTCGCCCTCAACTACGTGATGTAGCGGGCCGCGTGCTCCTGGACTTGGTACCAGTGGACGGGGCATTGCAGTCGTAAGGGGACTGCGAATGAGGGACAACGGGGCGTGGAAGCCGCCGGTGTCCGGCCGGCAGCAGGCACCACGCTCTCGCACGACAACGCAAACTTTCCGGGTCGTCTCGGCCCTGCACGACGGTTAGGCGCCGGGAGAACCGGCAAGGTCACGAGGCCGTTGTCGAACGGAAGCCTCGGCGGCGGCTACCAGCTTCGGCAGGTTGGCCGCCGCGGCACCAATCTGGCCGTGCAGGCGCGCCAGGACGGCCTGCTTCTCCGCATCGTCCTTGCCAACGGTATTCACCATCGGGGCCAGGCCGTCGAGGCGGCTGTGGCGAATCCACTCGCGCAGCGACTTGTCCTGGCTCCAGTGGAACTGGTTCGTCAAAGCCACGAGCATCGTTCGCGGGTAATCCTCCAGCGTGTGCGTGAAAGGTACGGGCGCACACAGACGGTTCTGGTGCGCGGGGTCGTCGTAGTGCGCCTCCACGTACGCTGTGAGCGCTGCGCTGAAGGTCACCAGCGGTGCGCGCAGCAGTTGCGGCGTGATGCGCCGGTCACTGAATACGGGCGTACTGGGCTTGAAGCGCACGGCCGAGGCGGTACAGTCGATGAACAGCGTCCCGGGCGCGACCGGCACGCGGCCCTGCTGCAGCACCATCTCGTCGCTGCGCAGCGCCTGCACGTGACCCATGCGCACGACATCGCGGATGCCGCGCAGCACGTCAAGCTCGCCCGGTGACAGTGTGGCAAAGTGGAACATCTGCGGCATGCGCTGTGGGTCGATGCGCATCAGCGCACCGCAGGCCTCCAGGCGCAGATAGAGATCGGCAACCGAAGTGGCCTGGGCGAAGGCCTCGAGCTGGTCTGCCTGACCGCCGACGGCCTCGAAGAAGAACTCGGGTCCGCTCTGGGTTCCCACGCGATTGAAGAGCCACGAGTCGCGCGGCATCACCCACTGGATCGCCTCGGCCGGCGCGCCGCACTGCTGCAGCCAGACGCACGTGTCCATCGCCGTCTTGCCGGCGCCGAGGACGACAAAGCGCCGTGGCGCCGGCGCGCCACGCTCGACCGACAGCCACAACCCCGGCAGGGCATTGGGCGGCACCAGGCGCACACCGGTACCCACCTCGAAGCGCGGCGTGTGCGTGGCCGGCACCTCGGGGCTGAAGTAAGTGCAGTCCACCGTCTTGCGCCGCACGCTCACCTGCGTGCGGCGCCCCGACAGCAGCGACTCGAACGATCCGTCCTCGAGCACGTTGGCGAGCGGGTGGTAGCTGACGCGCCCGCTGGGCAGCAGTCGCTGGTTCAGCACGCGGTCGAAGTAGCCGACCACCTCGGCGCCCGAGGCCAGCTCGTACAGGCCCTGGTTCAAACCGATGGTGTCGCGGCGGCCGCTTCCCAGCGGCATCGAGTTCACGCCGTAGAACGACGAGGGCTGGTGCAGGGTGACGAAGGCATAGGCGTCGTTCCAGTGGCCGCCAGGCTTGCCGCGCCGGTCGACGATGGTGATGTGCGCGTCGGTCTCGGCCAGCAGCGTGTCGGCGAAGGCCAGGCCCACGGCGCCGGCGCCGATGATGAGGTAGTCGGTCTCGACGAGATCGGCACGCATGCCGCGCCCCTTTCCGGAACGATCAAAGGCGAGCATATGCGATCGGTCCGGAATCCGCGTGGCACCGGCCGCGCACGGGCAAGACCTGCAGCGCTCGGCCCCGGCAAGGTGAGAAGATGCGAGTCCCCGACGACTGCAGGGAACCAAGCCATGAGTGAGCACGGTCAACGCCTCTTCATCGCCCGCGCGGAGCTGAGTCGGGCGCACGTTGGCGCCGACCCCGACGCGCCTGCGCAGCGCCTGCTGAAGCCCGGCCAGGCGCGGCTGGCGGTGGAGGCGTTCTCGCTTACGGCCAACAACATCACGTACGCCGTGTTTGGCGAGGCCATGAAGTACTGGCAGTTCTTTCCCGCAGGCGACCCCGCGCTCGGCTGTCTGCCGGTGTGGGGCTTCGCGACTGTGACCGAATCACAGACCGAGGGTGTGGTTGAAGGCCGTCGCGTCTGGGGGTACTACCCCGCGGGCACGCATCTCGTGGTGGCGCCTTCGAAGGTTTCGAACACGGGCTTCGTCGACGGCGCGGAGCACCGGCGGGAACTGGCTGGCGTCTACAACCAGTACGGCTTCTGCGACGCCGACCCCGGCTGGAAGCCTGAGCTCGAAGGTCTGCAGGCCGTGTTGCGGCCGCTGTTTATGACGGCTTTCCTTATCGACGACTTCCTGTCCGACAATGAATTCTTCGGGGCACGGCAGGTGCTGCTGTCCAGCGCGTCGAGCAAGACGGCGCAGGGCACCGCGTACTGCCTGGCCCGGCGCCGCGGAATGCCGGGCGCACCGCGCATCGTGGGCCTCACGTCGGCCGCGCATGTCGAGTTCGTGCGCTCGCTTGGCTGCTACGACGCGGTGCTGACCTATGACCAGCTGGATACGCTGGAGGCGCAGACGCCTACCGTGTACGTTGACTTCGCCGGCGACGCCGAACTGCGTCGCCGCATTCACACCCACTTTGCCGACGCGTTGAAGTTCAGCAGTTCCGTCGGTGGCTCGCACTGGAGCGCACTCGGCTCGGCGCACGATCTCCCCGGCCCGCGCCCCGTGCTCTTCTTCGCGCCGGCGCAAGTGAAAGCGCGCAGCGCGCCGCCGCCGCAAGGCTGGGGCGCGGCTGAACTGCAGCGGCGTATGGGGCAGGCCTGGGCGGAATTCATCGACCAGGTGAATTCGCGCGACTGGTTGCGCATCGTGATGCGGACCGGCCCGCAGGCCGCACTGCACGCCTACGGCGATGTGCTTGCCGGCCGCGCCGAGGCGCGCGAGGGCCTGATGCTGGACATGCGCGGCTGAGGGCGCTGCGCATGGTTCAATCTCGCTGCGATCCGCACACCCGCACTTGGCGTCCGCTCTGGCCGGCCATGGGCAGTCGTTAGCAAGCGCGTAGGA
>DAOMFI010000038.1:0-23888 GCA_035429725.1 Burkholderiaceae bacterium | reverse complement strand
CGTCAGCGGCGAGACCGGCTCGGGCAAGACCACGCAGCTGCCGAAGATCTGCCTCACGCTCGGCCGCGGTGAGCGCGGAGTCATCGGCCACACGCAGCCGCGCCGCATCGCGGCGTCGAGCATCGCGCGCCGGATCGCGGAGGAGCTGAAGACCCCGGTGGGCGATGTCGTCGGCTACAAGGTCCGCTTCACTGATCAGACGCGGCCGGGGGCGTCGATCAAGCTGATGACCGATGGCATCCTGCTGGCGGAGTCCCAGGCCGATCCGCTGCTCAGGCAGTACGACACGCTGATCATCGATGAGGCGCACGAGCGCAGCCTCAATATCGACTTCCTGCTGGGCTACCTGCGGCAGCTGCTGCCACGCCGGCCGGATCTCAAGTTGATCATCACCTCGGCGACTATTGATGCCGAGCGCTTCGCGCGGCACTTCGGGTCGGCCGATGCGCCGGCGCCGGTCATCGAGGTCTCTGGCCGGCTCTACCCGGTCGAGATCCGCTATCGCGCGGTCGAAGACGTCGACGACGCCGACGATCGCACGCTGATGGATGCGCTGGTCGATGCCGTCGACGAGTGCGCAGGGGCAGGTCGCGGCGATGTGCTGGTCTTCCTGCCGGGCGAACGCGAGATCCGCGAGGCCGCCGAGGCGCTGCGCAAGCATCATCCGCCCGCCACGGAGATCCTGCCGCTCTACGCGCGCCTGTCGGCGGATGAACAGGACCGGGTGTTTCGCCCGTCGGGCTCGGGCCGCCGCATCGTGCTCGCGACGAACGTCGCGGAAACGTCGCTGACGGTGCCCGGCATCCGCTACGTGGTCGACACGGGCCTCGCGCGGGTCAAGCGCTACTCCTACCGCAACAAGGTCGAACAGCTTCAGGTCGAGCCGATTTCGCAGTCCGCCGCCAACCAGCGTGCCGGCCGTTGCGGACGCGTTGCCGATGGCATCTGCGTCCGGCTCTACGCAGAGGAGGACTACCTCAAGCGGCCGCGCTTCACGGACCCGGAGATCCTCCGCGCCTCGCTGGCGAGCGTGATCCTGCGCATGAAGTCGCTCGGCCTGGGCGAGGTCGCGGACTTTCCCTTCGTTGAACCGCCGACGGGACGCGCCGTCGCCGACGGCATGCAGCTGCTGGCGGAACTGAACGCGATCGACGAACGAAACGCGCTGACACCAATCGGCCGCGAACTTGCCAGATTGCCGCTGGATCCGCGCGTGGGCCGGATGATGCTGGCCGCGCGCGACCAGAACTGCCTGGCCGAAATGCTCGTGATTGCGGCCGCACTGTCGGTGCAGGATCCGCGCGAACGCCCGCTGGAGGCGCAGGAGGCGGCCGATCAGGCGCATCGACGCTTCGTCGACGAACGCAGTGACTTCCTTGCGCTGGTGAAGCTGTGGGCGTTCGTGCAGGAGCGGATCGGGCACAAGAAGTCGAACCGCAAGCTCACCGAGGAGCTGCGCAGCCAGTTCCTGAGTCCGCGCCGGGTGCGCGAATGGATCGACGTGCACGGCCAGCTTGCCGCGCTGGCGAGCGAGCAGAACTGGCGCTTCAATGCGACGCCGGCGACCTTCGAGCAGGTTCACCTGGCGCTGCTGGCGGGTCTGCTCGGAAACATCGGCTGCCGCGTGCTCGACGCCGAGCGTGGCGAGCCGCCATTCGCCGGAGCGCGGGGCATCAAATTCTTTCTCTGGCCCGGGTCGGCGCTGGCCAGGAAGGCGGGCCGCTGGATCATGGCGGCCGAGCTGGTCGAGACCTCGCGCCTGTTTGCGCGCACTGTAGCGACGATCGACCCGGCCTGGCTCGAGCAGGTCGGTGCGCATCTGCTGAAGAAGTCGCACGGGGAACCGCACTGGGAGAAGCGGCCGGCGCAGGTGATGGCATTCGAACGGGCCACCTTGTACGGACTGCTCGTCTACCAGCAGCGACGCGTGCACTACGGCCCGCTCGACCCGGCACACGCGCGCGAAATATTCATACGCGAAGCGCTGGTGGCAGGCGAGTACGAGACCCGCGCGCCGTTTTTCGCGCACAACCAGCGCGTGGTGCGCGAGATCCGCGAGCTCGAGCATCGCGCGCGACGGCTCGACGTGCTGGTCGACGACGAACTGATCTTCGCGTTCTACGACCGCCTTGTCCCGGCCGACATCACGACCGGAGCCCAGTTCGAGAAGTGGAGGGCGGGCGCCGAGCGCGAGCAGCCGAAGCTGCTCTTCCTTGTGAGGGATGAGCTGATGCGGCACGAGGCGGCCGGCGTCACGACCGAACTCTTTCCCAAACAGTTCGCACTGCGCGGTCGCACCGGATCGGAGACCGTGCTTGCGCTCGCCTACCACTTCGAGCCGGGCAGCCCGCGCGACGGCGTCACGCTGACCGTTCCGGTGGTGGCCCTGAACCAGGTCGAGGCGGTGCGCACGGAGTGGCTCGTGCGCGGGATGCTGAAGGAAAAAGTTCACCTGCTGCTGAAGTCGCTGCCGCAGAAGCTGCGCCGCCACTGCGTGCCGCTGCCGGACTACGCGGCACGCTTCGTCGAGCGGCAGGGCGAGCGGACGGACGAATCGCTGATTGACGTGCTGATCGCCGACTTGCGTGAGCACGTCGGTGTCACTTGCCAGCGCACCGACTTCAAGCTCGAGACACTGCCCCTGCATCTGACGATGAACTTCAAGGTCGTCGACGAGCACGGTCGCCAGCTTGCGATGGGGCGCAATCTCGCGCAGTTGCGGGCAGAGCTTGGCGCTCAGGCCCAGCAGAGTCTGCGCTCGGTTGCGGCAGCAGACGCGGCAGTGGCGCCGACGCTGCAGGCCGATATCCGTGACTGGGACTTCGGCGAACTGCCGGAGATCATGCAGATCGAACGCCGCGGAGCCGATGGGCGAACCGCGACTCTGGCCGGATTCCCGGCGCTGGTCGATCGCGACGACCATTGCGAGATCGACGTCTTTGACGACCCCGACACAGCGCGCGCCCAGCATCGAAACGGACTGCGGCGCCTGTTCCGCCTACAGTTGCGGGAGCAGGTGAAGTTCCTGGAGAAGAGCCTGGCGACGCTGCAGACCACGCAGATGCAAGCCTCCACAGTGCCGGCGCTGGCGGCCGCGCTGCCCGGATTCGAGACCCTGCGCGAGCAGGTCGTCGTGGCCGCGATCGACCGCACCTGCCTCGCTGAGCCATGGCCGGCCGATCGCGCCGCCTTCGTCGCACGCAAGGACGACGCACGCAGCAAGCTGAACCTGATCGCGCAGGAGGTCGCGCGCCTGCTCGCGGCGATCGTATCCGAGGCCGCCACGCTGCCCAGGAAGCTCAACGCCAGCCGCGCCTACACCGCGGCAGTCGCCGACATCGAGCAACAACTGATGCGACTCTTTCCGCGCGGCTTCGTTGTCGACGTCGCTCCGGCGCAACTGGCGCATTACCCGCGCTACCTGAAGGCCATCGGCCTCAGGCTCGAAAAGCTCCGGTCCGATCCGGCGCGCGACGCGCAGCGATTGCAGGAGGTTGCCGCGCTCCAGGCGCCCTGGCTGCGTGAAGTGGCCGCGCGCAAGGGCGTGGTTGACCCCCGGCTCGAGGAATTCCGCTGGTTGCTGGAGGAACTGCGCGTCAGCCTGTTCGCGCAGGAGCTGCGCACACCGATGCCCGTAAGCGCCAAGCGCCTGCAGAAGGCGTGGGATGCGCTGCGCCGCTAGCCGCGTCGAAACTGCGAGCAGGGACTGAACGGCCGTGCGCAAGGCTCGTCGGAGCAATCGCGCTTCGATACGCGAGGAGCGCGGATGTGCCGCCTCGACTGCAGGGTCGCCGGCAACACTTAGCCCGGTTTGCGGCACACGACCTGGATCGGGTCGGTGCGTCCCTCCAGAATGTTGCGAGCGGCGTTCCGCGTCTTCGCCAGCGCGGTGTCACCGAGCAGCAGATGCAGCCCGAGCGGTGGAAGGGCGCCCTGTTCCGCCTTCTCGATTGCAGCTTTGTAGCCCGCCGCATATTTGGAACCGGTATGTTCGATGGCGATAGCCTCGAAGCCGGCGGCGCGCAGGTAAGCCTCAGTCTCGTCCGCGGTGACAAGCCAGGAACCACTGCCGTCCGCCGACCAGGGCACGGGATGATGGGGAGCGCCGGTCGGGCCGAGCGCGTGCTCAGTCAGGGCGAAGCAGGCGCCCGGTTTCAGTACACGGAACGCCTCGCCGAAGAACCGCGCGCGGTCGGACACGTTCATCGTCACATGCTGCGTGTAGCCGCCATCAAAGACGGCGTCTGCGTAGGGCAGGCGCTGGCCGTCGCCCAGTTCAATCCTGACCTGCCCCTCCATCCGCAGCAGCGCCGTGATCCGGTTGGCCGCCTCAACGAACGATGGAGTGATGTCGAGGCCGCTCACGGTGCAGCCGAAGCGCCGTGCGATGTAGCGGGCCGGACCACCGAGCCCGCAGCCGATGTCGACGACACGCTGGCCGGCCTGCACCGGCAGCTGGTCCGCCAGTTCGACGGTGGCCGGAAAGCCGCGCGCGTGGAAGTGATCGACCGGGGCGAGGTCTTCGATCGTCAGGCGGTCGAGCGGCTTCGACATCTGCTGCAGCGCCGACATGATGCGTGCATAGATGTCGCCTCGGTCCCAGTGATCCGCAATTGCCTTCGCATCGTTCATGGCGACCTCTCTGGCTGAACTGCGCAGCGTTCCAGCGTAACCGCGAACACGCCTGCCTTCAGCGCGTGCCGCGGTCGATCAGGCGCTGCAGGCGAGCCGACTCATTGCGCGAAAAATCGGGATCCCTGCCGAGCTCCCGTGCCGCCTGGGCGAAATACGGCCGTGCTTCGTCGGGACGCCCCAGCGCGTCGAGGTTCTCGGCGATCTCTTCGAAGACATAGCCGTCGCTGCCGCCGCTCGCTGTCCACTCTGCCTCCAGCCTTCGTTGCAGCACCAGCGCTTCGTCGTAGCGTTTGAGCGAGCGCAGGCAGCGGGCTACCGACCATGTCGCGATGCGACCTTGCGGCTGCTTGCCGGTGGAGCGCCAGGCAGTCTCGGCCTCGACAAACACCGGGAGCGCGTCGTCGAAGCGGCCGGCATCGTGCAGGTTCCAGGCGTGGTTATTCAGCAGGGCCGGGAGCAGGGCGAGCGCCTTGGGGTCGTTCGAAGCGCGGGCCAGCGTGACGCCCGTGTCGGTCCAGCGGGCCGCTTCGTCCGACGGAGTGACCAACGCCAGCATATGGGCGGCATCGACCGCGAGGCCGGTTTCGGTGGCGCCGCGCGCGACCTCGTAGGCCTGCAGGAAGAGCGGTTGCGCTGCCGCCTTGTCGCCAGCGGAGCGCAGCGTGCGGCCGCGCTCAAGCAGGTAGCGCGAGCGGACGCGCGCAGTGGAGTCCGCGAGGGCGGGCTGCATCTGATCCAGGATGCGATGAGCCTCATCGAACTGGCGCCGCAGGGAATACGTACGGGCGATCTGGGTCTGCAGCTCGAGGTCGCGATTGCGATCACCACTGCCGAGAGCCGCGCGAAAGCGCTGCTCGCTGGCGGCCGGGTTGTCGTACTCCCAGAATTCGTCGATGCCAGCGTCGGCGGTTGCGTCCATGGCAGTCAGCAGCAGCGCCGCCAGTGCAAGGGTCGCGAGCCGATACCGCTCAGGTCTTCGAGCCGCTGCCGCTGCCGCGGTGCGGATTGCGCGAGGGCGCAGGTTCATCCTTCGGGCCCATTTCGATGTCGAACGCGAACTCCCGGATCAACTGACCATCGATGTAGACGCGCATTTTGTGCGCACCGACGGGGTCGCCGGGCGCGTAGCGCCACTCGTTGGCGATGAAGCCCAGGCGGGTCGGAATAATGCGCTCGGTGACGGCCGTTTTGCGGTCGGGCGAGATCGTATAGATGCCCATCGCTTCGCCGGGCCCCCAGGTCGGTGGCGGCTCGGGCAGCTCGAACTCTTCCCGCCAGATGACGGTCGGCTTGCTTGTCTTGAAGACGATGTACCAGCCATAGGGGGCCGCGATCACAGCCGGAAACTTGTCGGTTTCGTAGAGAATGCGCCGGCCGGCCTGATCCGCGCCGAACACGCCGAACTGCGCCGAGACCACCTCCAGCGCAGGGGACTTGGCCACGGCTCCAGGAGCCTCGATTGAGGCGGCCGCGACTGCCGGCGTCGCCGCTTGCTTCTCCGGCGCGGCGCACGCGGCGACCAGTGCCGCCGCGACAATTGTTAGGGCGGCTGGGCGAACGCTCGATGGCATCTTCTTCCTCCGGAGGGCGGCGACAGGTGCGAGTCAACACGCTGTGCTTCCATTTAAGCACAACCGATCTCGCGTGCAAGATCATCCCTATGACGTGCCGCGTTCATACAAGTTGCATGACATGTTTGCAGGAGGAGGGTCAAACAAGTGTGCGCTGTGCCCCTTTTCCGTCTCGGCGCGCCCCGGCACTCCTTTAAGATTTCAGGCCGCGGCAAGAATGCTCACGAAGGAGCGCAATGCGATGCACGAATGCAGGTCTGGAGCGCCGAGGCTGGGCGGCCCATCCGGTTGGCTAAGGGTGGCCGCTGTGAGGGTTCGACCATGAGGGTTCGGCCATGAGTGCGCGTCGCTTCGGGCTCGTCATCGTCGGCGACGAAATCCTCTCGGGCAAGCGCGAGGACAAGCATCTGGCGAAGGTCATCTCCTTGCTTGGGGAGCGCGGTCTGGCGCTGGCCTGGGCGCACTACGCCGGCGACGATCGGGCAGCCCAGGTGGACCTCTACCGGCGCACATTCGACAGTGGTGACGTCGTTTTCAGTTGCGGCGGCATAGGTTCCACACCAGACGACCACACCCGACACGCCGCCGCGGCGGCACTGGGTGTTCCACTAGTGCTTCATCCCGAGGCGGCGCAACTGATCACGCAGCGCTGTGCCGACATGGCGCGCGAAGGCCGCGGTAGCGCCGACATGACACTTCCGGAAAACCGGCAACGACTGACCATGGGTGAGTTTCCTGCCGGCTCAGCCATCATTCCGAACTCTTTCAACCGGATTCCCGGATTCTCGATTCGGCAGCACTGGTTCCTTCCTGGTTTCCCGGTGATGGCATGGCCGATGATCGAATGGGTCCTGGACCAGCACTACCGCGACGCGTTCGGTTCGGGCGTCCTGGCCGAGCGTTCGATGCTGGTATTCGAAACAGCGGAGTCCGCGCTCGTTCCGTTGATGCAGGACATCGAGCGGCGCTTCGCCGACGTCAAGGCGTTCAGCCTGCCCTCGGTTGGAGACGGATCAGACGGCCGCGTCGCGCGGCGTCATATCGAACTGGGCGTGAAGGGCAAGTCAGCCTCGGTTGACGCCGCGTACGAGGCGATGCGAGCGGGAGTGGCGGCGCTCGGCGCCGAATTCAGCAGCCTGGGCTGACGCTGTGACATCACGTAGATTGCGCCGATGCGACTGCTGAAGTTGCGTTTGATCACCGTTGTCCTGCTGGTCGCATCCGCTTCGGCATTCGCGCAGCCGCGGGCCAGTGTGTTTCTCGAGGAGCTGACCTCGCCGGAACTCGCCGCCG
Source organism: Burkholderiaceae bacterium (assembly GCA_035429725.1). Classification (GTDB taxonomy): domain Bacteria; phylum Pseudomonadota; class Gammaproteobacteria; order Burkholderiales; family Burkholderiaceae_F; genus JALORV01. Next base: position 16,389 of record DAOMFI010000038.1, on the reverse strand, counting down.
CCATCCAGGCCGGCAAGACCACGGTCCTCGTTCCGATAGGCGGGACCGAGCAGAATGGGCCGCACATGGTGCTCGGCAAGCACAACGTGCGCGTGAAACTGCTGGCCGGCAGGATTGCGCGCGAGCTCGGCAACGCGCTGGTCGCCCCCGTCATCGCCTATGTTCCCGAAGGGGCTGTCAACCCGCCAACGGGGCACATGCGCTATCCCGGGACGATCACGGTGCCGTCGGACGTGTACCGCAAGCTGCTCGAATCCACCGCACGCAGCCTGCGTCTCGCCGGGTTCCGGAACATCGTGTTCCTGGGCGACAGCGGCGACTACCAGAAGGACAACGAAAGCGTGGCCCGACAACTCGACCGCGAATGGACTGGCACCCCGGTCCGCGTGGTTGCCCTTGCCGAGTACTACCAGGCGGCAACCGTTGGCTTTGCCGGTACGCTCAGGCAGCGCGGCTACAGCAATGCCGAGATCGGTGTTCATGCCGGGCTGGCCGATACGTCGCTCGCGTTGGCGGTCGACCCGGGGCTGGTGCGCGTAGATCAGCAGCAGACCCCCCAAATTGCGCCGCCACCGCCCGGTGTTTCGGGCGATCCGCGTCACGCCACCGCCGAACTTGGCAAGGCGGGTGTCGATATGATCGTGTCCCAGTCCGTTACGGCCATCCGCAAGGCGGTCGGCCCTCGCTAGCCGTATGCCTCAAGCCATCCCCAGTCGGGATCTGCAAATTCAGGAGTTTTCGTGACCTTCCTTGCTCGTGTTCGTTACTTGCCTCTCGCGTTGCCGCTTGCCCTCGCGTTTTCGACAACCGGAGTCGCGCAGCCTCCTGCGCAGGCCCTCACGGCGCCGGCCGTCACAACTGTGCCTGGCATGCCGCCGGTCGCCGATCCTACGAACCTGTACAGCGAGACCACGGCCGCCAAGCTGAGCCCGGCGCTCGCGAACGACCTGCCGCGCGTGTACGTGCCGCACGTCCAGTCGAACGATGTGTACGTTATCGACCCGGCGACATTCACGGTCGTCGACAAGTTCAAGGTAGGCCTCAACCCGCAGCACGTCGTGCCGTCGTGGGACCTGCGCACGCTCTGGGTGGCGAACAACGCCGAGAACACGACCAAGGGCAGCCTGACACCGGTCGACCCCAAGACCGGCAAACCCGGCAAGCCGATCCCGGTCGATGATCCGTACAACGTCTATTTTTCGCCCGACGGCAAGTCCGCGATCATCGTCGCGGAGGCACTGAAGCGGCTCGACTTCCGCGATCCGGTGACGATGAAGCTGCAGTACACGCTTTCTGTCCCGCAGTGCGCGGGCATCAATCACGCCGACTTTTCGATCGACGGCAAATTTGCGATCTTCACCTGCGAGTTCGCCGGCACGGTGGCCAAGATCGACCTCGTCAATCGCAAGGTGCTGGGCTACACGCAGGTGATCCAGCCCGGCCGGCCGATCAAGATCGTCAAGGGGCCCGACGGCCAGGACCAGGAAATCTGCACGACCTGGAAAGGCATGCCGCAGGACATCCGCGCCTCGCCGGACGGCAAGCTCTTCTTCATCGCCGACATGATGGCCGACGGTGTGCACGTGGTCGACGGCGAAAAGTTTCGCCAGGTCGGCTTCATCGAAACCGGCAAGGGCACGCACGGCCTGTATCCGAGTCGCGACGGCAAGAAGCTGTACGTGGCCAACCGCGGTTCGAACAAGATCCACGGTCCGGCGAAGGGCAAGGGCGGCGTGTCCGTGATCGACTTCGCGACGCGCAAGGTCGAGGCGACCTGGATGATCCCCGGCGGCGGCAGCCCGGACATGGGCAATGTCAGTGCCGACGGCCGCTGGCTGTGGCTGTCGGGCCGCTACGACCACGTCGTGTACGTGTTCGACACGACCAATGGCGACGTGAAGATCATTCCGGTGGGCCGTGAGCCCCACGGGCTCACCGTATGGCCGCAGCCTGGCCGGTACTCGCTGGGCCACACGGGCAATCTACGGTAGCGCGACGTCGCTCAGCGATGTATTGCACGGCCGTGAGGCAGCCGCTCCCGCCGCGGCTTCATTCGGTTCGGGAATGGAGTGAACGGCGAAAAAAAAGCCCGGTCGAAACCGGGCTTTGAAGAGCACCACCTTGGAGGAGACAGAGGTGTTTGGAGGGGGTCCAAACCGTGGTGCCAAGGAGACAACTGCCAGCAACTCGAAGAACTCACCTTACTCCGTCGCTCGACGGTAGAAACGTGAATCTTCTGCAATGAGAAAGGGTCATTTCTGACCCTTTCACTCGACGCTAGCGTGCGCCCATGACGGACGTGTGTCAGGGGCGCGGAAAGCAGGGCTTCCCGCGCGATCCGGGCAGTCCTTAGGCGGCTTTGCGCTTGGCAGGGGCCTTGACCGTGTCGTTGGCGGCAGCGGCGGCCTTCATCGTGGCCGACGTGGCGGCGGCAACGTTCGACTCGGCGAAGTCAACAGCCTGCTTGGCGGCCTTGGTGAACGTGTCGTACGCGGTGTTGGCCGCGGCGACGGCGCTCTTGAGCGCGGCAACGGCGGGCTCGGAGCCGGCCGGCGCGTTCTTGGCGGCGAAATCGATCAGCTGGGTGACCTTCTTGTTGTTCTCGGCCAGTTGCGACTCGACGATGCGCGACAGTTCCGTGCCGGCGCCGTTCGCAATGCCATAGACGGTGCGCGAGTAGCTGACGGCCTTCTCGAGCGTCGGCTGCGGCAGCGACGCGCTCATCGCCATGAATTCCTGCACGTCCTTGGCACTCATCAGGGCCTGGACACGCTCAACCGACTCTTCCAGCGTCGCCTTGGCGGCGGCGAGGTTCAGTTCGACGAGGCGCTCGGTCGCGTCGAAGAAGGTCTGGCCGAGGGCGAAAGCGGCGTCCATCTGGTTCTTCTGCAGTTCGGTGATTTGGGCGGGGGTCGTGAACATGTGAGGCTCCTCAGTGGGTTTGATGACTTAAGTTGCTGCTACTGGTGCGGCTGCCCTGCGGGCGGAATCTCTTGCAGCTATGTTGCGCTGCACAAGGCGAATTCTCGACCTCCTGGCGGCCCATGTCAAGAACTTTTTGTGCGCCGCAACAGACTTGCGCTCGGCAAGAAGCCTTCATGAAATCATGGGTTTGGCGTCGCCGGGCCCAGCGTTGGGCCTGACCTGCGGGCGTCGGCCATCGCGACGCAGCAGGCACGGCGTCCATTGTCGCCTGCATACAATGCCGCCGGTGAAGGCCTACACGAGTGACCAGTTCGTCCTGCCCCTGCCGGCCGGTCACCGGTTTCCGATGGCCAAGTACGGCCGGCTGCGGGAAAGGGTCAAGGAAGAACTGCCGGATGTGCGCCTGGTGGAACCCGACGCCGCGACCTCGGGCCAGCTTGCGCTCGCCCATGCGCCCGAATACATCGACAAGGTCCTGGGCGGCAGGCTCGATGCAGCAGAGCTTCGCGCAATCGGCTTTCCGTGGTCGCCGGCGATGGTCGAGCGCTCGCGCCGCTCCGCCGGCGCCACGATCGGCGCCTGCCGCACGGCGACGGTCGAAGGCATCGCAGTCAATCTCGCGGGGGGCACCCACCATGCGCAGCGCGACCGTGGCGCGGGCTACTGCGTCTTCAACGACGCTGCGATCGCCGCACGCGTGATCCAGTCGGACCTTGCAGGCACGCGCCGTCAGACGCGCGTGGCCATTGTCGATCTGGATGTTCACCAGGGTGACGGCACGGCGCAGATCCTTGCTGGCGACCCCTCGGTCTTCACGCTCTCGCTGCACGGCGCGAGCAACTTCCCGTTCCGCAAGCAGGTGAGCAATCTGGACATTGCGCTGCCGGATGGCACCGCCGATGCCGCTTACCTCGCAGCGCTGGATGCGGCGCTGGACGAGCTGCAGCGGCGCTTCGATCCCCAGTTCATCATCTATCTCGCCGGCGCCGACCCCCACGAAGACGACCGGCTTGGCAAGCTGGCGCTGACAATGGACGGAATGGCGACGCGTGACCGGCGCGTGCTGGACCTGGCAGAGCGCCTCGGCGTGCCGCTCGCGATTGCCATGGCCGGTGGTTACGGGCGCGATATCGAGACGACGGTGTCGATACACCTGCAGACCGTGCGCGCGGCGCGCGACGCTTGGGTGCGTCGGCAGGGCGTAAGCACGCCCTCGGCGCGGGACGCCCGTGGCTGACACCCGCGCCGGTGCATCGGAGGCACGCTGGTTTGCCTTGATGCCGTTCGTATTCGTCCTGCTGTGGAGTACCGGCTTCATCGTCGCGAAGTACGCGGCGCCGCACGCACCGCCGCTGACGTTCCTGCTGTACCGGTTCGCCGGTGTCATCGTGGTCCTGCTGCCGCTGGCGTGGCTGACGCGGGCGCCCTGGCCCCGGACGCGACGTGCATGGTTGGACATCGCCATCGTCGGCGTGCTGTTGCAGGCCACCTACCTCGGCGGCGTGTGGGCGGCCATTGCGCTTGGCATGCCGGCCGGAGTCTCGTCGCTGCTGGTGGGAACCCAGCCACTGCTGACGGCCGTCTTCGGCTACACCGTGGGCGAGCGCGTGAAGCGCCTGCAGTGGATCGGTCTGCTGCTTGGGCTCGCCGGCATCGGGCTGGTGCTGTCGGACCGACTGACGCTGGCGGGTGTTGGTCCGCTGGCGCTGGGGGTGAACCTCCTGGCGCTGGTTGGCATCACGGCGGGCACGCTCTACCAGAAGCGCCATGGTGCGGGCGTCGATCTGCGCACCGGCAGCATCATCCAGTTCGCGGCGTCGTTCCTTGTGCTGCTGCCGTTTGCGCTCGCGTTCGAGTCGCTCGCGGTCGATCACAACGTCGAGTTCTGGCTCGCGCTCGTGTGGTCGATCGTCGCCCTGTCGCTGGTCGCGATCTCACTGCTGCTGGTTATGATCCGGCGCGGTCGTGCCACCCAGGTGGCCAGCCTGATGTACCTGACGCCGGCGATGACAGCATTGCTCGCTTGGCTGGTTTTTGGCGAGCGGCTGGGCGCGGTCGCCTGGGCCGGCGTGCTGGTCACGATGATCGGAGTGGCGCTGGTGGTGCGCCGAACTGAAGGAAACGCATGAGCACACGCGAAGCGGCGCACCGCCGGGGCGAGTACCGTCACTTTCATTCGATCGCGACGCGCTGGATGGACAACGACGCCTACGGGCACGTCAACAATGTCGTGTACTACTCGTACTTCGACACCGTCGTCAACGAGTACCTCATCCGAGCGGGCGTGCTCGACGTCGAGCGCGGCGAGGTCATCGGGCTGGTCGTCGAAACGCAGTGCCGGTACTTCAGCGAGCTGTCGTTTCCGCAGACGGTGCACGCGGGCCTGCGCGTGGCGCGTGTCGGCACGTCGAGCGTGCGCTATGAGATCGGAATCTTTGCCGACGACGCCGATACCGCCTGCGCGCAGGGCCATTTCGTGCATGTCTATGTCGATCGAAATTCGCGCCGGCCCATGGCATTGCCGGCGCCTCTGCGCGCCGCGCTCGAGAGGATCCAGGCATGAAGGACCGTTCGCCCATCGGGCCGCACGAGGTCGTGGACCACGCGATCGCCACCCGGCAGTCGATCCGCGCTTTCCTCCCCACGCCGGTGCCGCGCGCGACGATCGAGGACATCCTCGCGATCGCTGCCCGCGCTCCATCGGGCACCAACACCCAGCCGTGGAAGGTGACTGTCCTGACCGGGGCAGCCCGGGACCGGCTCATTGCGGCGATCGTCGCGGTGTACGACGATGCGGAGCTGCGTCGCCAGCACACCGAGGAATACGCGTATTACCCGACCCGCTGGGTCGAGCCTTACCTCGCGCGCCGGCGCAAGGTCGGCTGGGACCTGTACTCGCTGCTCGGCATCGGGCGCGATGACAAGGCCAGGATGCATGCCCAGCATGGCCGTAATTACCGGTTCTTTGACGCACCCGTGGGACTCATCTTCACCATCGATCGCATCATGGAGCAGGGCAGCTGGCTCGACTACGGCATGTTCCTCGAGAACATCATGATTGCCGCCCGTGCGCGCGGTCTCGACACGTGCCCGCAGGCAGCCTTCACGCAGTTCCATCGCGTGATCAAGGACGTGCTCGCGCTGCCAGACAATGAAATGGTCGTCTGCGGAATGTCCCTCGGCTACGCAGACATGAGCAGGGTGGAAAATTCCCTCGAGACCGAGCGCGAGCCGGTCACGGGATTTACCCGGTTCCTGGAGGAGTGATGGCACAACGCATTGCGGTAATCCCCGGCGATGGCATCGGCAAGGAAGTCATGCCCGAGGGCCTGCGGGCGCTCGATGCCGCGGCGCGGCGCCACGGGCTCGACTTCACGTACGAGCATCACGACTTCGCGAGCTGCGACTACTACCTGAAGCACGGTGCAATGCTGCCGCCGGACTGGAAAGACCGGCTGCAGGGCGTCGACGCCATTTTCTACGGCGCCGTCGGCTGGCCGGCGACGGTGCCCGATCACGTGTCGCTCTGGGGATCGCTGTTGAAATTCCGGCGCGAGTTCGACCAGTACGTGAACCTGCGCCCCTGCCGCCTGATGCCGGGAATCGCCTCTCCGCTCGTTGACCGCATGGGCAAGCCGCGGCCGCCGGGGGGCATCGACATGATGATCGTCCGCGAGAACACCGAGGGTGAGTACTCCTCGATCGGCGGCCGCATGTTCGAAGGCACCGAGCGCGAGGTTGTCATCCAGGAAACAGTGATGACGCGCACGGGCATCGATCGCGTGCTGAAGTTTGCCTTCGAACTCGCGTCGAAGCGGCCGAAGCGGCACCTGACTTCGGCGACGAAGAGCAACGGGATATCGATCACGATGCCGTTCTGGGACGAGCGCGTCGAAGCGATGGCGGCCCGCTTCCCGGACATCGCGGTGGACAAGTTCCACATCGACATCCTGACGGCGCACTTCGTGCAGCGGCCGGAGTACTTCGACGTCGTCGTCGCGTCTAACCTCTTCGGTGACATCCTTTCAGACCTGGGGCCGGCCTGCACCGGCACGATCGGCATTGCGCCCTCGGCCAACCTCAATCCGGACCGTGCCTTCCCGTCGCTGTTCGAGCCGGTGCACGGTTCCGCACCGGACATCGCAGGCAAGGGCATCGCCAACCCCATCGGCCAGATCTGGAGCGCATCGCTGATGCTGGACTGGCTCGGTCATGGCGCGGCTGCTGCCTCCGTACTGAACGCCATTGAGCGCGTCCTGGAGGCAGGACCGAAGCACGCGCCGCTGACCCGCGACATCGGCGGGACGGCGGGGACCGAGGACCTGGGCCGCGCCATCGCCGCGGCCATCTGAACTTCTGCTGCAGGCCGGCCGCAAGGGCGCGCCGACGACGGAGCTCAACCGCGCTTCAGACACTGGAACTAGCCGCCTGTGGACGCCGACGGCTCCCATTGCGCGTTCGCGGATCGCTCCTTGGCAATGTCGGATGCCGGAGCTAAATTGGAAGCGGTCTTGCTTGATTGACGGCCCACCCTCTGCAAGGAGGTTCAAATGGGATTCGTTGATGTCAGTTCCCGCGTTGACCGTGCCGCCGGCGCGAAGGCACCGTCGGGAGGGGCACGGCTGCTCGCCGATGCCTGGTCGCGACGCGGCGGCGTTCCGCTGCGCATCGTCTTCCCGGATCAGTCGGCGGTCGATCTAGGGCAACCGACCCGTGTGACTCTCCGCATCCGGGACCGCTCGCTGCTGCCGGGCCTGGCGGCGCCGACGCTGGAGTTTCTCGGCGACGCCTTTATCGACGGCAAGCTCGACATCGAGGGCGACCTGGTGGAAGCCATGGCGATCGGCCAGAGCGTGGTCGAAGCCTGTGGCTTCTCAGTGGCGCAGCGGGCGATGCAGGCATGGCGCCTGCACCGCCGCGGCGACGATCGCGCCGCGATCCAGCATCACTACGATGTCGGCAACGAGTTCTACCAGCTGTGGCTCGACCAGCGCATGGTGTATTCGTGCGCGTACTTCCGCACGGGTCGGGAGTCGATCGACGAAGCCCAGGTCGCCAAGCTCGACCACATCTGCCGCAAGCTTCGGCTCAACCAGGGCGAGCGGCTGCTCGATGTGGGTTGCGGCTGGGGCGCGCTGGTGCTGCACGCCGCGCGCCACTATGGCGTCAGCGCGGTCGGCATTACCCTGTCGGAGGCTCAGGCCGAACTCGCACGTGAGCGCGTTGCGGAGGCCGGTCTCAGCGGGCGGGTCGAGATCCTGCTGATGGACTACCGGGACCTTCCCAATCGATTCGGCGTGGCCGCCTTTGACAAGGTAGCCAGCGTCGGCATGTTCGAGCACGTGGGGTTGCGGAATCTGCCCGCCTACTTTCGCGCCGTTGCCGCGGTTCTGCGCGACCGCGGTCTGTTCCTGAATCACGGCATCACCGCGTCCGACGTCGAGAGCCGGTCCGTCGGCAGCGGCGTCAGTGAGTTCATGGAGCGCCATGTGTTCCCGCACAGCGAACTGCCGCACCTGCACGTGGCCGTGCGCGAGATCTCCGCCGCCGGGTTCGAGACAGTCGACGTCGAGTCGCTGCGGCCGCACTACGCGCAGACTCTGGCCCAGTGGTATCGACGCCTCGAAGAGAGAGGCGCCGACGCCGTGCGCCTCGTTCCTGCGCGGACGCTCAGGACCTGGCGCATCTACCTTGCCGGGTGCTCCTACGCCTTCCAGCAGGGATGGATGAACGTCTACCAGATTCTCACCTGCATCAACCGGTCGCCGGGCCTGACTGACTTGCCTCTGACCCGCGACTGGATGTACGCGTAATCGGGCGGCGCCACGCCTGCTCAGGAGGCGTGGCGAGCGCCGCCCACGCCACGAGTCAGCTGCGCCACGGCAGGTCGATACTCGTGCCGTCGGGGGCGACAGTCTGTACCGGCGACTCGGTGAAGACGGCGACCACTTCGAGCGGTTCGGCGCCGACGTTCAGGATCTGGTGATCGACGTTCGCCGGCAGCACGACCGTTTCGCCTTCGCGCAGGCGGCGGCTCGTGCCGCCCATGCGTAGTTCGGCACAGCCGCGCTGCACCGTGACCACTTCGTCGCACAGGTGGCGATGCGCCGGCGTGCCATATGCGGGCTCGATCCGCTGCCGCCAAACGGAGACGGACTGACCCGTATCCCGGCCGGCGACGGTCAGGTGGGAGATGCCCGGAAGTCCGGACGGCGGAAGGGCGGCCTCGTTTGCGATGGTCATGTGTAACTCCTTCGGGTTTCGATCTTGTTCCAGCGGTGTCGTGCACCGCGAAGCGGAGTGTGTTCAGTCCGAAGCCGGGACGGAAGGGCAACAAATGTCGTAGCATTAACGACAAAACATCTGCAATTCGCCATGTCTGGATTCCAGGGATTCTTCGCCTTTGCCGAGACAGCCCGGCATGGGAGCTTTGCCGGCGCTGCGCGCGAGCTGGGACTTTCCCCGTCGGCGGTGGCAAAGTCGGTTGCGCGGCTCGAGCAGGATCTCGGGCTGCGCCTCTTTCATCGCACGACGCGCCAGGTCACGTTGACCGGCGAAGGCCAGGAACTGTATGCCCGCTGCCGCCGCATCGTCGACGAGGTCGAAGGCATCCGCGCCGAAGCGGAAGGCGTGCGCGGCCAACCGAGTGGAACGCTGCGGCTCAGCGTGCCGACGACCTACGGCAAGCGTGTCGTCGTGCCCGCGCTGGTTCGGCTGGCGAATCGGTATCCCAAGCTGTCCTTCGACGTCGGGTTTTCCGACCGCTGGGTCGACCTCGTGCAGCTGGGGCTGGATGCTGTAGTCCGCATCGGCGAGCTGGGGGACTCGACCCTGGTGGCGCGTCGCCTGGGAGAGCAGGCGCTCGTGACCTGCGCAAACTCGACGTATCTGCGCAAGCGCGGTACGCCGAAGACACCGTCCGACCTGGATCAGCACGACTGCCTGGTATTCCGCCTTCCGAGCAGCGGGCGCCCGCGCGCCTGGCAGTTTCACGAAGGTCGGCGTGCCGTCGAATTCGTGCCCCCGACGCGGTGTGTCATGAACGATGGCGAGGCCGTCGTCGTCGCGGCCACGCTGGCCGCCGGAATCGCGCAGGTACCGGACTACATGGCCGCGGAAGCGCTACGCGCGGGCCGACTGACTGAGGTGCTGGCGACGCACCGCCCGAAGCCGATGCCGATCTCGCTTGTCTATCCGTCGGCCCGGCACGTCACGCCGAGGCTGCGCGCACTGATCGACGCCCTGGTCCCGGCGAGATAGGCACAGCTCAGTGCAGCGGCGTGGCGGGACGATCCTCGGCTTCGTCCGGCGGCTCGGCGTGCACGACGTGCCCGGCGGCGTTAGGGAACATCGGCGCGCCGCAGTCGTCGCAGAACTCCAGCGGAAAGCGGTGCGTGTGCATGACAACGCGGCTGATGCCGAGCGCGCGCAGTGCCTTTTCGACATCTTCCATCGTCTGGTCTTCATCGTCGCCCAGCAGCGGCCACACCACGCCTTCGATCACGGCATCGTCGTCGGTGGCCTTCGCCAGTCCGATGCGCACCTCGCCGCCCGAATTGCCCTGCGGGTCCTCGAACAGGCCTGCCGCGGCCGCCAGCATGGCGGGCGCGAAATCGTAGGCCAGCTTCAGATAGGCGACGGCTGCGTCGAGCGAGAACTCGCGCAGCTCACGATCGGCGAATCGCAGGGCCGAGTGAAATGCCGTGGGCGAGAGGACGCGATACCGGCAACCGGTCAGGATCGGCTGCAGGACTGAGGCCGCCTGTTCGCGAAAGGCCGACAGCGCGCCGATCTTTGCGTCGGGGTCGACCCCCAGTTCCTGCCAGTGAAAGAGCGGCGCGCCGCTGGGCACGGCGACAGCCAGGATGACGTAGCGCGTGTCGGCCAGCATGCCGATCGGTTCTCTCTGCTTGCGCGGGTCGATGTGCAGCGCGATGCCTTCGGCGGCGGCGTCACCCAGCTGCTCGGTCAGGCGGCGAACTTCCCCAAAGGCCTCCGGCAGCTGGTCGATCGCGTACAGGAAATCGGCAACCGCCACGCGTGCGTCGCGCGCGGCAATGTGCCCCGCGACCTGCGCGCGCAGATTGTCCAGCACGCTGGTCGGCAGCGTCGTGGCGGGCAGCTTGTAGCGCGACCAGGCCAGCAGCGGCAGGGCGAGCAGCAGTACGTCGTGTGGCTTGCCGTCGATCTCCACGGCGGTCGACTCGGCGCAGCTCTCCGCCAGGTCTGCCAGATCATCGTAGGCGCGCTGGCTGGTGCGCCCGAGGTCGTCGAGCGCGGCGTCAATGGCTTCGTCACTGCGGCGCGCCAGTCGATCGTTGATCAGCTCGATCAGGCGGCGCTGCCAGAGCTGGTCTTCCAGCCGGCTGCCCGACTCGGCCAGACGGCGCGCCATCTTGACGAGTGTTTCAGCGTCGGCCGAGTGCCGAGCACGGGTGCTCGCGCGGTTGCGGCGCATGGGTGGTTCCTGCAGGGCGAAAACGCGGATTATCTCACCGGAGGGTCGACGATCAATCGCGTCGTTCGATGCGTGCCGCACGGTCCGGGTGCAGCGGCTGATCGGCCGATGCACGGCGCACAAAGGTCACGAGCGCGTCGATGTCCAGCGGGCCGCCAACGGCATCGCGGCCATCGCGCAGCACGCGAAAGCCGTCGCCGCCGCCAGCGAGGTAACTGTTGACCGTCACCCGGTAGTTGGCTTCTGACGCGATGCCACGGCCGTTAAGCCGCATCGAATCGGCAATGACGCGTGCGCCGGCCGGCCGCGCCGGGTCCCATGCGTAGCTGAAGCCGCGCGACGGTTGCAGGATGCGGGGACGGTCGGCGTTGCGGGCGCTCCATTGCTGTTCAAGCAAGGTCCTGAGTTGAGCCCCGGTCAGCGTGACAGTCACCAGCGCATTGCCGAACGGCTGCGCCGTGTACAGATCGCCGAACGTGACCGTGCCCTGTGCGGAGTGCGGCCTCAGCTCGGTGCGTATGCCGCCGGGATTGGTGAATGCGACGACGGCGCCCTGTTCCTGCGTGGCTTCCAGATGGGCGTCGGCGATGAGTCGGCCCAGCGCATGGTCGCCGCCAGCGGTCGGGTTGCGGTCGAATACCCCGGCGAGCCGACCGACGGGCCGACTGGCCAATGGCGCCGAGCGCTCGCGGTAGTGCTCGACGATCGCGGCGACTTCAGAGTCCGGAGGCAGTGCGGGATAGGCAGCCTGCAGTCGGATCGAGTCCGACAAGCCATTGGGCACAGGCATGTTGCGTGCGCGGGTCCGGTCGCGCAGCACTTCACCGTTCGTTCGGTCGATCGACAGATCGACGACCGAAATCAGCCGGCCGAATGACGCTCCCTGGATTACGAGGCGATCGTTGACCAAACAGCGGTAGCCGCGGTGCGTATGCGCCGACAGGACGACGTCGACCTCCGGGCCGAGCTGGCGTTCGATGTCGAAGATCGCGCCACGCGGGTTGACGCAGTCGTTGAATCCGCCGTCGGCGTCGCCCCCTTCGTGAATGACCGCGACAATGGCATTGACGCCTTGCCGTCGCAGCTGCCCGGCGGCGGCATTGATGGCCTGCGCTTCGCCGGAGAAGCGCAGGCCCGCGATGCCGGCCGGCTGGACGATGCCCGGTGTGCTGCGGGTGACGGCGCCGATGAAGCCGACTTTCACACCGTCGAAACTGCGAACAACGGCCGGTACGAAGAGCGGTCGGCCCTCGCGGTCATCGACGTTTGCCGCGATGAACGGAAAGCGGGCGCCCGTGTACGCGCGGCTCCGTGATGCACAGCTCACGCTGTCGCCCACGGTGTCGGAGCGGCACCCTCCGCCTACGATGCGCAGCAGCTCCTGCGCTCCGCGGTCGAACTCGTGGTTCCCGACGGCGTTCAGATCGAGGCCGATGGCGTTCATGACCTCGATCGTCGGTTCGTCGAAGAACAGACCCGAAACGAGGGGCGAAGCGCCGATCAGGTCACCGGACGACACGACGACGCTGTTGCGCTGCTCGCCGCGCAGTTGCCGGATACGGGTGGCGAGGTGCGCCGCGCCGCCACTGCGCAACGACACACTTCGCGACGGATCATCCGGGTCGGGCACCTGCACCGCGTTGTCGCCGGGTTCGAGGTGACCGTGAAAGTCATTGATCGCAATGATGCGGACCTGGACCGCTTCCTGGCTCGAGACAGCCGGGATTCCGATCGCCAGGGCGATAGCGAGTGCCGTTCGGCTCAACAGGTGGACAAGTTCGCTCATAGGATGGTGCGATCGAGGCCCAATGCCTTGCGCGTCGAAGCTTAACGGCGTTGGACGAGCCATGACTCCGCGCTGCAGTCGACGGGTCGTCTGATAAAGTCGTCGCTCTGCTTCGCGCTGCAACTGCCCAGAACGCCGATGAGTGCGCCCGCGCCCGCGATGTCACTGCGACACGATGCCGAGATCATCGGTCTGGTCGGGCTGGCGCACGGGACCTCGCACTTCTTCCACCTGATGCTGCCGCCGCTGTTTCCGTGGCTGATGCGTGACTTTTCGCTCAGCTTCACGGAGGCCGGCTTGCTGATGACCGTATTTTTCATCGTCAGCGGCGTCGGCCAGGCGGTCGCCGGTTTCGTCGTTGACCGAGTCGGTGCACGGCCGGTTCTGTTCTTCGGCATCGGTCTTCTGGCTTGCTCCGGCCTGTTGCTTGGCATTTCTCACAACTATCCGATGCTGCTGATGACGGCCGCGGTCGCGGGACTCGGCAACAGCATCTTTCATCCGGCCGACTTCACGCTGCTGAATCATCGAGTGGCACAGCCGCGGCTCGGGCATGCGTTTTCAGTCCATGGCCTGTCCGGCAACCTGGGCTGGGCTGCGGCTCCCGTGTTCATGGCCGGCATTGCCAGCGCCACCAACTGGAACGTGGCCGGACTCGCCGCGGCGGGCGTCGGATTTGGTGTGCTGGCAATCCTCTGGCTGCGGCGTGGCGTGCTCGGAGACGCCGCGCACGAGGTCGTTGCACGCGCCGAGGAGCAGGCCAGGCCCATCGATCGCAGCCGCTTTGGTTTCCTTCAGTCCGGGGCCGTCTGGCTGTGCTTTGCGTTCTTCTTCCTGACCACGGCGGCGTTCGGCATTCTGCAGAACTACTCGCCGGCCATCCTTGGCGAGGTCTATGGCGTGTCGCTGGCGATCGCGACCGCCGGGCTTACCGCCTATCTTCTGGGAAGCGCAGCCGGGATCGTGACCGGCGGCTTCCTGGCGGCGCGCAGCGAGCACAACGAATGGCTCATCGCGGCCGCGCTCGGGCTTGCAGCCACGATGGCGGTCATTCTCGCTTCGGGGTTGCCGCCCGCGGCCATGCTGCTGCCTCTGATGGTGCTGATGGGCTTTGGCGTTGGGGTTGCTGGCCCGAACCGTGACTTGCTGGTGCGTCGCGCCGCGACCAGTCGCTTCGGCAAGGCGGCATTTGGCCGCGTCTACGGGTTCGTCTACTCCGGGCTCGATACGGGGTTGGCGCTGTCGCCGCTGCTGTTCGGGCCGCTGCTCGATGCGGGCCACTTCAACGAGGCGTTGATTGCGGTTGCCGTGCTGCAGGTCGCAGCGTTGCTGACGGCGTGGCGCGTCGGCGGCAGCGCCCGCGCCGCTCTGACACAGCGGGGGCACGCCTGAGCACGACTCGCTTCGCCACGACGGACCTGCTCGATGCCCATGAGGCCGAGATTGAAAGTGGAACTGTCCAGGTGCTGCAGCCCGGCCTGATCGCGCTCGGTCGCATCAACGCGTTCAGCGGTCCGGTGGTAACTCTGAAGCTCTTCGAAGACAACAGCCTGCTCGCCGATCTGGTCAAGGAAGCCGGCGCGGGACGGGTGGCCGTCGTCGATGCGGGCGGCAGCCTGCGTTGCGCCGTGCTCGGAGGCAATCTGGCTGCTGCCGCAGCGCGTAACGGCTGGGCAGGGCTCGTGATCTACGGCTGCGCCCGCGACGCCGACGAGATCGATGCGTGCGAAATCGGCGTGCGCGCGCTTGCGCTGAATCCGCGGCGATCGATCAAGCGCGGCGAGGGTCAGCGCGACATTCCGGTGTCGTTTCTGGGCGCGACGATGCGCCCGGGCCAATGGATCTACGCTGACCGTGATGGCGTGATCGTCAGTCAGCAGCCTCTGCATTGAAACGGCGCGGCCCGCGCCGGAACATCGCCTGCTGCACACTCCTGCATTGCCCCCGCTGCCGAGCCGCTGGCACGAATCCGATGCCCACCGCTGGCCCTGACTTTTCGGATCGCGCGGGGCATTCCGTATTGCGGAAAGCCCTTGGCGCAGAGCAGCGTGCGGTTTTTCAGGAGATCGAACAACGTTCCGAAATGCGAAAACAATTTCGTAAGTCATTGTTATAAAAGCGTTACGGTGTAGGTCTTATAAAAGTTATTGGACTTGCTGCGTTGCGCGATCGCGCTTAGCATTTCTACCAATCCGTCGCCCCTGACGGACAGGCCAAATCCGGTGATCCACGTAGGAGAGGAATAAATGACGGCACGCGAACTCGAGGCTCAGCGACTCCAGAAGGAGTGGAACGAAAACCCGCGCTGGAAGGGAATCAAGCGCGGCTACACCGCCGAGGACGTTGTCCGTCTGCGCGGATCGGTGCAGGTCGAACACACGCTGGCCAAGCGCGGTGCCGAGAAACTCTGGCGTCTGATCAACGAGGAGCCGTTCGTCAATGCGCTCGGCGCCCTGACGGGCAACCAGGCGATGCAGCAGGTCAAGGCCGGGCTCAAGGCCGTCTACCTGTCGGGCTGGCAGGTCGCAGGCGACGCCAATCTGGCCGGCGAGATGTATCCCGACCAGTCGCTGTATCCCGCCAATTCGGTGCCCGCGGTGGTCCGCCGCATCAACAACACGTTCACGCGCGCCGACCAGATCCAGTGGATGGAAGGCAAGAACCCGAACGACGCCGGCTACGTCGATTACTTCGCGCCCATCGTGGCCGATGCCGAGGCGGGTTTCGGCGGCGTGCTGAACGCTTTCGAGCTGATGAAGTCGATGATCGAAGCCGGCGCGGCCGGCGTGCACTTCGAGGACCAGCTGGCCTCGGTCAAGAAGTGCGGCCACATGGGCGGCAAGGTGCTGGTGCCGACCCGCGAGGCCGTGGCGAAGCTGGTGGCGGCGCGCCTTGCCGCCGACGTGATGGGCGTGCCGGCCTTGCTGGTCGCGCGCACGGACGCCGAAGCCGCCGACCTCGTCACGTCTGACGTCGACGACAACGACAAACCGTATCTGACCGGCGAACGCACCGTGGAAGGCTTCTTCAAGACCAAGCCCGGCCTGGGCCAGGCGGTCTCGCGCGGGCTGGCCTATGCGCCCTATGCGGACCTCGTGTGGTGCGAGACCGGCAAGCCCGACCTGGCCTATGCCAAGGCCTTCGCCGAAGCGATCCACAAGCAGTTTCCCGGCAAGATGCTCGCCTACAACTGCTCGCCGTCGTTCAACTGGAAGAAGAA
>DAOMFI010000037.1:22154-24958 GCA_035429725.1 Burkholderiaceae bacterium | reverse complement strand
CGGCCTGGGCCGAGGCGCGCAGCGATCTTGGCAAGCAGGAATACGAGTCGAACTGCATCGCCTGTCACGGGCTGACCGGCAAGGGCGATGGATATTTCGCCCAATACCTGAAGCTGCCGGTGCCTGACCTGACGACGATCGCCAAGCGCAACGGCGGCGTGTTCCCGGCGGATCGCATGATCGAGATCATCGACGGCCGGCAGGCCCTCAAGGGCCACGGCCCGCGCAACATGCCGATCTGGGGCACGACGTATACGGAAAAGGCGGCCTCCTATTACGGTGGCTTTGCCTTCAACTCCGAGCAGTTCGTGCGGGCGCGCATCCTGGCGCTGGTCGATTACCTGTACTCGCTGCAGGCGCGGTAAGCCGTTCGCCGGCGGTGACACTGCGGGGCCGGTCCAGGCAGGGCTAAGCCCCGTCAATGCGTGCGTCGACGTATGCCTCTACTCGGGCGTAACGGCGCGGCGCGCGCGGCCATGAAGGTGCGCGGTGTCCGCGGGAGCACGCTTGGGCAGGCGCGCCGCTCTGACGCGGCGCGTTAAGCTCGCAGCATGCCGCGCATCTACCACAGGCCACTGGTGGTCGGGCCCGAGTCCATCGACGCCGTGGGCCATGTCAACAACCGCGAATACCTGCGCTGGATGGAAGAGGTCGCGGTCGAGCACTCCAACGCGCAGGGCTGGCCGATGGAGCGTTACTTCGCCGACCGGACGGCGTGGTTCGCGGCCTCTCACTTCGTCGAATACCTGCGGCCCGCGCACGCCGGCGACTCGCTCGACATCTACACGTGGATCGCCCGCTGGGACGGAAGCAACTGCCTCCGTCGCTACGCGGTGCTGCGCCAGCGCAAGCTCGTGGCGCGCGGCGAGACCATCTGGACCTTTGTCGATCTGGCGAGCGGCCGCGCGCGGCCGATCGCGCCGTCCGTGCTCGACGCTTTCTTCACGGTCGCGGACGACGACGAAGAACTGCGCGCGCTGAACCTGGCGCGGCGCGAGCGGCGCCCCGTGAGAAGTTGATCGTCCGCTGGTACGCTTCGGCCCCGGCCGCCGGTGTGGCGGCCCGACAAGAACAATGCGAAAGGTCGAAGCGATGTCAAAACTGCTGCTTGCGCTTTTCGGACTGCTGCTCGCCTGCGGAAGCCAGGCACAGACTGCCGATACTCTGAAGAAGATCCGCGATTCCAAGGCCATCACGCTCGGTTACCGGACCGACTCCCCGCCGTTCTCGTTTGTCGGTCCCGACGGGCAGCCGGCCGGCTATTCGGTTGATCTATGCAAGCGCGTCGCTGCGAGCATCGAGCGCACGCTGGGTGGCAGCCTGGCCGTCAAGTGGGTAGCGGTCACCTCGGCCAATCGCTTCGACCAGGTCGTGAGCGGTGCGATCGACCTCGAGTGCGGCAACACGACGGTGACCCTGGGCCGCCAGGAGCGTGTCGACTTTTCGAACCTGACCTTCGTCGACGGCGGTGCCGTGCTGGTGCTGGCGGACTCCAAGCTGGGTCGGCTGGCGGATCTCGCCGGCAAGACGGTCGGCGTGAAGCCCGGCACGACGACCGAGACCAGCCTGAAAGCCGCGCTGAAGGAGAAACTGATCGATGCGCGCGTGGTCAACGTGAAGGACGAGGCCGAGGCGATGGCAGCGCTGAACGAGAAGCGCATCGATGGCTACGCCGCTGACCGCGTGGTCCTCGTCGGCAGCGTCGTCCTGGCCCGCAGCGACATCAAGTACACGCTCCTGCAGGACGACTTCTCGTTCGAGCCGTACGCCCTGATGATGCGCCGCGACCCGGCGTTCCGCCTCGCCGTCAACCGCGGGCTGGTGCAGGTCTACCGCTCCGGCGCGATCAGGGAGATCTTCGATCGCTGGCTCGCGCCGCTCGGCAAGCCCGGGCCGCTGCTGGCCGCGATGTTCTATCTCAACACGACGCCGGAGTGAGCGGACGATGACGGCATTCTTTCGTTGGGTACTGGTACTGGCGGCCGTGACGCTGATCGGCTGCGCCAGCACGCCAGGCGCTGGCGTGTCCGGCACTGGAGTGGTCCAGTCGATTGCCGAGAGCACCGAGGCGAACCAGACCACCCAGGTCGTCGGCGCGATCGGCGGCGCGGTCCTTGGGGGCTGGCTCGGCAGCAACATCGGTGGCGGCGCCGGGCAGACGATCGCGACGGCTGCCGGCAGCGTGGCGGGGGGCATGGCCGGCAGTGCAGTCGCCGGCCAGGCGGATACCCGGCAGGTCTGGGATGTGCGCGTCCGATTCGAAGACGGCATCGATCGCACGGTGCGCGTCTACCAGAGGCCCGCATTCCGGCCCGGTGATCGCGTGTCCGTGTCCAACGGCGTCATCACCCCGTTGCGCTAGTCCGCGGCGCGCCCCGGCAGCGTTCATCCGCCGGGGTGGCGTGCGACAATCGCCGCCTTTGCCCTGTACCCGGCGCCGTGGGCGCCGCGTGACTCTCGGGCCGTTCCCGGTTCCCTCTGACGATGACGAACGACGCGCTCGTCGCGATCGACCATGTGACGTTCGGGTATGACCAGCGGGTCATCCTGTCCGACGTCACGATGGCGTTTCCGCGCGGCAAGGTCATCGCCATCATGGGCGGGTCCGGCTGCGGCAAGACGACCCTGCTGCGACTGATCGGCGGCGTGCTGACCCCCCAGCGCGGCACGGTGACCTTCGACGGCGCGCCCGTCGATCCGCGCAATCGCGAGTCGCTCTACGCGCTACGGCGGCGGCTCGGCATGCTGTTCCAGTTTGGCGCGCTTTTCACCGACCTGACCGTGTTCGACAACGTGGCGTTTCC
>DAOMFI010000037.1:20122-22054 GCA_035429725.1 Burkholderiaceae bacterium | reverse complement strand
GTGATCTCGGGCGGCCGCATCGTGGGGCATGGCACGCCAGCCGAGGTGCAGGATTCGGACGACCCGGAAGTGCGCCAGTTCATCCTGGGCGAGCCCGACGGCCCGGTGAAGTTCCACTACCCGGCCCGCACCTATGCCGAAGACCTGGGGCTGCGTGCATGACGGCGGCCGAGTTCCTGCCGACGCTGGGGCGCCGCGCGCTGGAGGTGCTGCGCGGCCTCGGTCACAGCGCGTTCTTCTTCGCCGAACTGGTCAGAAACATTCCGGCAGCGCTCGGTCGCCCGCACCTGACCGCAGCGCAGGTGCACGCGATCGGCAACTACTCGCTCGTCATCATCGCGGCGTCGGGCCTCGCGGTCGGCTTCGTGCTGGCTTTGCAGGGCTATTACACGCTGTCGCGCTACGGCGCGGCCGAATCGCTCGGGCTGCTGGTGGCGCTGTCACTGGTGAGAGAGCTGGGCCCGGTGGTGACCGGCCTCCTGTATGCGGGGCGCGCGGGGACGTCTCTGACGGCCGAGATCGGGCTGATGAAGGCCGGCGAGCAGCTGGCCGCCATGGAAATGATGGCGGTCGACCCGAAATCGCGCGTGCTCGCGCC
Organism: Burkholderiaceae bacterium; assembly: GCA_035429725.1. Lineage (GTDB taxonomy): Bacteria > Pseudomonadota > Gammaproteobacteria > Burkholderiales > Burkholderiaceae_F > JALORV01. The sequence goes on along the minus strand of DAOMFI010000037.1, from coordinate 21,456 downwards.
GCGCTTCGTCGCCGGCGTCATCGCGATGCCGCTGCTGGCGGCGATCTTTTCGGCGGTCGGCATCCTCGGCGGCTATGTCGTCGGCGTGCAGATGATCGGCATCGACCCTGGCGCCTTCTGGTCACAGATGCAAAGCGGCGTCGACGTTTGGGACGACGTCGGCAACGGCATCATCAAGAGCGTCGTGTTCGGCATCGCCTGTACGTTCGTGGCGCTGTATCAGGGCTACGAGGCGCAGGCCACGCCCGAAGGCGTGGCGCAGGCGACGACGCGGACAGTCGTCATCTCGTCGCTGGCAGTACTCGGGTTGGACTTCGTTCTGACGGCGCTGATGTTCAGCACGCCGGGTTAGCAGTTCAGTGCAGGATTAGGCAGGAGTCGTTCGATGGGACGCAAGGGAATAGAGACACTGGTCGGCTTGTTCGTGCTGCTCGGCCTGCTCGCGGTGGTCTTCCTGGCGCTGAAGGCGGCGAACCTCGCCAGCTTCAGCGTCGGCTCGACCTACGCACTGACCGCCAAGTTTGACAACATCGGCGGCCTGAAAGTGCGGGCGCCGGTCAAGAGTGCCGGCGTGACCGTGGGGCGCGTGACCGCGATCGCGCTCGATCCGCAGAGCTTCCAGGGGCTCGTGACGATCGAAGTCGACAGCCGGGTGAAATTCCCGAATGACACGTCGGCGAAGATCCTGACCTCGGGGCTGCTCGGCGACCAGTACATCGGCCTCGAGCCCGGCGGCGCAGACAAGAACCTGGCGGGCGGCGACCAGATCAAGATGACGCAGTCGGCGGTCGTGCTGGAGAACCTGATCGGCCAGTTTCTTTACAACCGCGCCGCCGAGAGCGGTTCGGAGAAGAAATAGGGCTGCTGGAACCAGCGATGCGGTGTGACGCTCACTCTGTGCAAAGCGCCTTGCGCCACGTGTGGCGCACTGCCGTGCTGCTGCTCGTCCTCGTTGGGACCGGCTGCGCCACGTTGCCGCCCAATGCGGGGCAGGACCCGCGCGACCCGTGGGAGAAGGTCAACCGCAATGTGTTTGCCTTCAATGAAGGTTTCGACGCCGCTGTGCTGAAGCCGGTGGCCGAGTTGTACGCGAAGCTCCCCGAGGGTTTACGCGAGTGCTTTTCCAATGCGTTTTTCAACCTGCGGGGACCGTCGACCGCCATCAACAACGCACTGCAGGGCAAGCCGGAGGAGGCCGTCTCCGACGTCGGGCGATTCCTGGTCAACACGACGTTCGGCCTCGTCGGCTGCTTCGATCCGGCCACCGACCTGGGGCTGGAGCGTCATCGCGAGGACTTCGGCCAGACGCTCGGCGTGTGGGGCTTCGGGCCCGG
>DAOMFI010000037.1:18310-20022 GCA_035429725.1 Burkholderiaceae bacterium | reverse complement strand
TGGTGCGCGACCTGACGACGAACGTCCTCGAAACGATCAAGGCCGACAAGGCGATCGCCGCGGGTGACGTGGCGAGGGTCCAGAAGCTGGTCGACGAGAAGATCCTGCCTTACGTCGATTTTCAGAAGATGACGCAACTGGCGGTGGGACGCGGCTGGCGCAGCGCGACTCCGGAGCAGCGCGCCGCGCTGACGCGCGAGTTCCGCACACTGCTGGTTCGCACTTACAGCGGGGCGCTGGCGCAGGTGAAGGATCACCAGGTCCAGATGCGTCCCTACCGGGCCCAGCCGACTGACACCGATGTCCTGGTGCGTACCAGCGTCGTGCCTTCCCGCGGCGAGGCGATCCAGCTCGATTACCGGCTCGAGAAACAGAACTCCGCCTGGAAAATTTACGACGTCAACGTGCTGGGCGTCTGGCTGGTCGAGAACTACAAGACGCAATTTGCCACCGAGATCAGCTCGGGCGGAGTCGATGGGCTGATCAAGTCGCTGACCGAGCGCAACCGTGCGCTCGACACCTCCAAGAAGGCCTGACGCGCGTGCGGATCGAGGTCGACGATATCGGTATGGCCAACGCCGCCGAAGTGGCGGCGCTGGGGCGCGCTGCGATCGAGCGTGGTGACGTGGAGTTCGACCTCACCGGTGTGGCCCGCTGCGACTCCTCGGCCGTGGCGGTGCTGCTCGAGTGGCAGCGCGTGGCGCGCGAACGTGGTCTCACGCTGAAGGTGACGGGCTTGCCCGCGGGCCTGGTCAGTCTTGCCGGTGTCTATGGGGTCGGTGAGCTGCTGCCCGTCGCCACGCCCGCGGCATAGTGGCCGCGCTTCTATAATCCTTCGCTTCCCGTTGACGTGCCTTCGCTGCACGTCGGCGCCCGCCCGTGACTGCCGCCATCCAGGTCAACTCCGTGTCCAAGCGCTACGGCTCTGTGCTGGCGCTGGATAACGTCGACCTCACCATCGAGCGCGGCGAATTCTTCGGCCTGCTCGGGCCCAACGGTGCCGGCAAGACGACCTTGATCTCGATCATCGCCGGCCTGGTGCGCGCGAACAGCGGCCGCGTTGCGATCATGGGCCACGACGTCGTCGACGACTTCCGTGCGGCCCGGCTGTCGGTGGGTGTCGTGCCCCAGGAACTCGCGTTCGACCCGTTCTTCACGGTGCGAGAGACGCTGGCCTTCCAGTCCGGTTACTTCGGGCTGCAGGATAACGGCGCCTGGATCGACGAAGTGCTGGAAAACCTCGGCCTCACCGCCAAGGCAAACACCAATACGCGCGCATTGTCGGGCGGCATGAAGCGGCGCTTGCTGGTGGCGCAGGCGCTGGTGCACAAGCCGCCGGTGATCGTGCTCGACGAGCCGACCGCGGGCGTCGATGTCGAATTGCGGCAGACGCTGTGGGCCTTCATCCGGCGCCTGAACCGCGAAGGCCACACGATCGTGCTGACCACGCACTACCTGGAGGAGGCGCAGGCGTTGTGCGAGCGGATCGCGATGCTCAAGGCCGGCCGCATCGTCGCGCTGGACACGACGCGGGCGCTGCTGGGCCGCATCGCCGGGCTGCAGCTGACGATGCGCCCGCAGGGCATCCCCCCGGCGTCGGTGCTGGCGCACCGGATCGAGGAGCGCGACGGGCTGCTGACGCTGCGCCTGGCGCAGCCGTCCGATGTTGGCCGTGTGCTGGCCGAATGCGCGGCCGCCGGCTGCGGCGTCGA
>DAOMFI010000037.1:0-18210 GCA_035429725.1 Burkholderiaceae bacterium | reverse complement strand
GTGCTCTACCTGCTGGTCTTCGGCCAGGTGCTGGCCGACCACGTCGAGGCGTTTCCCGGCGTGAGCTATGCGGCGTTCCTGATTCCGGGGCTGGTCATGATGTCGGTGCTGCAGAACGCCTTCGCCAATTCATCGTCGAGCCTGATCCAGTCGAAGATCATGGGCAGCCTCGTGTTCATCCTGCTGCCGCCGTTTTCGCACTGGCAGCTGTTCGGCGCATATGTACTGGCGTCGATGGTGCGCGGGCTCGTCGTCGGCCTTGGAGTGTTCGTGGTCGCGGTGTGGTTTGGGCCGCCCGGCTTCAAGGCGCCGCACTGGATCGTGATCTTCGTGGTCCTGGGCAGTGCCATGCTCGGTTCGCTGGGCGTCATCGCCGGCATCTGGGCCGACAAGTTCGACCAGCTCGCTGCCTTCCAGAACTTCGTCGTGATGCCGGCCACATTTCTGTCCGGCGTGTTCTACTCGGTGCACGGCCTGCCTCCTTTCTGGCAGGGCGTGTCGCATCTGAATCCCTTCTTTTACATGATCGACGGCTTCCGCTACGGCTTTTTCGCCCAGTCCGACGTGTCACCCTGGCTGAGCCTCGTCGTCGTGGTCGCCGCCCTGCTGCTGACCGCTACCGTTGCGTTGCGGATGCTGGCGCGTGGTTACAAGCTGAGGAACTGATGGAACCGACGCCCGACGACGTGCGCCGCTACATCGCTGCCGGCCTGCAGTGCAGTGTGCTCGAGGTCGAGGGCGATGGACGGCACTTCAATGCCTTGATTGTCAGCCCCGCGTTCGAGGGCAAGGCGCGCGTGGCGCGCCACCAGCTCGTCTACGCGGCGCTGGGGGATCGCATGCGGGCAGAGGTCCATGCGCTGTCGATGCGCACGCTGACGCCCGCCGAGTACGAGGCGCAGAAGTGAACGTGCGCCGTAGCACTTCATCGCTTCTTCACCGCGGCTTCGCGGTCGCTTCAAGCCTGACGCTCACCCTTCGGCACAGTCCGCAGCGTGCGGACCCTGCCGAAGGAGTGCCGCCATGCTTGATCCTGTTGCCGATTCCCGCGGGCCGCGCCCGCTGCGCATCACCCGGCCGGTGGTCTTTCGCGGACTGCCCGCGACGACGACAGTACCCATGGATAAGCTGAAGATCCGCGGCGGCGTGCCGCTGCAAGGCGAGATCAGGATCTCGGGCGCCAAGAACGCTGCGCTGCCGATCCTGTGTGCGTCCCTGCTGACCGCCGATGAACTGGTGGTGGAAAACGTCCCGCAGTTGCAGGACGTCGTCACCACGCTGAAGCTGCTGCGCCAGATGGGCGTGGCTGCGGAGCGGGAAGGTCCGGTGGTGCGGCTGCGCGCCGATGCCGTGACCCACACCGAGGCGCCGTACGAACTCGTCAAGACGATGCGCGCGTCGATCCTCGTGCTTGGACCGCTGGTCGCGCGTTGCGGCCGGGCGCGCGTCAGCCTGCCGGGCGGATGCGCGATCGGCGCGCGGCCCGTCGACCAGCACATCAAGGGGCTGGAACTGCTGGGTGCGCGCATCCGCGTCGAGGGCGGCTACCTGATTGCCGAGGCGCCGCGCCTGACTGGCGCGCGCATCGTGACCGACATGGTCACGGTCACCGGGACCGAGAACCTGATGATGGCGGCCACGCTGGCCGATGGTGAGACCGTCATCGAAAACGCCGCCCGCGAGCCTGAGGTGGTCGACCTGGCGAACGCCCTGAACGCGATGGGCGCGCGGGTGGCCGGCGCCGGCACCGACCGCATCGTTGTGCAGGGCGTGCAGAGGCTGCACGGTGCGCGTCACCGGGTCATGCCGGACCGCATCGAAACCGGCACGTTCCTGTGCGCCGTCGCTGCAGCCGGCGGCGACGTCATGCTGCAGCAGGCCGCACCGTCAACGCTCGATGCCGTGCTCGACAAACTGCGCGAGGCGGGCGCGGAACTCGACTGCGCGGCCGACGCGATCCGGGTCCGCATGCGCAGCCGGCCCCGGGCGGTCAGCCTGCGCACCTCGCCTTATCCGGCGTTCCCGACCGACATGCAGGCCCAGTTCATGGCGCTCGACGCTATTGCCGATGGCGTCGGCCGCATCACCGAGACGATCTTCGAGAACCGCTTCATGCACGTGCTCGAACTGCAGCGGCTGGGCGCCAACATTGCGATTGAAGGCAACACGGCGGTCGTGCAGGGCGTGGCCCGCCTGACCGGAGCACCGGTGATGGCGACCGACCTGCGCGCGTCGGCGAGCCTCGTCGTCGCGGGGCTGGTGGCGGAGGGCGAGACGCTGATCGATCGCATATACCATCTGGACCGTGGCTACGAAGCGATGGAAGCGAAGCTGGCGTCGGTGGGCGCCCGCATCGACCGCGTGAAGTAAAGGGCCGGGGCGGGGTTCGCGTGATCACACTTGCACTGTCGAAAGGACGGATCTTCGATGAGTCGCGGCCGCTGCTGGCCGCGGCCGGCCTCGCTCCGCTCGAAGATCCCGAGTCATCGCGCAAGCTGATCATCGGCACGCAGGATCCGAACGTGCGGGTGGTGGTGGTGCGCGCCTCCGACGTGCCAACGTATGTGCAGTACGGCGCCGCCGAACTCGGCGTCGCGGGCAAGGATGTGCTGATCGAGCACAGCGCGCAGTGGGGCGACCGCGGGCTGTACCAGCCGGTTGATCTCGGCATCGCGCGCTGCCGCCTGTGTGTCGCCGTGCCCGCGGGATTCGACTACGCCAGCGCCGTTCGGCGGGGCGCACGGCTGCGCGTCGCCACCAAGTACGTGCAGACCGCGCGCGAGCACTTTGCGGCCAAGGGCGTGCATGTCGACCTGATCAAGCTCTACGGCTCGATGGAACTCGCGCCGCTCGCCGGACTGGCCGACGCCATCGTCGACCTTGTCTCGTCCGGCGGAACCCTGCGCGCCAACAACCTGGTCGAAGTCGAGGAGATCGTCGCGATTTCGTCGCGCCTGATCGTCAACCAGTCGGCGCTGAAGACACGCCGTGCCGAGATCGCGCCCCTGATCGAGCGGATCGAGGCCGCGGTGCAGGTATGAACGTCCGCACGCTCGACACGCGCGACCCCGGCTTCGAGGTCGAGTTCGCGCGCCTGGTGGTCGTCGACACCGCGGTCGACAAGTCGATCGAGCGCGCGGCCGACGCGATTGTCGATGACGTGCGCCAGCGCGGCGATGCGGCGCTGCTCGAATACACGAACCGTTTTGATCGCATGTCGGCCGCCGCGGTCGCCGACCTCGAGATCGCCCAGGACGACATGCGCGCGGCATTCGAGGGCCTGCCGGCCGACCAGCGCTCCGCGCTGCAGGTGGCTGCCGAGCGCATCCGGGCGTTCCATCAGGACCAGCACACGCGTCTGATGCAGGGCGACTGGACCGCGCGCGAAGCCGACGGGACCGTGACAGGTCAGCGCATCAGCGCGCTCGACAGCGCGGGGCTTTACGTGCCGGGCGGCAAGGCCGCGTATCCGTCGTCGGTGCTGATGAACTCGATCCCGGCGCATGTCGCGGGCGTCGAACGCCTGATCATGGTCGTGCCGACGCCGGACGGCGAGCGCAATGCGCTGGTGCTCGCGGCGGCTCACCTGGGCGGCGTGTCGCGTGCGTTCGCCATCGGCGGCGCGCAGGCGATTGCCGCGCTGGCTTACGGAACCGCCACGGTGCCCGCGGTCGACAAGATTGTCGGGCCGGGCAATGCCTACGTCGCGGCCGCCAAGCGCCGTGTGTTTGGCGCCGTCGGTATCGACATGATCGCGGGCCCGACCGAGATCCTGGTCATCGCCGACGGCGAGGCCAACCCCGACTGGGTGGCGATGGACCTGTTCTCGCAGGCCGAGCACGACGAACTCGCGCAGGCACTGCTGCTGACGCCCGACGCCGGGCTGGTCGACGCGGTCGCCGCTTCGATCCGGCGCCTGCTGCCTGCGCAGCCGCGGCGCGAGATCATTGCCGCTTCGCTGGCGAATCGCGGGGCGCTGGTGCTGACGCGCGACTTCGACGAGGCAGTGGCGCTCTCCAACCGCATCGCGCCCGAGCACATGGAGATCGTTACATCGGATCCCGAAGCGCTGCTGCCGAAGATCCGGCATGCGGGCGCGATCTTCATCGGGCACTACTCCTCCGAGTCGCTCGGCGACTACTGCGCCGGTCCGAACCACGTGCTGCCGACGGTTCGCACGGCGCGCTTCTCGTCGCCGCTCGGCGTCTACGACTTCGTCAAACGTACGAATCTGATCCACGCTTCGGCCGCCGGCGCCCGGCGGCTGGGCCCGGTCGCGGCCACGCTGGCACGCGGCGAGCAACTGGTCGCGCACGCGATGTCGGCGGAACTGCGGCTGACCGGCAGCGGAGCCACTTGATGAACGGGCGCATCGGCAGGAAGCCGAATCTCGCTGTGCTGCGCGACGACATTCGCGCGACCGAGGCCTATCCGGTGCCGAGCGCTGTCGGCTTCATCAAGCTCGACGCGATGGAGAACCCGTTTCCGTTGCCCGAAGCACTTCAGCGCGAGCTCGGCGAGCGTCTCGGCCGGCAGGCGTTGAACCGGTATCCGATGTCGGATCCGCGCGGCTTCAAGGAGCGGCTGGGCAAGGCGATGGGCCTGCCGATGGGTGCCCGCCTGATGCTGGGCAACGGCTCGGACGAACTGATCCACCTGGTGATCCAGGCTTGTGCGCGGCCCGGAGCGACGGTGCTGTCGCCGTGGCCCAGCTTCTCGATGTACGAACTGTCGACGCGCTTCGACGGTTGCCGCTTCGTCGGCGTGCCGCTGCGTGCGGACTTCACGCTCGACAGCAACGCGCTGCTGGCTGCCATCGCGGAACATCAGCCAGCGGTCGTTTTCGTCGCCTACCCGAACAATCCGACGGGAAATCTCTTCGAGCGCAACGGCGTCGAAGCGGTGCTGCGCTCCGCCCCGGGGCTGGTCGTCATCGACGAGGCGTACCTGCCCTTCGCGCAGGACACGTGGATGCCGCAATTGCGCAGCTGGCCCAACCTGCTGGTTCTGCGGACGCTTTCCAAGCTCGGACTGGCCGGAATACGGCTCGGCTACCTCGCGGGCGATCCGGAGTGGATCGCCGAACTGGAAAAGCTCCGTCCGCCGTACAACGTCAACGTGCTGACGCTGGCGACTGCGGATTTCCTGCTCGAGCACCTGCGCGTGCTCGAAGGGCAGGCCGTGATGCTCCGGACCGAGCGCTCGCGTGTCGCGGCGGCGCTCGCGAGCCTGCGCAACGTCACCGTCTTTCCATCGGCCGCCAATTTTCTGCTGTTCCGGGTCGCCGACGCGGACCGCATCTTCAATGGGCTCAAGGAACGCGGCATACTGATCAAAAACGTATCTGCCATGCACCCGCTGCTGTCGAACTGCCTGCGCACGACGATCGGCACCGCGGTCGAGAACGACGCGTTCATCCAGGCGCTGCGCGCCACGTTGGAAGGTTCACGATGACGGCCCCCCGCACGACCCGCCGCGCGACGGTGGAACGCAACACGAAGGAAACGCAGATCCGCGTCGAAATCGATCTCGACGGCTCGGGTCAGGGCAGCTTCGCCTCGGGCGTCGGCTTTTTCGATCACATGCTGGACCAGATCGCGCGGCACGGCATGCTGGATCTCGTGGTCGACGCGAAGGGCGACCTGCACATCGACGGCCACCACACCGTCGAGGACATCGGCATCACGCTGGGCCAGGCCTTCGCCCGGGCAGCAGGCGACAAGGCCGGCGTGCGGCGCTATGGCCATGCCTACGTTCCCCTTGATGAAGCCCTGTCGCGCGTGGTCATCGACCTCTCGGGCCGGCCCGGACTCGAATGGCACGTGCCCTTCAAGCGCGCGATGATCGGCGAGTTCGACGTCGACCTCGCGCACGAGTTCTTCCAGGGCTTCGTCAACCACGCGCTGGTCACGTTGCACGTCGACAATCTGCGCGGCGACAACGCCCATCACCAGTGCGAGACCGTGTTCAAGGCCTTCGCCCGCGCCCTGCGCATGGCCGTCGAGCCCGATCCCCGCGCCGCCGGCGCGATTCCGTCTACGAAGGGAACTTTGTAGAAACGGGAGATGGTTTTGCGTCGCATTTGCACCAAGGCGGGCGCCCGGCCGCCCGAAGCCCGCCTTCAAACTCTTCCGTTTCGCGTGCACGTGCGAGCCGAAGGCTCGCGTACACGCGAAACGCACACGCAATGATTGCCGTCATTGACTACGGCATGGGCAACCTGCGCTCGGTGGCGAAGGCGCTGGAACATGTTGCGCCGAAGGTCGATGTGCGCATCACGTCCGATCCCGCTGTCGTGAAGGCGGCGGATCGGGTCGTGTTCCCCGGCCAGGGCGCGATGCCCGACTGCATGCGTTACCTGCGCGAATCGGGCCTGGAAGACGCCGTTCGTGCTGCAGCGGCGAGCAAGCCGCTGCTTGCGGTCTGCATCGGCGAGCAGATGCTGTTCGAGCACAGCGAAGAAGGGGACACGGCCGGGCTGGGACTCTTTCCGGGCGATGTGGTCCGCTTTAGCGACTTGGCGATGAGAACCGCGGCGGGCGCGCGCCTCAAGGTGCCGCACATGGGCTGGAACCGGGTGCGCCAGACACAGCCGCACACCTTGTGGAACGGCGTGGCCGACGAAAGCTGGTTCTATTTCGTGCACAGCTACTACGTGGTGCCCCAAGATGGCGCGCTGAGCGCCGGTATTTCGGACTACGGCGGCACCTTTACCTGCGCGGTGGCACGGGATAATATTTTTGCGACGCAGTTTCATCCAGAGAAGAGCGCCGCCGCCGGATTGCGCATCTACGAGAACTTCAGCCGCTGGGCACCGTGACGTGGCGCCGCGCCGGATGTTCCGCACAACCTCCTCCTGAGACCTCCCCTGCCTAGTAACGCCCCTTTTCCGGGCTCGCCGCAATGCTGCTGATTCCTGCCATCGACATCAAGGACGGTCATTGCGTTCGCCTGCGCCAGGGCGACATGAACAGCAATGTCACGGTGTTCTCTGACGATCCGGTGGCCATGGCGCGGCACTGGCGCGATCAGGGCGCGCGCCGGCTGCACATCGTCGACCTGAACGCCGCGCGGTCCGGGCGGCCGATCAACGAAGCGGTCATACGCAAGATGGTGAAGGCGGTGGGCGATGACCTGCCGATCCAGCTGGGCGGTGGCATCCGCGACCTCGACACGATCGAACGCTACATCGACGATGGCGTGGGCTTTGTCGTGATCGGCACGGCGGCCGTGAAGAATCCCGGGTTCCTGCACGATGCCTGCAGTGCCTTTGCCGGGCATGTCATCGTGGCGCTCGACGCCAGGGGCGGCAAGGTCGCCACCGACGGCTGGAGCAAGCTGACCGGCCACGACGTCAACGATCTCGCCAAGAAGTTCGAGGACTACGGAGTCGAGGCGATCCTTTACACCGATATCGGGCGCGACGGCATGCTGACCGGTGTGAACATCGAGGCGACGGTCGAACTCGCACGCCACGTGAAGATCCCGGTCATCGCCAGTGGCGGCGTTGCGCAGATGGCGGATATCGAGGCGCTGTGTGCCGTCGAGAGCGACGGCGTCATGGGTGCGATCCTCGGACGCTCGCTGTACGAAGGCACGGTGGACTTCAAGGCCGCGCAGGAGCGGGCCGACGCGCTGGCGGGCTGAGCCGCCCGGTCCACCCGCCGATTTGCTCCAAAATGGAGCACTGCCATGCTAGCCAAGCGCATCATCCCGTGCCTGGACGTGACCGGCGGTCGCGTCGTCAAGGGCGTCAACTTCGTTTCCCTGCGCGATGCCGGAGACCCGGTCGAGATCGCCCGGCGTTATGACGGCGAAGGCGCCGATGAACTCACGTTCCTCGACATCACCGCCTCGTCGGATCAGCGCGACATCATCCTGCACGTGATCGAGGCGGTCGCCGATCAGGTGTTCATTCCTCTGACCGTTGGTGGGGGAGTGCGGCAGGTCGCCGATGTCCGGCGGCTGCTGAACGCCGGCGCCGACAAGATCTCGATCAACACCGCCGCGGTGCAGAGCCCGCAGCTCGTAGCGGACGCCAGTGGCCGCTTCGGGGCCCAGTGCATCGTCGTGGCGATCGACGCACGGCGTCGGCAGGCCGGTGATGCGGGCGCGGGCTGGGAGGTCTACACGCACGGCGGCCGGACGCCCACGGGCCTGGACGCCATCGTCTGGGCACGCCGCGTCGCCGAACTGGGTGCGGGAGAGATCCTTCTCACCAGCATGGACCGCGACGGCACGCGGCAGGGGTTCGATCTGGAACTGACGCGCGCCGTGGTCGATGCGGTGCCGATCCCGGTCATCGCCTCGGGCGGTGTCGGAACGCTGCAGCACCTGGCCGACGGTGTCACCCGGGGTGGTGCCGATGCCGTGCTGGCCGCCTCGATTTTTCACTATGGCGAGTTCACCGTGCGACAGGCCAAGGAGTACATGGCCGCGCAGGGCGTCGAGATGCGGCTTTGATGAAACTGCCCCCACGCTCGCTTAGCTCGCTGCCCCCCACGGGGGCGCGTCAGCGCCTTCGGGCGGCCGGGCGACGCTGACATGAACGATCCCGACTGGCTCGCCGAGATTCGCTTCGATGCCGACGGCCTGGTGCCGGTCATCGCGCAGGACGCGGCCAGCGGGCGCGTGCTGATGTTCGCCTGGGCCAATCGCGAGGCGCTCGCGGAGACGGCGCAGACGCGGCGCGCGGTCTACTGGTCGCGATCGCGCAACCGGCTCTGGCGCAAGGGCGAGGAATCGGGCCACACGCAGCAGGTCAGCGAAATCCGGCTCGATTGTGACGGCGACGTCGTGCTGTACGCTGTCTCGCAGGCCGGCGGCATCGCCTGCCATACCGGACGGGAGAGCTGCTTCTACCGGCGCCTTGCGGACGGCCACTGGGACGCGGTCGACCCGGTGCTCCGGGATCCGGAACTCATCTACCGAAAATGAACGACGCGATCCTCAGTCAACTGGCCGATGTCATCGAGTCGCGCCGCGGCGGCGATCCCGAGACCTCATACGTAGCGCGGCTGCTCGCGCGCGGCGAGGATGCGGTGCTGAAGAAGATCGGTGAAGAAGCGACCGAAACCGTCATGGCCGCCAAGGACGGGTCGCCCGATCGGATCATCGCGGAAGCGGCCGACCTCTGGTTTCATTGCCTGATCCTGCTCGCCCACTACCGGCTGCGGCCCGAGCAGGTGCTGGCGGAACTCGAGCGCCGCGCCGGCACCTCGGGAATTGAGGAGAAGGCCGCCCGCAAGGCACGCGGACGCGCCAGCGAGGAAGACAAGGGAGGCGAACGATGACCGCCAGTTGCCTGTTCTGCCGCATCGCCCGCGGCGAGGTGCCGAGCCGCAAGGCCTACGAGGACGATGAAGTCATCGCTTTTCATGACATCAATCCGGCCGCACCGGTGCATCTTCTGCTGGTCCCTAAAGTGCACGTGGATTCCCTGATCACGGCCGGGCCGGAGCACGGTGCTTTGTTGGGTAAACTCATAGCCCTTGCGCCGCGGCTCGCGAAAGAACAAGGCTGCGTCAACGGCTTTCGCGTCGTGATCAACAACGGCCCGGACGGCGGGCAAGAGGTCTATCACTTGCACATCCACATCCTGGGCGGACCACGCCCGTGGAAACGTCTGTAGGAGTCTGAGATGGGTTCGTTCTCGATCTGGCATTGGCTGATCGTCCTGCTGGTCATCATCCTGGTGTTCGGTACCAGCAAGCTGAAGAACATCGGCAAGGACATGGGCAGCGCGATCAAGGGATTCAAGGAAGGCATGAAGGAAGGCACCGAAGAGGCCTCCAAGACCATCGATGAGGCCAAGCAGGTCGCCGGACAGACGATCGACGTCAAGGCCAAAGAGAAGTCCTGATTGCCCTGCGTGCTCCCCGCGCCCGCTGCGGCCGGGGCGCGCCCTGGCTTCCCCTCCTGGACCTGACGGCCGCCATCGATGTTTGACTTCAGTTTCGGCGAGTTGGCGGTCATCAGCGCCGTCGCGCTGGTCGTCCTCGGCCCCGAACGCCTGCCCAAGGTTGCACGCACCGTTGGCGAGTGGGCCGGCAAGGCGCAGCGCTATGTCAGCCAGGTCAAGTCGGACATCAATCGTGAAATGGAGCTGGCCGAGCTGAAGAAGCTGCAGGAGCAGGCGCGCGGCATCGCCCACGAATTCGAGACCGCGGTGACGAGCGAGGTCAAGGGCATCGAGTCGAGCGTCAGCTCCGTCGCCTCAGGTGCAACCGAGGGCCTGGGCAGCCTCGGCACGGACAACTACACGGACTCCTGGGACGACAAGGAAAAGTGGACCCCGACCCGCTTCAACCGGCGCTACAAGCCTGGTCCGAGCATCGATGAACTGTCCGAAGAAATTGCCAAGTTGAAGCGCCAGCTTGCGATGCCGGAGACACCCGCGCGCAGTCACCACAAGTACGCACCTCGCGCGCGCCTGAACCGGCCGCGCATCCGGCGCTGAGCGCGCGCTGGGCGTCACAGCTGCCAAGATGACAACCGACTCGACCAATCCGACGGAGCCCGCGGCCGAGCAGAGCTTCCTGTCGCATCTGGTTGAGTTGCGCCAGCGCCTGGTACGCGCTGCGGTCGCGGTGCTGGTCGTCTTCCTCGCGCTGACGCCCTTCATGAAGGAGATCTTCGACCTGCTGTCCAAGCCGATGATGACGGCGCTGCCGGCGGGATCGAAGCTGCTGGCGACCGGCGTCATCACGCCCTTCATGGTGCCGCTGAAAGTCACTCTGTTCAGCGCCTTCCTCATTGCCCTTCCGTATGTGCTGTGGCAGGCCTGGGCGTTCGTCGCGCCAGGTCTTTACCGCCATGAGAAGCGGCTGGCGGCGCCGCTGATCGCGTCGAGCGTGCTGATGTTCGCCGCCGGCATGGCCTACTGCTATTTCGTTGTCTTCGGCGTCGTGTTCAAGTTCATCTCCGGATTCGCGCCGGCGTCGGTGTCGGTATCGCCCGACATCGAAGCGTATTTCAGCTTCGTCATGGGCATGTTCCTCGCGTTCGGACTGACGTTCGAGGTGCCGATCATCGTCGTGCTGCTGGTGCGCTTCGGCATTGCCAGTGTCGAGAAGCTCAAGCAGGCACGTCCCTATGTCATCGTCGGAGCTTTCATCGTCGCGGCGATCTTCACGCCTCCGGATGTGCTTTCGCAGCTGCTGCTGGCAATCCCGCTGTGCGTGCTCTATGAACTGGGCATCTTCCTCGCCCGCTTCGCAAAGCCCCAGGGCGAAGAGGAAACCTCGGCTCAGGAAACGTCGTCCTGAGCGGCGGGCAAGCCGCCGGTCCGATGCGACGATCCGCACTGTTTCGCTGGCTGACGGCATGCCTGATTGCGGCCGCGCTGTTTCCGGCCTACGCCGCCCGACTTCAGGTCGTACCCAGCGACGATGTCGAACTCGGCCAGGGCTTCGCAGCCTATGAGGCTGGCGAGCTGGCGCGGGCACGGCAACTGTTCCGCAGTGCGGCCGAACGCAACCAGCGCGTCGCGCAATTCAATCTCGCGGTGATGCTGATGAACGGGGAGGGCGGGCCAGCCGATCCCGTCGCCGGTGTGCAATGGCTGAAGAAGTCGGCCGGCAGCGGCTTCGCCCGCGCGCAGTTCGCGCTCGGCCTGCTGCACGAGCGGGGCGAAGGCGTGCCGCGCTCGCTCACCGAGGCCACCGCCTGGTTTCGGAAGGCGGCCGAACAGGGTTATCGCGACGCGCAGGTGAGCCTGGCCACGCAGTACTTTCTCGGCCGCGGTGCTCCGCGTGACTACGCCGAGGCTGCACGCTGGTACGAGAGCGCCGCGGAGCTGGGCGACCAGGCGGCGGCCTACATCATCGCGAGCCAGTACGAGAACGGCGACGGCGTGGAACGCGACGAACTGCGTGCCTTCTACTGGTACAACATTGCAGCGGCCGGGGGCGATCCGGTCGCGGCCCACAAGGCGCGCGAGCTGCGCGGCAAACTGGCGCCGCCGCGCTGAGGGGCCCGCCCGTCGCGTCTATTGCGGCAGGCGTGGCGTGGGCCGCTCGCCAACCGTCACCGGGACGTCGAGTTCCTTGCCGGAACGCAGGACCCGCACGGTGGCGCTGGAGCCGGGCGGCAGCTGTGCAATCTGGTTCAGCATGCCACGGCTGTTGGCAACCTTCTCCCCGTTGATCGTCACGATCACATCGCCAGGTTCGAGCCCGGCCTTGCCGGCCGGACTCGTGCGCTGCACTCCCTTGAGCACGACGCCGTCCGGGCGTGTGAGCTTAAGAAGATCCGCGACTTCGGGCGTGACATCTTCCGGTTCGACACCGAAGTAGCCGCGCGTGACCTTTCCGGTGCGCACGAGCTGGTCCATGACCTGCCGCACCAGCGTGGACGGGATGGCAAATCCGATCCCGATCGAGCCGCCGGTTCGTGAAAAGATCGCCGTGTTGATGCCCACCAGATGGCCGCTGGTGTCGACCAGGGCGCCGCCCGAGTTGCCCTGGTTGATGGCGGCGTCGGTCTGGATGAAGTTCTCGAAGGTGTTGATGCCGAGATTCGAGCGGCCCAGCGCAGAAACGATGCCCATTGTGACGGTCTGGCCGACATCGAACGGGTTGCCGATGGCCAGCACGATGTCGCCCACCCGCAGCGCGTCGGCACGGCCGAAGGTGATGACCGGCAGCCCCTTGGCCTCGACCTTGAGCAGCGCGAGATCGCTCTCCGGGTCGGCCCCCACCAGCCGCGCATCGAACTGGCGTCCGTCCGCCAGCGCCACGGCGATCTCGTCGGCGGCCTGGACCACATGGTTGTTGGTCAGGATGTAGCCATCCGCCGAGGCGATCACGCCGGACCCCAGGCTCGCGACGCGCTCGGGTCCGCCCCGTGGATCACCGAAGAAATAGCGATACAGCGGATCGACCGGCGCGCCGCGGCGCTGCACTTCCTTCGTCGTGTAGACGTTGACGACGGCCGGTGCCGCCGCGGCGACCGCGCCGGCGTACGAGGCGAGCGCTGCCGCGCGCGCTACTTCGATGCCCGGCTCCGCCTGTTTGACCGCGGGCACGGCGGGCGCGACCGACGGGACGGTGGCAGGCAGCCGGCCGAGCCACTCGGGTCTCAGCGTCGAGACGATGAAGAGCGCCGCCAGGCCGATCGTGGTTGCCTGCGCGAAGATCAGCCAAAGGCGACGGAGCATCCCGGTATCCCGCGTTGTGCTTCAGCTTGCAGCGACTGGCGAAAGCACGCCGCCATCACAGCTGGCGCCAGTGAGCGCCTGTACCTCACTGGTTGGGGCCGCGTCAGCGCTTTTTCAACTCGTCGCGGATCTCGCGCAACAGCACGACATCCTCGGGCGTCGGCGCCGGCGCGGCGTCGAGTCCGGACTTCACGCGATTGACGGCCTTCACCATCCAGAAAATGACGAACGCGAGGATGACGAAGTTCAGCAGCACGGTGACGAAATTGCCCCACGCGAACACGACGCCGGACTTCTGCGCGGCGTCCAGCGATGCGCCGGCCGGCACATTGCCCGACAGCACCCAGTACTTGTTGGAGAAGTCGACAGCGCCGCCCAGCAGGGCGTTGATGAGCGGCATCACGACGTCCTTGACCAGCGAGTCGACGATCCGGCCGAAGGCCCCGCCGATGATCACGCCCACCGCGAGGTCGATGACGTTGCCTTTGACGGCAAATTCGCGAAACTCCTTCATGATGCTCATGACTTCCCTCTCTCCCGCCGGACCTCGCCGGAATGCCCAGTCTAGCCGGCTGCCGGTCCTGCCGCGGACCGTGGCCGAGGCCGGGGCTTGCCGCATGCATTAGAATCGCGGGCTGCCATGCGGGGCCGTTGTCCGTTCCCGCCGCGGATGTGACCCGCGGTGACCGCAGCGCACCTGGATTTCACTTCTCTTTCGGGGTTTTCATGTCCACATCGACCTCACTTCCCGCCGGCGACGCGCCAGCGGGCGTCGACAAGGAGCGCCGCAACGCGATCGCGCTGGCCGCCGCCGTCGGCGGGGCCGGAGCGGTCGCGATGGCCGTGCCGTTCGTGGCTTCCTTCGCGCCCTCCGAGCGGGCCAAGGCGGCCGGCGCGCCGGTCGAGTTCGATGTCGGTGGCATGGCACCCGGAGAAATGAAGACCGTCGAGTGGCGGGGGCTCCCGGTCTGGGTGCTGCGCCGTACGCCTGAAATGCTGCAGTCGATCAAGAAGGTCGACGGCGAGGTGGCCGATCCCAAGTCGCAGCGCACGCAGTACCCGACGCCTGAATACGCGCAGAACGAGTTCCGCTCGCGCAAGCCCGAGTATCTGGTGGCCGTCGGCATCTGCACGCACCTGGGCTGCTCGCCGGCCGGGCCCTTTGGCGCGAACCAGAATTCGCAGCTGGGTGCCGATCAGGGCTTCCTGTGTCCCTGCCACGGCTCCACGTTCGACCTGGCTGGACGCGTGTTCAAGAACAAGCCGGCGCCCGACAACCTGCCGGTTCCGCCGCACAAGTACCTGTCGGACACCCTCATCCTCATCGGTGACGACTCCAACGCCTGATTCCAGGGAACGCGATGGCTGAATACAAGACCCCCTACGCCGGGATCGCCGGCTGGTTCGACCAGCGCATGCCGACGGTGATGGCGGAGTACCGCAAGCACCTGTCGGAGTACTACGCGCCGAAGAATTTCAACATCTGGTACATCTTCGGCGGCCTGGCGATCACCGTGCTGGCGATCCAGATCATCACCGGCATCTTCCTGGTGATGAACTACAAGCCCGACGCCAACCTCGCGTTCGCCTCGGTCGAGTACATCATGCGTGACGTGCCGGGCGGCTGGTTCATCCGCTACATGCACTCGACCGGCGCGTCGTTCTTCTTCATCGTCGTCTACCTGCACATGTTCCGCGGCCTGATGTACGGCAGCTACCGCGCACCGCGTGAACTGGTGTGGATCTTCGGCTGCCTGATCTTCCTGTGCCTGATGGGCGAGGCTTTCTTTGGTTACCTGCTGCCCTGGGGCCAGATGAGCTACTGGGGAGCGCAGGTGATCGTGAACCTGTTCGGCGCGATCCCGCTGATCGGCCCGGACCTGGCGGTGTTCATCCGCGGCGACTATGTGATCGGCGACGCCACCCTGAACCGCTTCTTCGCGTTCCACGTCATCGCCATTCCGCTGGTGCTGATCGGACTCGTCGTCGCGCACATCCTCGCGCTGCACGATGTCGGCTCGAACAACCCGGACGGCATCGAGATCAAGAAGAATCTCGATGCCAACGGCAAGCCGCTCGACGGCATCCCGTTCCATCCGTACTACACGGTGCACGACATCTTCTGGCTGACCATTTTCCTGATGGTCTTCTTCTTCGTCGTGTTCTTCGCGCCCGAGATGGGCGGCTACTTCCTCGAGTGGAACAATTTCATTCCGGCGGATTCACTGACGACGCCGTCGCACATCGCGCCGGTCTGGTACTTCACGCCGTTCTATTCGATCCTGCGCGCGACCACCGAGCAGTTCATGGTCGTGCTGGCCGTCGGAACGATCGCGCTGTCGGCGCTGATCCTGCTCACCGTGCGCAGTCCGATCGTGCGCGGGGCCATTGCCGTCGGCACTCTGGTGCTGCTGCTGGGCTATTTCACGCTCGACGCAAAATTCTGGGGCGTCGTGCTGATGGGGGCCTCGGTGATGATCTTCATCGCGCTGCCGTGGCTCGACCACTCGCCAGCGAAGTCGATGCGCTATCGGCCCGCCTGGCACTTCTGGCTGCTGATCACCTGGGTCGTCGCCTTCATCGTGCTCGGCTACTTCGGCACGCAGCCTCCGTCTTCGGCGGGGCAGTACATCTCGATGGCCGGCACGGTGATCTACTTCGGCTTCTTCGCGCTGATGCCGTGGTGGAGCCGGATGGGTACCTTCAAGCCGGTCCCGGACCGCGTCACGTTTCATCCGCACTGAAAGGGCCGGGGAAGACAATGAAGAAGATCATCACCCGCCTGCTCCTCGCGCTGGGTCTGCTCGGAGCGGCCGGCGGCGCGCTGGCTGCCGGGGCCGCGATCCCGATCGAGCACTGGCCGGCGGAGCGCGGCCGCAGCTTCGGCGCCCTTCAGAACGGTGCGCGACTGTTCGCCAATTACTGCATGGGCTGCCATAGCGCCAACCTCGTCCGCTGGAACCGGCTCGAGCAGATCGGTCTCGACGACAGGCAGATCAAGGAGTTCCTGATCTTCGGCAACCAGAAGGTCGGCGACACCATGCGCATCGCAATGACTCCGGCCGACGCCAAGGTCTGGTTCGGCAAGGCGCCGCCGGACCTGTCCGTCATCACGCGGGCCCGCACGTCGTTCGACTTTGCCGGCACTGACTACATCTACACGCTGCTGCGCGGCTATTACCGCGACAACAGCGCTCCGACCGGCTGGAACAACATCGCGTTCCCGGGCATCGGCATGCCGCACATCTTCTGGGACCGGCAGGGGCCGCGCGAGGCCACGCTGGTGCAGACCCACCGGCACGCCGATGCGAAGACCGGGCATGCGAGCTTCGTTCAGACCACGACAGTGTTCGACGTCAATGGCAACGCGACGAAGACCGAAACGGAACTCAAGGGACCGGCGACCGAGGGCTTCAGCTACACGTTCAGGCCGCTCGACCCGCAGCAGGCGCGTCAGTTCGACTCGGATGCGGCCGACCTCGTGGCCTTCCTGGCCTTCATCACGGACCCGTCGCAGACGGCGCGCAAGCGGATCGGTGTCTGGGTTCTGGTGTTCCTGGCGTTTTTCAGCGTGATCGCCTGGCGCCTGAACTCGGTTTACTGGAAGAACATCAAGTAGGGCGGGCTCGGTGCAGGCGCCGCTGCGTGGCGCACGTGCACCTCGCCCGGATCGGTCAGATGCAGGAGCCCGGGAGGTCCTGGCGCTTCGGCATTCAACAGCAAGCCGACCCCCTTCGGGTGCCGGCATGACGCGAGGCGGCGATCCGCCCCGTGAAGGAAAATAGATGATGGTGCTCTACTCAGGAACCACCTGCCCGTTCTCGCAGCGCTGCCGCTTCGTGCTGTTCGAGAAAGGCATGGACTTCGAGATCCGCGACGTGGATCTGTTCAACAAGCCCGAGGACATCAACGTGATGAATCCCTACGGGCAGGTCCCCATCCTGGTCGAGCGCGACCTCGTGCTGTACGAGTCGAACATCATCAACGAGTACATCGACGAGCGCTTCCCGCATCCGCAGCTGATGCCGGCCGATCCGGTCATGCGGGCGCGTACGCGGCTCTTCCTGTTCAACTTCGAGCGGGAGCTTTTCGTGCATGTGCAGGCGCTGGAGAACAGCAACAACCAGAAGCTGATCGAGAAAGCACGTTCCACGATCCGCGACCGGCTGACGCAGCTGGCGCCGATCATGCTCAAGAACAAGTACATGCTCGGCGAAGACTTCTCGATGCTCGACGTGGCGCTGGCGCCGCTGCTCTGGCGGCTGGACCACTACGGCATCGATCTGCCCAAGACGGCCGCGCCGCTGATGAAGTACGCCGAACGCATCTTTTCGCGCCCGGCCTATATTGAGGCACTGACCCCCTCTGAAAAGGTGATGCGCCGCTAGCGCGCCGCCTGGCGAAGTCAGTCACGCCGATGCCCGATCCGTCGACCAAGCCCTACCTGATCCGCGCGATCCACCAGTGGTGCACGGACTCGGGCTTCACGCCGTATATCGCGGTGCTGGTCGACGAGGGAGTCCGGGTGCCGTACGAGTTCGTCAAGAACGGCGAGATCGTGCTCAACATCTCGCCGCTCGCGACCAGTCGCCTGCAGCTGGGCAATGAAGTGATCGAGTTCCAGGCGCGCTTCGGCGGCGTCGCGCGTGAGGTCAGCGTGCCGATCGAACGGGTGCTGGCGGTGTATGCGCGGGAAAATGGCCAGGGCATGGCGTTCGAGGTTCCGCGGGCGGCAGCGCCCGCCGGCGTCGAGCCGGCCGTGCCGGAGGCTGCGCCGGCGGGCCGCCCGGTGATGTCGCTGGTGCTGACCGAAGGGGCGGACTCGCGAAACAGCGAAGCGCATCCCGAGCCCTCGAACGGCGAGGAAGCCGGCGACAGCACGCCGGACGACACCCCGCCCGCGCCGCGCGGTGAGCGGCCCAAGCTCACGCGCATCAAGTGATCAGAAGCTCGTCAATTCACGTGCCGGCATAGCTCAGCTGGTAGAGCAGCGGTTTTGTAAACCGAAGGTCGGGGGTTCGAGTCCCTCTGCCGGCACCAATGCAACTCAA
>DAOMFI010000036.1:0-25374 GCA_035429725.1 Burkholderiaceae bacterium | reverse complement strand
CGAGTGCACGTGCGAGCCCATAGGGCTCGCGTACACGAGGAGCGCTACTAAAACAGCTTCTCGTCCGTGATCGCGCCCTTGCTTGCGGTCGAGGCAAGCTTGGCGAACTTGGCCAGCACGCCCTTCGTGTAACGCGGCGCAGGTTGCTGCCAGGCGGCGCGGCGGCGTGCGATTTCGTCGTCGGCGACGTTCAACTGCAGCAATAGTTTGCGCGCGTCGATCGTGATCGAGTCGCCTTCCTGAATCAGCGCGATCGTCCCGCCGACGTAGGCCTCCGGCGCCACGTGGCCCACGACCATGCCCCAGGTGCCGCCGGAAAAGCGCCCGTCAGTGATCAGGCCCACACTCTCGCCGAGGCCTTTGCCGATCAGTGCCGACGTCGGCGACAGCATCTCGCGCATGCCGGGTCCACCTTTGGGGCCTTCGTACCGGATCACCAGCACATCGCCGGGCCGGATGCGGTCGGCGAGGATTGCTTCCATCGCCGCGTCCTCGGAGTCGAAGACGCGTGCGGGTCCGGTGATCGCCGGATTCTTGAGGCCCGTGATCTTGGCCACACACCCTTCTGGCGACAGGTTGCCCTTGAGGATGGCGAGATGTCCCTGGGCATAAAGCGGTTTGGTGAACGGGCGGATCACGTCCTGGGAGGCCGCGGGTTCCGCCGGCACGTCGGCAAGCATCTCAGCCATCGTTTTGCCAGTGATGGTCATGCAGTCGCCATGCAGCAGCCCATTGGCGAGCAGGATTTTCAGTACCTGCGGCACGCCGCCTGCTCGGTGCAGATCGGTCGCCACGTACTTGCCCGATGGCTTCAGGTCGCACAGCACCGGAACTTTGAGGCGAATGCGCTCGAAGTCGTCAATGGTCCATGCGATGCCGGCGGCATGCGCGATCGCCAGGTAATGCAGGACCGCGTTGGTGCTGCCGCCGACGGCCATGATCAGGCTGACGGCGTTCTCGATCGACTTGCGCGTGATGATGTCAGACGGCCGCAGGTTCTTCTTCACGGCCTCGACCAGGACGCGGGCCGCTTCGCGCGTGCTCGCTACTTTGTCGTCGTCCGGATTCGCTTCCGTCGACGAGTACAACAGGCTCATGCCCAGCGCCTCGAACGAGGAACTCATCGTATTGGCGGTGTACATGCCGCCGCACGAGCCGGATCCCGGGATGCAGCGCCGCTCGATCTCCTTGAAGTCGACTTCGTTCAGGCGTCCAGCCGTAAATTCGCCGACCGCCTCGAATGCCGAAACGATCGTCAGGTCCTTGCCCTTGTAGTTCCCGGGCTTCACGGTGCCGCCGTAGACGTAGATCGCCGGCACGTTGCAGCGCGCGATGCCCATCATTCCGCCCGGCATGTTCTTGTCACAGCCGCCGATGACGATGACGCCGTCCATCCACTGCCCGTTGACGCAGGTTTCGACACAGTCGGCGATGACTTCGCGCGACACCAGCGAGTACTTCATGCCCTCGGTGCCCATGCCGATTCCATCGGAGATTGTGGGCGTGCCGAACACCTGCGAGTTCGCCTTGCAGGCGGCGATCTCTTCACAGGCCGCATCAGCGAGCTTCTGCAGGCCGGAGTTGCACGGTGTGATCGTCGAGTGGCCGTTGGCCACGCCGATCATCGGTTTGTCGAAATCCTCGTCCTTGTAGCCCATCGCGTAGTACATCGCGCGGTTGGCGGAACGGGCGACACCCTGGGTGACGTGCTTCGAACGTTCGTTGTGTGGCATGGCGGGGCTTTGCGGGATTGTGAGAGGCTTCGGGCAATAATAGGCCAACGCCTGGCGCCACCTGCCGCAGGAAACGATCCGTGCCCTACGTCCACAACCTGAGCCCGATCGCGTTCGAGATCGGGCCGCTCACTATCCGCTGGTACGGCTTGATGTACCTGATTGGATTCGCGCTCTTTCTCGTTCTGGGCAAACTGCGCGCGCGCGAGACCTGGCGCGGCATGAGCTCGCAGGACGTTGACGACCTGCTGTTCTACGGCATGATCGGTGTCATCGTCGGCGGTCGGCTCGGGCACGTCATCTTCTACGGGCCGCTGTCGTACTACCTGTCGCACCCGCTCGAGATTTTCGCTGTGTGGAAGGGGGGTATGGCCTCGCACGGCGGCATCATCGGCGTGATCCTCGCGATGGCGTGGTTCGCCCGGAAGCGCGGCAAATCCTTCCTGACGGTGGCGGATTTCCTCGTTCCGCTGGTGCCGCTCGGGCTCGCGGCCGGTCGCATCGGCAACTTCATCAACGGCGAATTGTGGGGGCGCGTTGCGGACCCGGCGCTGCCATGGGCCATGGTTTTCCCGCAGGCTGACCGACTGCCGCGTCATCCGTCGCAGCTGTACCAGTTCGCACTCGAAGGCTTGCTGCTCTTCACGATCCTCTGGATCTACTCGCGCCGCCCGCGACCGGTGGGAACGGTGGGCAGCCTGTTTCTCATCGGCTACGGCGTGCTCCGCATCATTGGCGAGGTTTTCCGCGAGCCCGAGGCGCTGTATGGCGCAATGCCACTGGGCCTGTCGGCTGGACAGTGGCTGTCGGTACCGATGGTGCTGATCGGCATTGTGTGCTTTGTAGTGTTGTGGCGGCGCGGAATCCCGCCACCACCGCCCGCAAGGCGATAGAGTTACGGTCCCGTTTGCGGGACGCCCTTACACCGCATGCGCCGCCAGAGCGCAGCGCCATCCACTGCCAAGGAGACTCCAGTGCAACTTCGTGCCCTGTTCATCGCCGCGCTTTCGACAGGCTTGATGGTCGCTGCGCCGGCGCAGGCCCAGACGTGGCCGGCCAAGCCAATCACGCTGATCGTTCCATTCCCGCCGGGCGGGGGGACCGATGCCTTCGCGCGACCGCTGTCCGCGCAGCTCTCGAAGCAACTCGGCCGGCAGGTGATCATCGACAACCGCGGTGGTGCCGGCGGCACGGTGGGAGCCTCGATCGCGGCGAAGGCCGCGCCGGACGGCTACACGTTCTTCGTTGGAGCCGTGCACCATGCGATCGCGCCGAGCTTCTACCCCAAGCTCGACTACAACATCGAGACCGACCTGGTGCCGCTGACGGTGATCGCGAATCCGCCGCAGATCGTCGTGATCAATCCCGGCCGGGTGAAAGTTGACGATTTCAAGGCCTTCATGACCTTGCTGCGCGCCAGCCCCGGCAAACTGAATTACGCCTCGGCCGGCAACGGCACTTCGCACCATCTTGCCGGCGAATTGTTCAAGCAACAGAGCAACACGTTCATCGTGCACATCCCGTACCGCGGCGCCGGCCCCGCCCTGCAGGACCTGATCGCGGGCAATGTCGACATGATGTTCGATGGCCTGGGCTCTTCGGCACAGCACATCCGCGCTGGCCGGATCAAGGCGCTGGCGGTCGCGGCGCCGAAACGTTCGCCGGCGTTCCCGAATGTGCCGACGACGGCCGAGGTCGGCATGCCCGATTACGTCGTGTCGACCTGGTACGGTATCTGGGGCGTCAAAGGCACGCCGCAGCCGATCCTCGATCGCATGCACGCCGAGGTGGTCAAGGCGATCAACTCGCCCGAACTCAAGGACGTGTGGGCCGGCAACGGTTCCGACACGGCGACGATGTCACAGCAGGAATTCGCGAAATTCCTGAACAGCGAGATCAAGCGCTGGGCCGCCGTCACGAAGAGTTCCGGAGCCAAACTCGACTGATCGGACAGCTTGTGGAATCAGGTTCGGTACACGTCACGGTGACGGGTGGCAGCGCCGCGGTCACGCTCGATTCGCCCGGCAAACTCAATGCGATCAGCGAGTCGATGTGGCAGTCGCTGGCGCGGACGTTCGCTGCTTTTACTGAAGCGCCGGAACTGCGTGTGGTCGTCGTGCGCGGCGCGGGGCACAACTTCGCGGCCGGGGCCGACATTGACGAGTTCGAGCGCGTTCGCGGCGACGCGGCCAGTGGCCGCCGCTACCACCTGGAGACCATCGCCAACGCGCTCACGGCGATCGAGGCATGCCCGGTGCCGGTGGTGGCGGCAATCGAAGGCGTCTGTGTCGGGGGCGGGCTCGAGGTGGCCGTCGCGTGTGACCTGCGTATCGCGGCCGACAACGCGCGGATCGGTGCGCCGGTCGGCCGCATCGGCTTTCCTTTCGCACTGCCCGAGCTGGTGCCGCTGCTGCGCCTGGTGGGTCCGGGCGTGGCCGCCGAACTGCTGCTGGAGGGCCGGCTGTACGACGCGCATGAGGCGGCGGCACGCGGTCTGGTGACGCGGGCGGTACCAGCCGAGCGCTTCGAGCAGGACGTGCATGACAGCCTGGCGCGTATAGCGGCCGGATCGCCGCGGGCGGCCCGGGAGAACAAGACCCACATCCGGCGGCTGGCGGCCAACGGTGGCCGCTACACCGAGCAGGAGCTCGACGCCAGCTTTGCCTTTCTCGAGTCCGAGGACTATCGGGAAGGGGTCGCTGCGTTCGTAGGCAAGCGGCCACCGCGCTTCACGGGTCGCTAGAACGCGGGCGCTCCGACCACCTCAAGTTCCAACCACGCGCCACGGCTGCCGATGAACACTCCGGATAACTCCAACTTCTATGCACTCGTCGAGAGTCGATTCCCGGCCGATCTCGATTCGGCCTGCATCGAGACAGCCGATGGTCTGACCTACAGCTGGCGCGACCTGCATCACGCGAGCGGGCGTATCGCCAACTGGCTGGCCGCGCTGCGCCTGCCGGCGGGCGCGCGGGTCGCGGTGCAGGTGGAGAAGTCTCCCGAGTGCCTGATGCTCTACCTGGCGACGCTGCGGGCCGGGCTGGTCTACCTGCCGCTCAACACGGCCTATCAGCAGGCGGAGATCGAGTATTTCCTGACGGACGCGCAGCCTGACGTCGTCGTCTGTACTCCGGCCCGTCGGGACGAAATCGAGCCGCTCGCAAGGCGGGCGAAGTGCCGACATCTGCACACCCTTGGCGAG
Source organism: Burkholderiaceae bacterium (assembly GCA_035429725.1). Classification (GTDB taxonomy): domain Bacteria; phylum Pseudomonadota; class Gammaproteobacteria; order Burkholderiales; family Burkholderiaceae_F; genus JALORV01. The sequence goes on along the minus strand of DAOMFI010000036.1, from coordinate 20,439 downwards.
GCGCGCGACGGCACCCTGCTGCAGGCTGCTGCGCCTCATGCCGACGCTTTCGCGACGCGGCAATGCGCGCCGGACGATCTCGCTGCGATCCTCTACACCTCGGGCACGACCGGACGCAGCAAGGGCGCGATGCTGTCGCATCGAAATCTGGCCGCCAACGCGCTGACGCTGGACGAGTACTGGGGCTTCGCGGCCGAGCGCGCGGCAGGGCGGCAGGACGTCCTGCTGCATGCATTGCCGCTCTTTCACGTGCATGGCCTCTTCGTGGCGTCGCATGCGGCGCTGCTGGCAGGCGCGAAGACGCTGCTCCTGCCGAAGTTCGACGCCGCACAGGTGCTGGAGCGGCTGCCCCGTTCTACGGTCTTCATGGGCGTGCCGACGTACTACACGCGGCTGCTCACCGAGCCCACCTTTGACCAGGCGCGTTGCGCGCACATGCGACTGTTCATTTCGGGCTCGGCACCGCTGCTGGCCGAGACCCACCGCGAGTTCGAACAGCGCAGCGGCCACCGCATCCTCGAGCGCTACGGCATGTCTGAAACGGTGATGCTGGTGTCCAATCCGTACCTGGCGTCCCAGGGTGCGCGCATCGCCGGCACCGTGGGTCTGCCGCTGCCTGGGGTGGACGTGCGGGTCGTGAATGATGACGGGAAGGCCTGCGCGGTCGGCGAGGTAGGCAATGTCCAGGTGCGCGGGCCGAACGTCTTTGCCGGCTACTGGCGCATGCCCGAGAAGACTGCCGAGGAATTCACCGCGGATGGCTGGTTCAAGACGGGTGACGTCGGTCACTTCGGCGGGAAAGACGTGCCCGATCGCTACCTGACGCTCGTGGGCCGGTCCAAGGACCTGATCATTTCCGGCGGCTATAACGTCTACCCGAAAGAGATCGAAGGCTATATCGACGAGATGCCCAATGTGGTCGAGTCTGCCGTCATCGGGTTGCCGCACCCGGATTTCGGCGAGGCTGTCGCTGCGGTCGTCGTCCCGCGCAAGGCCGGCGCGATCGACGCCTCCGGCATCGTCGACGGGCTCAAGGGAAAGATCGCGAACTACAAAGTCCCGAAGCGCGTGTTCGTCGTCGAGGATCTGCCGCGCAACGCCATGGGCAAGGTGCAGAAGAACGTGCTGCGTGAGCGCTACAAGTCGACCTTCACGCCGCAAAGGCGAACTGCGGCCTGAGTTCGGCCTTGCGCCCGGATTCGCACCGGGGCATTGCCAGCACCGCCTCGACGAAGCCGGTCTTGCCGTTGGTGTAGGCATCGCGCTCGAAGCGGAAGCGTGCCGCGAGGCGACGCTTCAGTTCGGCGTAGCGTGCCGCCAGCCAGCTGTCGGCGCGCAGGCTGTCGCGGAACTTGAGATAGCGTTTCCAGTACAGGCCGTTCAGTTCGACGACATGCACATGGTGCGTGCGCACGCCGCGCACGACGCGCTTGAAGAAGCGGCGATCCGGCAGCACCCGCTCGTATTCGGGGATGTACTCGTAGCCGTAGATGCAGAGCCGTTCGTAGTGGCGCTCGAACTCGGTGAGGGACCGCACGCCGACCAGCATGTCGATGACCGGCTTGGCCGCGAGCCCCGGCACCGAGGTGCTGCCGATGTGTTCGATTGCCGGGGCGAGGTCGGCAAGCGCAATGTGGATCAGCTGGGATTCAACTCGGAAGCGCGCGGGCCAGGCGGGGTCGTAGGGGGTCACGATGATCTGGTCGGTCATGCTGATCTCCTTGCTGGGCTGCGGGGCGATGGTGTCCCCGCGCCGGTTTGTGGGGCCACTGTAGGCGGGTGCGGCGCTGGCGGCAGCGGCGTCTTCTGCGGCGGAAATGCCGCGGATTCGACAACAGCCGGCCGCGCGCGATCAGCGCGCCGGGCCGGCGCCTCCCAAGGCGCGCTCGAGCGAGGCCAGCACGATTTCCTCGGGCAGCGGCGCCTCGATCAAGGTGATGAAGGCAGCCCCGGCGACCCCGCCGGCCACCAGCAAGAGGCCGAGCGGCAGGCGGCGCTCGCGGCTTCGTGGCGCAGGGCGCGGCCGGCGGACGACAGGGGGAGTGGGCAGTGCGGTCGGATCGTGCATGACGGCCTCCGTGTGCCGGGCGCTACAGCCCGGTTAGCACACGGTAGGCGTCGGCCGCCTGCGGCGCAGCCGAAGCTGCTGCCCGCAGACTGTTGAAAATTCACGGGCCGGTGGCCGGCCCCGCGTTCACCAGCGCGCCGGCGGCTTGCGGTGGATCGTGATCGTGCGGTTCTCGATGGTGACGTAGCCGCCGATCGTCAGGTCCTTGAAGATCCGGCTGATCATGTCGCGCGATGCGCCGACACGATCGGCGATGTCCTGCTGCGTCATCTTTTCCGGCACCACGAGCTTGCCGCCATCCTCCTTGGCGAGCGACAGCAGCAGGCGTGCAACGCGGCCGTAGACATCCATCAAGGCGAGGTTCTTGACGTTGTCGGTTGCGATGCGGGCGCGATCGATCAGCGTCGAGATGAGCGCCATCGCGATGTCCGGGTTGGCGCTGATCGCGTTGCGCAGCTCATCGCGATTGACGACAGAACACGTCGTCGGCTCGAGCGTCATCACGGAGGCCGAGCGGGGCCGGCCATCGAGCGCCATTTCGCCGACGTAGTCGCCCGGACCGTAGATATCCAGGATCATCTCCCGCCCGTCGTCGTCCGAAACGTAGACCTTCACCCGCCCGGTGAGGATCACGTAGAGGCTGTCGCCCCGGTCTCCTTCGTTGATGATGACCGCATTCTTGGGAAAGGCACGCACCTGCCCGCGGGTCGCGAGCTCGCGCACCATCGGATCGCCGATTTCGCTGATCGCCTGTTCAGTTGCCGTCATTTGTGCTCCGCCCGCGCCAATGCGCGCCACATTATGCGGCGTGCAGATGTCGTCGGGAAGGCGGCGCCCGGCCGCGTAGCGGCCGCCGATGGTCAGAGGGCGGCGAAGCCTTTGTAGGCCATGTAGCCGGCCAGCACGAAGAGAAGGCTGGCGAAGATCCGCTTCAGCGGCCTGGTGTCCAGCGCGTGGGCAACTCGGGCGCCGAGCGGCGCGGTCAGCATGCTGGCGGCGGCGATCGTGGCGAGCGCCGGCAGGTATACGAACCCGAAGGTCCATTTCGGCAGCCCGGGCGCGCCCTGACCGGCCAGGATGTACCCGATCGTGCCGGCGGCAGCGATCGGGAACCCCAGCGCGGCCGACGTTGCAACGGCGTTGTGGATCTTGACGTTGCTCCAGACCATGAACGGCACCGAGATGAATCCACCACCCGCCCCGACCAGGCTGGAGATGAATCCGATCCCGGAGCCGACGCCGAACATTCCGGCACCCTTTGGCAGTTCGCGCGAAGGCTTGGGCTTGCGGTCGAGCAGCATCTGCAGCGCCGAGAAGCCGACGAAGACGGCGAACACCATCGAGAGCCAGAAGGTCGGCAGGCGACCGGCGATCTGGGCGCCGATCAGGGACCCGACCAGGATCCCGGGGGCCAGGATCTTGACGACCGGCCAGAGTACGACGCCGCGCTTGTGGTGCGCATTCACCGAGGATAGCGACGTGAACAGGATTGTCGCCAGCGAAGTAGCGATTGCCATGTGCACGATGTGCTCGAGTGGATACTGGCGCCACGTAAAGAGCAGAGTCAGGAAAGGCACCAGCAGCATCCCGCCGCCGATCCCGAGCAGGCCCGCGGCGAAGCCCGTTGCCGAGCCAAGGGCGAGCAGGGCGACGATCAGGCCGGCGTCCATCAGCGCCGCTCCTTCAGCACGGTCTCCCGTATGAAATTCCATTCCTCAGCTGTCACCGGCGTGATCGACAGGCGGTTGCCGCGACGCAGAACCGCCATGTCGGACAGTGGCGGATACGACCGCAGCTCGCCGATCGGGACGAGGCGTGTCTTGCGGCGGGCTTTAATGTCGACCAGCAACCAGCGTGGCGCCTCGCGCTTCGAGGCGGCGTCGTAGTACTTGCTGCGACGATCGAACTGCGTGGGATCGGGGTAAGGCGCGCTCGCCACTTCGGCGAGTCCCGCGATGCCCGGCTCGGCGCAACTCGAGTGGTAGAAGAGCACGCCGTCGCCGGGCTTCATCTGGTCGCGCATGAAGTTGCGGGCCTGGTAGTTTCGAACACCGGTCCATGGAACCGTGTGCTTCGGCGCGGCCAGCGCGTCGTCGATGGAGCACTCCTCGGGCTCGGACTTCATCAGCCAGTAGTTCATGCGGCGATGGCGCGAAGGCCGCGCGCGGCCAACGTCTGGAGTCGAGGTGAGCAAGGCACGCGCTGTTCGCCGCTGTCACGTTTCATTGTTGTTGTCGCCGGGCGAGTATCAATGCAGTGCCTGACTGCGAGCCGCCGGACCGGCTGCACCTTATCGACTCCGCTCCGGTTCCGGCAATACCGGCGCCGGTCGTTCTGGCGCCAGCATGAATTGATTCCCCGCCTGTGCCGCCCGGCCTGATGTCCTGAACCATCGGTTCAGGGTGGTCGCTCGCCGCGTCGTTTAGGTTCAGCAAACGCGTGCCGATCACACCACGACGCGAGCCCAGCAACCTAGCGCAAAGCGCATAGGTTCAAGGAACTAAAAGACCTTTGCGCGAACACCGCAGGGAAAACCTTGCATCACCACCGCAGATCTTTCCAGCGGCGGATCTTTCACATTTCATTCTAGCCCTTCGCGAACAGCGCTAGCGAGCCTCGCCGTCAGAACAGCTTCTCCTGCGGCAGCAGCGCCTCGTCGCAGGTGTGCAGAAGGTCCCGCACGCGACGGCGCAATTCGCCGACGTCGACCCCATCCGCACTCCGGGCTGAAAACAGTTCATGCGCGATCTGTAGCGCGGCCATCACGGCGACGCGATCGGCGCCCATCACCTTGCCGGCGGAGCGTATCGCCTGCATCTTGCCATCCACATAGGAGGCGCACTTGAGCAACGCATCCTTTTCTTCCGGCGTGCACGCAAGCCGGTATTCCCGCTCCAGTATCGTGACCGTCAGCTGTTCCATGGGGCTTCCGTGGCGTTCGATGCCGCCGGCAGGCGGTCCATCAATTGATCGATACGTCGTCCGGCCTCATCGATTCTTGCCCGCATTGAATCCAGTTCTGCACCCGAGGTCGCCAGCTGGGCACGCAGCTGCTGATTTTCCGCGCGCAGCGACTGCACCAGCCGGGCCAATTCGGCGAGTTTCGCGGCAAGCAGATCGAGGTCATCAGTCATTTGACCATCGTATCACCGCGGGCAGCGCGTGATCCGCTGGAGTGCGGTGCTGCGGTTGGGGAATCCGTTGCTAGACTTGCGCGTGTTGATGGTGCCGACGGCAATGCCTTCGGTGAAACGGGAAACAGGAGGCGGGACGTAACAACGTCCGACCCAACCTGTGCTGCCCCCGCAACGGTAAGCAGGCGCGTACTGCGCACGCTTCGCATTCGCCACTGCATCGGCGCTGACCGATGTGGGAAGGCGCGGAGCTCGGCCTGCAGCCCGGAGACCGGCCATTGACTGGAGGACGAGCCGCGGGGTGCCGGCCAGCCGGGCCGCGCGCCGCGTGCCTTGCTCATCACACTCCCGTTCGCTCGCGTTCGCACGCATTCCGGCGGAGGGCCGGGGAACGGGAGTGAAAATGCAGTGTCCGCTGCTTCACAGGGGGAGTTCTCTACCCCTTTTCTGCGCGAGCTGGATCGTCACGGGAGTCGTCTTTGCCCAGGACGCTTCCGAACTGCCCCGCACGGTGGTGACACCGTCGCGCACCGCGCAGCCCATCAATGAAGCACTGCCTGCCACGTCGATCATCACGCGTGAGGACATCGACCGCTGGCAGTCCGTGGACCTCGTCTCCATCCTGGGCCGGGAAACGGGCGTGCAGTTTGCGGTGCCGGGCGGGCGCGGTGCGGCGGCGTCACTGTTTCTGCGCGGTGCGAGTTCGTCGCAGGTGCTGGTCCTGGTCGACGGCGTCCGGCTGAATGCCGGCGCGAGCGGAGGCGCGGCGCTGGGCGGCATCGCGCTCGATGCCATCGACCGCATCGAGATCGTGCGCGGCAACCTGTCGAGCGTGTATGGCTCATCGGCCGTTGGCGGCGTGGTGCAGATTTTCACGCGCAATGGTGCCGCGCCCGGTCTCACGCTGAGCGCGGAGGCGGGTCAGGGGCGCACGCTGGATGGCACCGTGAGCGGCGGCGTCGACGCCGGACCGGTGCGGCTGGGCGGAGCGCTTGGCAGCGGAACGACCCGGGCGTTCTCGGCCATCGATACGGACCGCGTGGTCAAGGGCCCGTTCGCACCGGGTGCCAACGCCGACCTGGACGGCAACCAGTATCTGTCCGCCTCGCTGGGGGCGACGTACCGCACAGGCGAGACGCTCATCTCCGCCAATGCCTGGTTCAATCGCAACCTGACGGACTTCGACAGCACCGCGGACGGTCCGACCGCGACGCATGAGGAGGAGTCCAGGCTCGGCGCGCTGAGTGTCCTGGCGCGCGCGGCGATCACCGAGCGATGGGCATCCCAGCTGGCATTCGGCGCGAGCCGTGATCGGAGTACGAACAGCGTCAGCGATCCGGCGTCGTTCAGCAACGGCGAGTTCACATCGGACAACGCCGCGGTGACCTGGAGCAACGATTTTCGCCTCGACAGCTCGATCGTGGCGCAGCTCGGTGCCGAGTACCTGCGACAGAGCGGCGAGTCGACCTCCTACGTCACGACCTCCCGCGGCGGCACGCAGCGTTATCAGCGCGCCGTTGGCAGTGGCTGGGTTGGCGCGACCGGGAACCATGGGCCGCACCAGCTGCAGGCCAACGTGCGCTACGACCAGTACTCGGACACCGGAAATGCAACCAGTGGACTGCTTGCTTATGGCTACCGGCTCGACCAGGCGTGGCGGCTCACCGCGCAGGTTTCCAATGCGTTCCGGGCGCCGAGCTTCAACGATCTGTACTTTCCATTTTTCGGCAATCCGGATCTTGACCCCGAGCGCTCCGTGAGCGGAGAACTCGGGCTGCGATACGTCGGGTCGGCCGGATCAATGCGTGCCGCGCTGTTCCGGACCGACACCCGCGACCTCATCGCCTACGATCCATTGACGATGAGGGCAGGCAACATCGACCAGGCGCGCGTCACCGGACTGGAACTCGGGGGCGACTGGCGCGGCGGCCCGTGGCACATCGGTGCCAACGCGACGCTTCTGCGGGCCGTGAATGACGATACCGGCGAACGCTTGTTGCGGCGGGCTCCATGGCTCGTCAATCTTGCGCTGGACTACGACCCCGGACCATGGAGCGCCGGAATGGAAGTGGCTGTCGTGGGACCGCGCGATGATCTCGACATCAATACCTTCGCGCGGGTGCAGCTGGCGAGCTACACGCTGGTACGACTGGTCGGCGCCTGGCGTGTCTCCGGAAACCTGACACTGCGGGCCCGCATCGAGAATCTGCTCGACACGGATTACGAGTCGGTCAGCGGCTACAACACGGCGCCGCGCACCGCCATCGTCGGACTCAACCTGCGCTACTGATGCCGCGCGTCTCCCCAACCTTGACACTGGCCGCGCTGCTGGGCGCAGCCTTGCTCAGTCTGGCGTTTGCACTGGGCGCGGGCAGTGTCTCGATTCCGCTGCCGGATATCTGGACGTCGCTGCGGGGAGGCTCGGGGCCAGGCGCCGACATCGTGCTCGGCCTGCGCGTGCCGCGCGCGCTCTCCGGTTTCGCGGTCGGCGCTGCGCTCGCGCTTTCCGGCGCGCTGCTGCAGGCCCTGCTGCGCAATCCCCTCGCCGATCCCTACGTGCTCGGCATCTCCGGCGGTGCGGCCGTGGCGGCGCTGCTCGCGCTGGCGCTCGGTCTGCCCGCCATCGCAGTGCAGGGCGCGGCCATCGGCGGCGCATTGATGACGCTGATCCTGCTGTTCCTGCTTGCCCGAAGGGCGCTGTACTCGACGTCGGCCGCGCTGGGCGAACAGGCCACCGGAGCGGTCCTGCTCACCGGGGTCATGCTGGCGTCGTTCGCGGCGGCACTGATGAGCCTGGTCCTCGCGCTGGCGCCCGATGGCCGGCTGCGCACGATGGTCTTCTGGTTGCTGGGGGATCTCGCGGGCGCGACGAACGTCTTGCCGGCCCTCATCACGCTGGCGCTGGTCGGACTGATGCTCGTTCTGGCGCGGGCCGACGCACGTGCACTCAACCTGATGATGCGCGGTGACCTGCAGGCCTACACGCAGGGCGTGCGAGTGGTGGTCATTCGACGCAGGCTCATTTTCATCGCCGCGGTGGCAACCGCCAGCGCAGTGACGCTCGGTGGCGCGGTCGGATTCGTCGGTTTCGTCGCTCCGCACCTGGTGCGGATGGTGGCGGGAAACGACCAGCGGGTGGTACTGCCAGCCGCGATGCTGCTCGGCGGCGCGCTGGTGGTTGCGGCCGACACGGTCGCGCGGACGGCCTTTGCGCCGCTGCAACTACCGGTGGGTGTGCTGACGGCCCTGATCGGCGTGCCGGTCTTCCTCTGGTTCCTCGGGCGCCGCTGATGGACGACACGGCCTTGCTGACGGTGCGCCAACTGTCGCTGCGGACGCCGCAGCGGTGCCTTGTCGATGCCCTCGACCTGACCGTTCGGCGCGGCGAGCGCTGGGTCGTCCTCGGGCCCAACGGCGCGGGCAAGTCGACGCTGCTCGCTGCCATCGCGGGAGCGCGGAAGGTCGATGGGGGCGAGATCCTGATCGGCCAGACGCCCGTGCAGGAGCGGCGCGCCGACGAGCTGGCTCGCGATCGCGCGCTGCTGACCGATCGCTGGACCGACCCGTTCGCGAGTTCCGTGCTCGACACGGTGCTGACGGCGCGCTTTGTCTTCCGCGACGAGGATCGCGGCGAGGCCGTAGCGCGCCGGTGGCTCGAGAGGCTCGACTGTGCGCCGCTCGCCGAGCGCGATGTGCGCCTGTTGTCACGGGGCGAGCGCCAGCGTGTCGCCATTGCGACCGCGCTGGCGCAGGACACACCGCTGGTCTTGCTGGATGAACCGACCGCGCATCAGGATCCGCGCCACCAGGCGATGGTCGTGCGCGAGCTTGCCGCGTTGCCGGAGCGCGGCCTGGTCGTCACGCTGCACGATCTGAACGCAGCGGCGCGCCTCGCGACCCACGCGCTGTTGCTGTGGGGCGACGGCCGGAGCCTGTCGGGTCTCGCCGGAGACGTGCTGACACCGTCCACGCTGACGGATCTCTTCGCCACGCCGGTGTCGCGCGTCGCGGTCGACGGCGAGACGGTCTATCACGTGCACGGCGATGCCGTCAGCGCGAAGCATTCCGTCCACGGATGATTCGGCTCTAAACTTCCTGCATGCCCATCGTACTGATCGCGAATCCCAAGGGTGGCGTAGGCAAGAGCACGGCGGCGACGAACCTGGCCGGGTATTTCGCCCGACGCGGGTTTGCGACGATGCTGGGCGACCTTGACCGGCAGCAGTCGGCGCTGGCCTGGCTCCGCATCCGGCCGCCGACACTGCCGCACATCGCATCCTGGGACCGCAGCGACGAGAAGGTCGCACGTCCGCCCAAGGGTGTGACCCATGTCGTGCTCGACTCGCCAGCCGGCATCCATGGGCACACGCTGAAAGACGCGCTGAAAGTTGCAGACCGTCTGATCATCCCGCTGCAGCCGTCGATCTTCGACATCTACGCAACGCAGGCTTTCCTCGGCCGCCTTGCCGAGCGGGGGCTCATGAAAGAGGGCGGTCGTGTCGGGGTGCTGGGCATGCGGGTCGACGCGCGCACGAGAGCCGCAGAGCAACTGCAGCGGTTTGTCGAGGACCTCGGGCTGCCAGTGCTCGGCTTCCTGCGCGATACGCAGAACTACGTGCAACTGGCCGCGCACGGGCTCACGCTGTGGGATGTCGCGCCGAGCCGGGTGGCCAAGGATGTCGAGCAGTGGCAGTCGCTGCTCGAGTGGGTCGAGCGCTAGCCGCTACTTCGACTTGACCGCGAACTGGTGCGTGGCGACCGCCGAAGACTTGTTTTCACCCTTGGCGTAGAGCGGCACCAGCAGCGTCACCCGGTCGGTCGCCGGGACCTTCAGCTCCAGTTCACCGACGAAAGTTCCGCTGCCGCCATCCACCGGTGACAGCTTGTCGGTGATCAAAGTGCCCTTGCCGTCCTGGGCAACGACGCCGATCAGTCCGCCTTGCGCAGGCGCCGTGTACGAAGCGCTGAGCGCGATCTTCACAGTGTCGCCGGCCTTCAGCGCATCGACTTCCGGCTTGATCGAGATGATCTTCACCGCGCGATCGGTGGGTGGTGCCGCTGGCGCGGCCTTGTCGGCCGAGGGCTGTGCCGACGGCGGCGGTGCGGCGTCCTTCTTGCCGCAGCCGGCGAGGGCGAACAGCGCGGAGGCGGCGACTGCCGTCGCGATCCTCAGCAACTTCGGAGAGCGGAATTCGATCATCATCAGCCTCGACAGGTCCCAAGCGTTCAATTTACTTGATCGTCGCTGCCCGGGTCCGTTCAATTGCCGCGCAGAGCACCGCGATTTCGTCGGCCAGGCGTGGTCCGTGGCGGTTGATGCGGTCGGCGTCCAGGGTTGCGAACTGCCGCTGGCGCGTGGCGGCGAGCGTCGGAAACCGTTGCCACATCGCCAGCGCCGCGCTTGCCGTGCCGCCAGGCTCGGCAGTCAAGACAAGTTGAGGGTCGGCCGCCAGCACGGCCTCGACCGAGACCTGCGGTGCAATTGGCACCAGACTCTCGAACACATTGCGACCGCCGCAGAGTCGAATCGCCTCGCTGATCACATGCCGGCCTGACAGCGTCATCAGCGGGCTGGCCCAGACCTGGTAGAAAACGCGCACAGGCGGCCGGGCGGCGTATTGGCGACGCAGCGACTCGAGCTTGGCATTGAACTGAGCACCGGCCAGTGCGCCATCCTGGCCGGTCAGCACTCCGAGCCGCTCCAGTGAGCGCGCGACGTCGGCCAGCGCGTGCGGTTCACTGATGAAGACCGGAACGCCCAGTCGCTCGACCGACGCGATCATCGCGGGCGGAAAGCCGCTGCCCCAGATCACGATGAGGTCGGCGTGGAGAGCCGCGATGCGCTCCAGGTCGAGGCTGTGGGCGCGCCCCACGCGCGGAATCGCCGTGGCCGCAGGCGGGTAGTCGGCATGTTCCGTCGTCCCGACGATCCGATCGCCCGCGCCGATCGCGAACAGCTGCTCGGTGATGTGCGGCGCCAGGCTGACGACGCGCGTGGCCGGCCGTTCCAGAGTGACCTTTGCGCCGGCGTCGTCGACAACCGTGATGGCCGACCGCGCGCTGTCCGCCGGAAAAAATGGCAGCGCGGCGGCCAAGATGGCGCTCAGCGCGGCCCGGTATGGCCTCACGGCTTGGCCGTAGTCGCCGCGGGCCCAGGCTCGGTGATGAAGCCGATCTTGGTCAGCCCGGCCTGCTGGGCGGTTGCGAGGACAAACGCAATTCGCTCGTAGCGCGTCGCTTTGTCTGCACGCAGATGCACCTCGGGTGGCGATGCTTCTGCTCCCGCCTTTGCGAGCCGTGCGCGGAGTGCGTCATCCGCAACCGGCTCGGCTTCCCAGAAGACCCGCCCGTCGCCGTCGATCGACAGCTTGATTGTCGATACCTCGGCCGGCGCCGGCGGTGCGGCGTCGTTCGGCAGGTCGAGCCGGATGCCGTAGGTGAGCAGCGGCGCCGTGATGATGAAGATGACAAGGAGCACCAGCATCACGTCGACCAGCGGCGTGACGTTGATCTCGGACATGCGCGGTGGCGAGGTGCCGTGCCGCTCGAAACCGCCGAATGGCATCAGGACGGTCCAGCCACGCGCGAGCCGGTGGTCAGCGTGGCATGCAGGTCGTGGGCAAAGCCGTCGAGCTGCCCGAGCACCATCCGGTTGGAGCGCGTGAAGGCGTTGAAGGCCAGCACGGCCGGTATGGCGACCGCCAGACCGAAGGCCGTCATGATCAGCGCCTCGCCGACGGGACCCGCCACCTTGTCGATTGCGATCTGGGCGTTCGACGCGATGTTGAGCAACGCGTGATAGATGCCCCAGACCGTGCCAAAGAGTCCGATGAATGGAGCGGTGCTGCCGACAGAGGCGAGGATCGTGAGCCCCGAGTCGAGCCGTCCGGCCGCCTCGTTGATGCGCTGTCGCAGGGCGCGGGTGATCAGCTCCGAGCGGTCGATCTGTGCCGCGAGGCTGTTCTCCGCCGCCGGGTGACTGGCGGCGCTCGCGGCGCCAACGGCCAGTGGCACGAAGATGCCATCGACATCGATCGGCTTGAGCTTCGCGATCGCCACGTCGATCGACGGTGCGTCCCAGAACTGGTCGATTTCCTTCGACGCGCGCCGCATGCGCCACCAGCCCCAGGCCTTCCAGAAGATCAGGAACCAGCTCACGATCGACATTCCGCACAGCAGGTAGGCCGTCAGGCGTATGACGGCATCGGCCTGTTGCCAGAAGTGGCCGAGTCCGAGCGAGCCGGCTTCCATCAGGCCAGGCCCAGCACGTCGAACATGTCGTACAGCCCCGCGACCTTGTCACCGAGGAAGCGGGCCGCGCGCAGGCTGCCGGTCGCGTACGACTGGCGGCTGCCGGAGCGATGCGTGATCTCGATGCGCTCGCCAGCGCCGGCGAACATCACCGTGTGGTCGCCAACGATGTCGCCGCCGCGGATGGTGGCGAAGCCAATCGAGCCGGGGCGGCGTTCGCCGGTATGGCCTTCGCGCGCATAGACCGCCAGCTCTGAAAGCGGGCGGCCAATCGCGGCGGCCACGACTTCCCCCATCTTGAGCGCCGTGCCCGAGGGCGCATCGACCTTGTGGCGGTGATGCGCCTCGATGATCTCGATGTCGTAGCTGTCGCCGAGCATGCGGGCGGCGACTTCGATCAGCTTGAAGGTCGCATTGACGCCGACGCTCATGTTCGGCGCGAAGACGATGGCGATGCGCTTCGACGCCGCTTCGATCTCGCGCTTGCCCGCCGCGTCGAAACCCGTCGTCCCGATGACCATCTTCACGCCGTGCGCTGCGCAGGCATCGAGGTGCCGCAGCGTGGCCTCCGGACGGGTGAAGTCGATCAGCACGTCGGCGCCTGCCAGCGCGTCGAGCTCGCCGCTGACGAGGACGCCGGTAACTTTTCCCATCGCCTCGCCGCAGTCGCGGCCGAGCACGGGGCTGTCCGCGCGATCGAGCGCGGCGGCCAAAGCAAGGTCGGGCTGGCCGAGCGTGGCTTCGATCAGCATCCGGCCCATGCGGCCGGATGCGCCGGCGATCGCAATCTTCATCGGCATCGTCAGCCGTCCGGTAGGCGCGGAGTCAGTTCGAGCTGGAGCCCGGAGCCGGTGTCGAGACATCGGGCATCGGGATCTCTGGCTGGCGGTTCACGCGCGCAACGCGCTTGATATTCGGGCCCAGGATCAGCGCGTCGACGTCGTCTTCGCCCGGCATCGGGTCGTTTTCAAAACTATCGAGCTTGCCGTCCTTGAAGAACAGCGTCAGGCGCCGGTTCTGGACCTGACCGCGGCGCGGGTTCAGGTAATAGACGTAGTCGATCCGGTTCTTGTGAAATTCGCTCGACAACAGCGGCGTCCCGAGCATGAAGCGGACCTGGTCACGCGTCATGCCTATCCGCAGCTGATCCACCATCTCCTGCGTGATGATGTTGCCCTGGTGGACATCCGGCCGGTACGGGCCCAGGAACGTCGGCGCCCACGATGCGGCCGACGCGATGCCCGAGCCAACGCTTGCACTGACGCTGTAGAGCGACTCGCAACCCGCCAGGAGGAAGGCGGCGGCACAGACGGACACGCGGCGCGCAAACATCGTTCTGATCTGCCAACGTGAGGGAGAGAACACGGAAGCCGTATGATACCCACGAGTGCTTCCTTCGACTTTGGCCTCCCAGCGCGGCACACGCCCCATGCCGAACCGCCCGTCCAGTAATTCGAGCGATCTCAAGAGCATTGGCCTCAAGGCCACGGTGCCACGCCTGAAGGTGCTCGAGATCTTCCAGCGCAACACTGCGGAACGCGGTATCCGGCACATGAGTGCCGAGGATGTCTACAAGGCACTGATCGCCGAGCATATCGATGTCGGACTGGCAACGGTCTACCGCGTGCTGACCCAGTTCGAGCAGGCTGGCCTGCTGGCGCGAAATCACTTCGAGGCGGGCCGGGCGATGTTCGAGCTGAACGAGGGCTCGCACCATGACCACCTCGTCTGCCTGACCTGCGGTCATGTCGAGGAGTTCGTCGACGCCGACATCGAGGCTCGCCAGCACAGGGTCGCGGCCGAGCGGGGTTTCAAGCTGCAGGACCATGCGCTCGCGCTGTACGGCGAGTGCACGAAGACCGACTGCGAGTTCCGGCGCAGGGAGTAGGTCTCGCGTCGCGGCTCTTGCCGGCCGCGAACGGTTCACGTGTCAATCCGTTGCTGCGTGGCCGGGTCGAACCAGTGCACGGCTTCCGGACCGAATCCGAGCTGTGCCACGGATCCAGGGGCTGGGCTCGTCTGAGGGCCGGTCCGCACGATCAGTCCCGTGCCCGCGAACTTGCCATGAACCAGATGCTCGGCACCCAGGACTTCCACGGTCTCCACCTGGATGGCCAGATTGCCGCCGCCAAGGTGAAGATTTTCCGGTCGCACACCGAGGATCAGTTCCCGGCCACCCAATCGCTGGACCGGTTCCGGCAACTCGATCCGTGTGCCGTCGGCCGCGACGAAAGACCGGCTGTCCGGTGAAACCCGGCCCGGAAACAGGTTCATCGGCGGCGAGCCGATGAAACTCGCCACGAACGTCGTGGCCGGCCGAGAGTAGACCTCGTCGGGCGTGCCGACCTGCTCCGCGCGCCCGGCATTCATCACGATCATCCGCTGAGCCAGCGTCATCGCCTCGACCTGATCGTGCGTGACGTACAGGCTGGTCGTCTTCAGCCGGCGATGCAGCTTCTGGATCTCGAGCCGCGTCTGCACGCGCAGCTTGGCGTCGAGGTTCGACAGCGGCTCGTCGAACAGAAAGGCGGCCGGTTCGCGCACGATCGCGCGGCCCATCGCCACGCGCTGGCGCTGACCGCCCGAGAGCTGGCGCGGCTTCCGTGTCAGCAGGCCCTCGAGTTCGAGGATCGCCGCGGCCTCGTTGACGCGCCGGTCGATGTCCGCTTTCGGCAACTTGCGGATCTTCAGCCCGTAGGCCATGTTGTCGTACACGCTCATGTGCGGATAGAGCGCGTAGTTCTGGAACACCATCGCGCAGTCGCGATCCTTCGGCTCGAGGTCGTTGACCACCCGGCCGCCGATGCTGATCGTCCCGCCCGTGATCTCCTCCAGCCCGGCGACCATGCGCAGAAGCGTCGACTTGCCGCAGCCCGACGGGCCGACCAGCACGACGAACTCGCCGTCAGCGACCTCGAGCGTGATGCCGTGCACCACCTGGTTGGTGCCGTAGACCTTGCGCACGTCGTTGAACTCGATCTTTGCCATTGTTGGAACCTACTACTTCTCCGTCTCGATCAGGCCCTTCAGGAACCAGCGCTGCATCAGCAGCACGACGATCGCCGGCGGGATCATCGCCAGGATCGCCGTCGCCATGATCAGGTTCCACTCATTGGCCGCGTCACCGCCGCCGATCATCCGCTTGATGCCGATGACGATCGGGTACATGTCCTCGCTCGTCGTGATGAGAAGCGGCCACAGGTACTGATTCCAGCCGTAGATGAACTGGATCACGAACATCGCGGCGACGTTGGTTACCGAAAGCGGCACGAGAATCGTGAAGAAGAACCGCATCGGCCCGGCGCCGTCGATGCGCGCCGCTTCCGCTAACTCGTCGGGTACGGTCAGGAAGAACTGGCGGAAGAGGAAAGTCGCGGTCGCCGAGGCGATCAGCGGCATGATCAGCCCGGGAAAGGTATTCAACAGTCCGAGGTCGGACATCACCTCGTAGGTCGGCGTGATGCGCACCTCGACCGGCAGCATCAGCGTGATGAAGATCATCCAGAAGAAGAAGTTCCGCATTGGAAAGCGGAAGTAGACGATCGCGAACGCCGACAGCAGCGAGATGATGATCTTGCCGACCGCGATGCCGACGGCCATCGTTAGACTGACGAGCATCATGCGGCCCACCGGCGCCCGCGAGCCGACGTCGCCGCCTTCGAACAGCACCTTGCGGTAGTTCTCGATCAGCAGATCGCCCGGCACCAGCGACATCGGCGCGGCCTCGACGGCCTCGGCCGTCTGGGTCGACGCGACGAACGCGAGGTAGACCGGGAACGCGACCAGCGCGATGCCCGCGAACACGACCACGTAAGAGAGCACATCGAGCCAGCGGCGCTTCTCGACCATGTCAGTAGTTGACCTTGCGCTCGATGAACCGGAACTGCAGCACCGTCAGCGTGATGACGATCGCCATCAGCACGACCGACTGCGCCGCGGAACCGCCGAAGTCCAGCGCCTTGAACCCGTCGTGATAGACCTTGTAGACGAGGATCGAGGTCTCCTGGCCCGGTCCGCCCTGGGTGATCGCGTCGACGATCGCGAAGGTCTCGAAGAACGCATAGACGATGTTGACAACCAGCAGGAAAAATGTGGTTGGTGACAGCAGCGGAAAGATGATCGTCCAGAAGCGGCGACCCGGGCCGGCGCCGTCGATGGCGGCCGCCTCGATCAGCGACTTCGGGATCGCCTGCAGGCCGGCGAGAAAGAAGACGAAGTTGTAGCTGATCTGCTTCCACACCGCAGCCATCACCAGCAGCAGCAGCGCCTGGTCGCCCCGCAGCAGGAAGTTCCAGTCGACGCCCGCTCGCAGCAACCAGTGCGCGACGACACCGAGCGTCGGATTGAACATGAACAGCCACAGCACGCCGGCGATCGCGGGCGCCACCGCATACGGCCAGATCAGCAGCGTCTTTATCGCGGTGGCGCCGCGAATGATCCGGTCGGCGAAGACCGCGAGCAGCAGCGAGATCGCCAGGCCGCAACCCGCGACCAGCGCCGAGAAGATGGCCGTGACGCGGAAGGAGGCGAGGTAGCCCGGATCGTTGAAGAGCCGCCGGAAGTTCTCCAGCCCGACGAATTCGGTGTTGGCGCCGAAGGCGTCCTGCAGAAGCACGCTCTGGTGCAGCGCCTGACCGGCAGGCCAGAAAAAGAAGACGATCGTGATCGCGAGCTGCGGCGCGACCAGCGCATACGGCAGCCAGCGGCTGCGGAAGAAGGCGCGCTTTTCCAACGGCGCGGACCGGTGCGGAGCAGCCCGGCCGCGGTCGCGGCCGGGTCGTCTAACCTACTTGGCGGTCTTCTCGAAGCGCTCCAGCTGTTCGTTGCCGCGCTTGATCATGTCGTCGACCGCCTGCTTCACGGTCTTCTTGCCCGACCAGATGTTCTCCATCTCCTCGTCGTTGATCGTGCGAATCTGCACGAAATTGCCGAGTCGGATACCGCGCGACTTGTCCGTCGTCTTGACGATCATCTGCTGCACCGGAACGTCGAGTCCCGGATTCTTGTCGTAAAAGCCGGACTTCCGCGTCAGCTCGTAGGCCGCCATCGTGACCGGCAGGTAACCGGTGTCCATGTGGCTCTTCGACTGAATCTCGGGCTTCGACAGGTAGTTGAAGAAGTCGGCCACGCACTTGTACTCGGCCGGCTTCTTGCCCGACATCACCCACAGGCTGGCGCCGCCAATGATCGTGTTCTGCGGCGCGCCGGCGACATCCGGGTAGTAGGGCAGCGTCGACATGCCGAAGTCGAATTTGGCGTTCTTCTTGATGTTGCCGTAGGCCGACGACGACGCCGTGCTCATGATGCATTCGCCCGAATAGAACGGTGCGTCCGCCGTATTGCCGCGGCCCTTGTAGATGAACAGGCCCTGCTTGGCCATGTTCGACAGGTTGTCGAGGTGCCGCAGATGCAACGGCGTGTCGAACGCCAGCCGTGATGAGGTCCCGCCGAAGCCATTGTTCTTGGTCGCGAACTCGGTGTTATGCCAGGTCGAAAAGCTCTCGAGCTGCGTCCAGCTCTGCCAGCTGGTCGTAAACGGACACTTCTCGCCGCTCGCCTTCAGCTTGGCGGCCGCGAGCGCCACTTCGGGCCAGGTCTTGGGCGGCTTGTTTGGATCGAGACCCGCCTTCTTGAAGGCGTCCTTGTTGTAATAGAACACCGTGGTCGAACTGTTCAGCGGATACGACAGCATCTGCCCGTTGGGCGCGGTGTAGTAGCCCGTCACCGCCGGAATGTAGGCCTTGGGATCGAACTTGTAGCCGGCCTTGGTCATCACTTCACCGACGGGAACGACCGCGCCCTTGGAACTCATCATCGTTGCGGTGCCGACTTCGAACACCTGCAGGATATGCGGCGCGTTGCCTGCGCGGTACGCCGCGATTGCCGCCGTCATCGAGACGTCGTACGCCCCCTTGTAGGTCGGCGTGACTTTGCACTGCTGCTGGCTGGCGTTGAACCCGCTCGCCAGGCCGTTGACCCAGTCTCCCAGCGCGCCAGACATCGAGTGCCACCACTGCACCTCGGTCTGCGCCAGTGCACCGGTCGCGCCCAGCGCGAGCACGGCAGCGGTAGCACTTTTCGCGAAAGTCTTGCGGAACATGGGTCTCCTCCGGTTGATCGAATTCTGATGGAATGGCGTGACGCGGCTGTTACGATAGCCCGCCTCCGGTTCCCGGGCAAAGTCTCCCGCTGTCCATGATCTCCGCCGGTCGTCTGCCCCTGTATGCCAGCCTGGTCCGGCTCGACAAGCCGGTCGGCACGCTGCTGCTGCTTTGGCCGACGCTTACTGCGCTCTGGATTGCCTCGGCGGGTGTGCCGGGCGCGCTGTTGCTGGCGGTCTTCGTCCTGGGAACGTTCCTGATGCGTTCTGCCGGCTGCGCCATCAATGACGCGGCGGACTACCGTTACGACGGCTACGTCAAGCGCACCGCGAATCGCGTGGTCGCGCGCGGTGATGTCAGCCCGCTGGAAGCGGTGGCGGTCGCGGCGGCGCTCTGTGCCCTGGCGGCATTGCTGCTGCTCTTTCTGAACGAGGCTGCGATGCGGCTGGCGCTGGTCGCAGCGGCGGTGGCGGGAACCTATCCGCTCGCCAAGCGCTTCTTCCCTATTCCGCAGCTTTACCTCGGCGTGGCCTTCTCCTTCGGCATCCCGATGGCTTTCGCCGCGGTGCAGGGCGAAGTGCCCCAGCTTGGGTGGCTGTTCTTCGTTGCCAACATGTTCTGGGTCGTGGCCTACGACACCGAGTACGCCATGGTCGACCGCGACGACGATGTGCGGCTCGGCATACGGTCGTCCGCCATCTTCTTCGGGCGCTGGGACGTGGCGGCAGTGATGGCCTGCTATGGCGCGTTTTTCTCGCTGATGCTGCTGGTCGGTTACGGCATGCATGCCACGTGGCCGTACTACGTCGGCTGGGCGTGTGGCGTACTTTGCGCCGTCTACCACCACCTGCTGATCCGAACGCGCAGCCGGGACGGCTGCTTCAGAGCCTTCCGTCACAACAACTGGATCGGTTTCGCGCTGTTCGCCGGGACCCTGGCGCATTACTCCTTCTGAGGCGAGTCGGCGTCGAACTGCCGGCCCATCTCGGCGGCCCGCTCACAGGCGGCGCGAACTCCGGCCACGATGCCTGCGCGCACGCCGTCACTCTCGAAGCGCGCCAGCGCCGCCGCGGTCGTGCCGCCCTTTGAAGTAACGCGCTCGCGCAGTAGTGCGACCGGATCGCGGCTGTGTTCTGCAAGTCGCGCCGCGCCGAGGAAAGTTTCCACGGCGAGCAGGCGGCCCTGTTCTTCCGGAAGACCCAGTTCGCGTGCAGCTTGCTGCAGCGCCTCGATGAAGTAGAAGACGTACCCCGGCCCGCTGCCGGAAATCGCGTTGACGGGGTCCAGCATCGCTTCATCCTTGAACCAGAGGACCTTGCCGATCGACCGCAGGATGCGGTCGGCGCGGTCGTGCTGGCTGCTTGAGACCTCTGGCAGAGCAACAGCGCCTGTGATGCCCGCGCGAATCAGTGCCGGCGTGTTCGGCATCGCGCGGACGATCCGCTGATGGCCGAGCCAGCGGGCGAGGGTGGCCCCGCGCACTCCGGCGATGATCGAAATCGTCAGCGGCGCGCCGAGGAACGGAACCACGGCCGCGACGGCTTCACGGGCGTACTGCGGCTTGATCGCCAGTACGATGACTTCGGCCGCGTGCAGCCAATCGCCCGGCTGCTCGTGCGCGGTCACGCCGAATGCCTGAGCAAGTTCGGCGCCTTTTGCAGCGTCAGGCTCCAGCACGTGCATCGAGGCGGTCACCATACCGGCCGCCTGCATGCCGCCGAGCATGGCGTGCGCCATGTTGCCGCCGCCAATGAATGCCAGGTTCATGTTGCCCCCATCGCCCTACGGACTGTTTCCCCACAGGGAAGTGAATGCCCTCGGCGCGCTCGTGCGACGCTCACGCTGTCTTCCTTTCGCGTTGTCCGAAGATCGCCGTGCCGATGCG
>DAOMFI010000035.1:0-25669 GCA_035429725.1 Burkholderiaceae bacterium | reverse complement strand
AGCATGCGCCGCACGGCCGGGTCCATCGTCGTTTCCCACAACTGCTCGGGGTTCATCTCGCCCAGGCCCTTGTAGCGCTGGCGGTTGACGGCGGACTCGGCTTCCTTCATCAGCCAGTCCATCGCCTCGCGGAAGTCGGCAACAGTCGTTTCCTTTTGCTTGTCACCGCTGCCGCGCCTGACCCTTGCACCGGCCCCGACGAGGCCCTTGAAAGTCTGAGCGGCGCCCGCGAGCGCGGCGTAGTCGGAACCGCGCACGAAGTCAGCGTCGACGATGGTGGCGCGCATGTTGCCGTGATGATGGCGCTCGACCCGTAGGCGGTGCTTGTCGGTCTTGTCGTCATGCTGCGCATAGACGTGGACCGTGGAGTTTCCAAGCGCCGCAGTCAGGCGCCGGGCCGACGCTTCGGCGGCGGCGGCATCATCGAGATTGAGCTCGACACCCGCCATCAGCACCTCGAGCGTGGCGCGGTCGATCACGCGCGCGACGCGCTCGACCACCGCGTTGGCGACGAGGTACTGGCGTGCAAGCTCGGCGAGCGCGTTGCCTTCGATCGGCCCCGCGCCCTCGGCCGGCACGAGTTGCGCATCTTTCAACGCCAGCGTGACCATGTACTGCGCCAGCTCGGTGTCATCCTTGAGGTAGCGCTCGTCCTTGCCGTGCTTGACCTTGTAGAGCGGTGGCTGCGCGATGTAGATATGCCCGCGCTCGACCAGCTGCGGCATCTGGCGGTAGAAGAGCGTCAACAGCAGCGTGCGGATGTGCGCGCCGTCAACGTCGGCGTCGGTCATGATGATGATGCGGTGGTAGCGGAGCTTCTCGAGGTTGAAGCCCTCGTTCTCCGGCCCGGTGCCGATGCCGGTGCCGAGCGCGGTAATCAGCGTCGCGATTTGCTCGGAGCTGATCAGCTTGTCGAAGCGCGCCTTCTCGACGTTCAGCACCTTGCCCCGCAGCGGCAGCACTGCCTGGAACTTGCGATCACGCCCCTGCTTGGCCGAGCCGCCGGCTGAATCGCCCTCGACGATGTAAAGCTCCGCCTGCGCCGGGTCCTTTTCCTGGCAGTCGGCCAGCTTGCCCGGCAGCCCCACGCCGTCGAGCACGCCTTTGCGCCGTGTCATCTCGCGCGCCTTGCGGGCCGCTTCGCGAGCGCGGGCCGCTTCGACGATCTTGCCGCAGATGATCTTGGCGTCGGCCGGGCGCTCGAGTAGGAAGCTCTCGAGCGCCTTGCCGACCACTTCCTCGACCGCCGGCCGCACTTCGGAGGACACGAGCTTGTCCTTGGTCTGCGAGCTGAACTTGGGCTCGGGAACCTTGACCGACAGCACGCAGGTGAGCCCTTCGCGCATGTCGTCGCCGGTGGTCTCGACCTTGGCCTTCTTGTCGAGTTCGTTGGCCTTGATGTAATTGTTGAGCACGCGCGTCATCGCCGCGCGGAGCCCCGTGATGTGCGTGCCGCCATCCTTCTGCGGGATGTTGTTGGTGAAGGCGAGCAGGCTCTCGCTGTAGCCATCGTTCCACTGCATCGCGACTTCGACGCCGATCGGCACCGCCGTTGCGCCGCTGCTCGCCGCGCCACCCGCTTCCCCTGCTGCATAGAACGCGTTCGGGTGCAGCACCGTCTTCGTCTTGTTGATGTACTGGACGAAGCCCTTCACGCCGCCGGAAAACGCAAAGTCCTCTTCCTTGCCGGTTCGCTGGTCGACGAGGCGAATGCGCACGCCGTTGTTGAGAAACGAGAGTTCGCGCAGCCGCTTGCTCAGCACTTCGTAGTGGAAATCGACCACGCCGAAGATCGCGTCATCGGGCAGGAAGTGCACTTCGGTGCCGCGCTTGTCGGTGGGGCCGGTGATCTTCATCGGCGAGATCTCGACGGCACCGTCCGGCCCGCTGGCGGTCTCGACCAGCCGGTCCTGCACCACGCCCTGGCGGAACTCGAGCGCGTGCACCTGTCCATCGCGGCGGATCGAGAGCCGCAGCCACTTGCTGAGTGCGTTGACGCACGAGACGCCGACGCCATGGAGCCCGCCCGAGACCTTGTAGCTGTTCTGGTTGAACTTGCCGCCGGCGTGCAGCTCGGTCAGCGCGATCTCGGCTGCCGAGCGCTTGGGTTCGTGCTTGTCGTCGAACTTGATGCCGGTCGGAATGCCGCGGCCGTTGTCGACCACGGAGATCGAGTTGTCGGTGTGGATCGTGACGACAATGTCGTCGCAGTGGCCGGCGAGTGCCTCGTCGACCGAGTTGTCGACGACTTCGAACACCATGTGGTGCAATCCGGTGCCGTCCTGCGTGTCACCGATGTACATGCCTGGGCGCTTGCGCACGGCCTCCAGACCCTCGAGGATCTGGATGCTGCTCGCACCGTAGTCACCCTTGCCGTCGGCTTCGGTGGCGGGGTTCGGCTGGTTCATCGGCGGTTGATTCGGTACAGCTGACATCCATCTTCCTTTCGCGTCGGTGTACGCATCGGCTGCGCCGATGCACGTGCACCTCCGCGAGTTCAGTTAGTGCATTGGGCTTGGGAGCGGCCCGGCGCCCAATGCAGTTACAAAGGCGCGCGAAACAATCCGCGTCCGCCTAGATTCTCATCGGCATGACGACGTACTTGAACTTGTCGCTCTCGGGCAACATCATCAAGGCGCTGCCGAGGGCGTCGCCGAGCGCGAACTTCAACTGCTCGCCCTTGACGTTGAGCAGCACGTCGAGCAGGTAGTTGACGTTGAAGCCGATGTCGAGCGCGTCACCGGAATAATCGATCTCGAGTTCTTCCTGCGCGTCTTCCTGGTCGGCGTTTGTCGAGTTGATCTTCAGGGCACCGGGCGCAAGCACCAGGCGCACCCCCTTGAACTTGTCGGTCGTCAGAATCGCGGCACGCTGCAGGGCATGCATCAGGTCTTCCCGGCCGATCGTGAACACCTTGTTGTTGGCGGCCGGCACGACACGCTGGTAGTCGGGAAACTTCCCTTCGACCAGTTTGGAGATCAGCTCGATGTCGCCGAAGCTGAACTTGACCTGTGTGGCGGCCATCTGCACGCGCACCGGGTCTTCGTTGTCCGGCAGCAGGCGCGAGAGTTCGAGGATCGTCTTGCGCGGAATGATCGCCTCGATCTTCGCGCTCGCGCCGTCCTTCTGCACCTCGCACAGCGCGAGCCGGTGGCCGTCGGTGGCCACGGCACGCACGGTGGTGCCGTCGACCACCAGCAACATGCCGTTCAGGTAGTAGCGGATGTCCTGTTGCGCCATCGCAAAGTGCACCATCGACAACAGGTACTTCAGCGTGGCCGCCGGCAGCGCGAAGTCCGCGGTGAACTCGGCCTGGGCCACCGTCGGAAACTCCTCGGCCGCCAGCGTCTGCAGGTTGAAGCGGCTCTTGCCGCTCGCCACCGAGAGCTTCTTGTTGGCCAGCGCCAGCTGCACGTCGGACTCGGGCAGCGCGCGCAGGATGTCGACGAGCTTGCGCGCCGCAACCGTCGTGGCTGCCGCGTCCTTGCCCGCGCCGATTGGCGCCGAGGTGCGGATCTGCAACTCGAGATCGGTCGCCGTGAAGGACACGGTCTCGCCGTCCTTGCGCACCAGGATGTTGGCGAGGATCGGCAGTGTCTGCCGCCGCTCGACGATGCCGCTCACCACCTGCAACGGTCTGAGCAGCGCATCGCGGGTGGCTTTGACGAGTTGCATTTCTTTATTTCCTAGTAGTAGTTAATTAGTAACTAAGCAATCGCAACGACAGGGACAATCCCCGTAAAGGTATTCGCGTCAGTGGCTTGCACGCGCCGGAGCATTGTGGACAAACGCCCGGCCTGCCTGTGGGCGGCATGTGCACGAAAAGGACAAGTCCGCAGGCTGGTCGATGCGACTGCTTGCCTGTCCACAGCTGTCCACAGGTGAAGTGCGATTGTCCACAGGATTTCTTCAACCCTTGAGGGTTTGCTCGAGCACGTGCAGTGCGTGGTTCAATTCACCGTTGTTGCTGCGCTGTCCGCCGATCTTGCGTACGGCATGCAGCACCGTCGTGTGGTCGCGCCCGCCAAAAAGCTCGCCGATCTCGGGCAGGCTCTTCTGCGTCAGTTCCTTGGCGAGATACATCGCCACCTGGCGCGGCCCCGCGATCGCGCTGGGCCGCCGCTTGCTGTACATGTCGGCGACCTTGATCTTGTAATAGTCAGCCACCGTCTTCTGGATCAGCTCGACGGTCACCTGGCCGGTGGAGGCCGACAGCAGATCCTTCAGCGCCTCGCGCGCGACTTCGACAGTGACGACGCGGCCGTGGAACGAGGAGAACGCGATCACCTTGCGCAGTGCGCCTTCCAGTTCGCGGACGTTGCTGCGCAGGTTCTTGGCGATGAAGAAGGCAACGTCCTCCTTCATCTCGACGCCTTCGCTCTCGGCCTTTTTCAGCAGGATCGCGACGCGCATCTCGAGTTCGGGCGGCTCGATGGCGACGGTGAGCCCGGAGGCGAAGCGGGAGACCAGGCGGTCTTCCATGTCCTTCAGTTCCTTCGGGTAGGTGTCGCAGGTGATGATGATCTGCTTGCGGCCGACGACCAGCGCCTCGAACGCATAGAAGAATTCCTCCTGCGTGCGTGCCTTGCCGGCGAAGAACTGGATGTCGTCGATCAGCAGCAGGTCGAGCGAGTGGTAGTAGCGCTTGAAGTCGTCGAACGCCTTGCGCTGATACGCGCGCACGACGTCGCTGACGTACTGCTCGGCGTGGATATAGCGCACCTTGGCATCGGGTTTGCGCGCCAGGATGCCGTTGCCGACCGCGTGTATCAGGTGGGTCTTGCCGAGACCGACGCCGCCATAAAGGAAAAGCGGGTTGTACGAGCCGCCGGGATTCTCGGCGACCTGCATCGCCGCTGCGCGTGCGAGCTGGTTCGCCTTGCCGGTGACAAAGGTGTCGAAGGTCAGGTTCGCGTTCAGGCGCGCGCGCTCGAAATGTTCCGGGCTCGGCGGAGCAACCTCGGCGAGCGCAGGTACCTCGACGTTCGCCAGGCTCGCCGTGGCCGCGGGAAAGCGCAGCGACGCGACAGCCGTGCCGTTTTCCACCGCAAACACCACCGCGACCGGCCGCTGCACAACACGCGACGCGGCCTGTGCAATCTGGTCGGAAAACTGCGCGCGGATCGCATCCAGCTTGAGCCGGTTGGGCGCTCCGATCGTCAGTGTTGCCGTGGATTCGTCGAAGTCCAGCGCCTTGAGCGGCTTGATCCAGGCGGAGAACTGTTGGGGCGTCAACTCGTTCTCAAGGAGACGCGAGCAGTCATGCCAAATGTGTTGCATTGAGTGGGTGTTCCCGCTTTTGTTGTGATTGCGGGAGTGCCCGCGTCGGTTGACCGCCGCTTCGCCCCGCCCCGTCGCTTGGTCGCTGCATCCCCTCGGCTGCAATCGCCCAGCGAAGCCGCGCATTTTACCCGAACAAGGGGGGTTATCCACAGGATGTGGCCCGCGGACGACGGGGAGTCGAGCAGTCAAGCACGGCGCAAACAGGGGCTACTCTAAGATAGTGGATACTCACACCCAGATCGATCGCTAATGCGCCTATGGAAGATTTCGATTGCGCAGTGCAGCATGGACTTATCCACAGGAATTTCGCCGAGTTATTCAACCTTCGCGCGCCGTGGAATGCCCTCGGAAAGGCCGCCAAGCCTCCGGTTTGACAGTGTCTCGGGCGATCGCGTCTAATAACGGGCTTTTCGCCGCGACGCGAAAAGCGACGAAAAATCCGCGGCTTACGGTGATCCGTGGCGGGTGATCCAGGACCGGTCGATCCACGTCGAGTGATCTTCGTCGGGTTCTGCGTCCGCCGCGTCACAGCGGCTTCGCAAGAGTGGCTCAGGGTCGCGCGCTGACAGCACAGGCAGGATGCGCGCAGCAGGCCCGGGGCCAGGCCACGGCATCAAAGCGGATGTGTCCAGCAATATCCGCCGGAACTCCGAATACGCCGAACAGGAAACGACATCATGTCTACTAAACGTACTTATCAGCCTTCCAAAGTGAAACGCGCGCGGACCCACGGCTTTCTCGTGCGCATGAAGTCCCGCGGCGGGCGTGCCGTGATCGCCGCGCGCCGCGCCAAGGGCCGCAAGCGTCTGGCGGTCTGACGTCGCCAGGCACGGCGGATGTCGTGCATGCCCATGACGCGCAGCCTTCCCGACCTGGGCGGCTCACACGTTCGCAGCGCCTGCGGCGCCCGCAGGAGTTCGCGGCGGTGCTCGCGGCGCGCCGCAGTTCGTCGCTGCGCGTGGCGGGGGAGCGGCTGTCCATGACCGCTGCCTGGGGTGCTGCTGCGGTCGCTCGCCCGACACGACTTGGCATCACGGTCGGCAAGCGCATGGCGCGCCGTTCCATAGACAGGGCACTGGTAAAGCGCATCGTGCGTGAAGCGTTTCGGCACGCGGCGCCGGCGCTCGATCGTGCGGCGGCAGGCGTCGGTGTCGCGGTCGATGTCAGCGTGCGCCTGAAGGCGCCGTTGGGAGAGCCCGGGTCCCCGCATCGACCGGCACTCGCGGCGCTGCGTCGCGGGCTGCGCGGCGATGCCGATCAACTACTGCAGGCGCTCATCGGCAGGTTGAAGACGACCGAAGTCCATGCTTGAACGGCTGCTGCTGCGCCTGATCGGCGTCTATCAATACGTGTTTTCGCCGTGGGTCGGCAACAGCTGCCGGTACTGGCCCACCTGTTCCGAGTACGCGCGCGAAGCGATCGAGCGGCACGGCGCTGGCCGCGGGACGTACCTGGCGATGTGTCGCCTGGGTCGTTGCCACCCCTACGGACGCGGCGGCGTCGATCCGGTGCCGGACAACTTCTCCTGGCGCTGCCGCTGTCACGACGCTGCGGACACGCGAACCTCCACGACATGAGCCCAATGACGCACGCCGACCTCTCTCGTGTCGTTTCGATGCGGGCTCGCTCCAACAACTAGCTGCGGACACTTCCCGTCATGGGCACCGATTTCCAGCGCACCATCCTGTGGGTCTTCTTCGGCATGTCGCTGTTCCTGTTGTGGGACCGCTGGCTTGTTCACACCGGAAAGCCGTCGATGTTCGGCACGGCGTCCGCACCGCAGGTCGCTGCACCGGCACCGGGCGCTACGCCTGCGCCAGCTCCGCCCGCCGCAACGCCGAGCGCTGCCGGAGTGCCGGCGTCGCCGGCAGGCGCAGCAACTGCAACGGCATCGGCTGTCCCGTCGACAGGCACCCCGTCCCTAGCGCAGCGAGCGCCGGTCGTGATCGAAACCGACGTCGTGCGCGCGACCATCGATCCGGATGGAGCGGTGCTCACTCGGGTGGAATTGCTGAAGGAGAAGGTTGCGCCCGACTGGACCGTGAGCGGCTTGCTCGGGCTCGTCACCGGCAAGAAGGACGTGCCCGACCGGCCGGTGGTGCTGCTCGAGGTCAACCCCAATCGTGTCTACGTCGCGCAGTCCGGTGTCGTCGGCAGTGACCCGGCGCTGCCGAATCATCGAACGCCATTTACGGTCGTCGACGGTCCACGGAAGCTCGAGGACGGCAAGGACGCACTCGAAGTGACCCTGGTCGCGGAGTCGGGTGGCGTCAAGCTCGCGAAGACCTATTCATTTCCGCGCGGTCGGTACGACGCGACGGTCAAGCATGAGCTGACCAACGTCGGCGCCGCGCCGGTCACGCCGTCGCTTTACATGCAGATCATGCGCGACGGCAACAAGCCGGAAGGCGAGTCGTCGCTCTACTACACCTACACCGGCCCGGTGGTCTACACGGAGCAGGACAAGTTCAAGAAGATCGAGTTTTCCGCGATCGAGAAGAACAAGCCTGAGCTGCCGAAGGCGGCGAAGGACGGCTGGGTCGGAATGATCCAGCACTACTTCGTGACCGCGTGGGTGCCGAAAGAAGGCGAGCTGCGCGAGTACTACGCGCGCCCGGTCGACAAGAACCTGTATTCGATTGGCATGCTGCAGCCGCTTGCAAGCCTTGCACCGCAGGCGAGTGTGACCTCGACGGCGCAGCTTTATGTCGGGCCCCAGGACCAGGATGCGCTGGCGAAGGTCGCGCCCGGTCTGGACCTGGTCGTCGATTACGGCTGGCTGACCTTCCTGGCGAAGCCGATCTTCTGGCTGCTCAAGTTCCTGCACGGCATCGTCGGCAACTGGGGCTGGGCCATTGTTCTGCTGACGGTACTGATCAAGGCTGCGTTTTATCCGCTGTCGGCGGCGAGCTACAAGTCGATGGCGCGGATGAAGGAAGTCACGCCGCGCATGATGAAGCTGCGCGAGCAGTACGGCGACGACAAGCAGAAGCTCAACACGGCGATGATGGAGCTGTACAAGACCGAGAAGATCAATCCGCTCGGCGGTTGCCTGCCGATCCTGGTCCAGATCCCGGTGTTCATCTCGCTGTACTGGGTGCTGCTGGCAAGTGTCGAGATGCGCAACGCGCCGTGGATCCTCTGGGTGAAGGACCTCGCGACGCCGGACCCGTGGCTCATTTTGCCGGCGATCTACATGGTCCTGATGTGGATCCAGTACAAGCTGAACCCGACGCCGCCGGACCCGGTGCAGGCCAAGGTGATGATGTTCATGCCGCTCATCTTCGGCGTGATGTTCTTCTTCTTCCCGGCGGGCCTGGTGCTGTACTGGGTCGTCAACCAGGTGCTGTCGCTGGCGCAGCAGTGGTACGTGATGAAGCAGATCGAGAACGCGAAGAAGCCGGGCTGACCGGCGCGCGCTGCACGAAACACGGGCCGCTACTGCGGCCCGTTTTCCTTCGGCGGCCGGCGCGGCAGGTAGCGCAGCGCGAAGACAGGCCACAGCCAGATGCTGGCGGTCCAAAGCAGGACGCGCTTGATGGACAGTGTCGCCGTCTCGGCGTGCCGCGTCAGCATGAACACCACGACCGCGCCGACCAGCACCCAGAGCACGGCGATCGTGTAGATCCACGCGCGAGTCGAGTAGTCCTCGCCGATCTGGCCGGCGACCGTGGCCGAAAGCATCACCGACAGCACAACGGCGAGCACGACGCCGGCCAGCGGCGAGATGAACTTCAGCAGCGGATCGTCATCCATGCGGCCAGTGTAGGCACGCGCGGCCATTCGCGCAGGACGGGATTGTCCGTAGCCGGCCCGGCGAGTGCGCCCGGCGCGACCCTTCGGCGCGGGTGAAAATAGAGGCGCCTGCCATGAATTCCGACCCCGATCCCATTGTCGCCATCGCGACCGCGCCCGGCCGAGGGGGTATCGGTATCGTGCGCGTTTCGGGATCGAACATCGCGCCGGTGATCGAAGCGGTGCTCGGTCCCGCGCAGCGGACACTTGAGCCGCGCCACGCGAAGCACTGCACCTTCCTCGGCAGCCGTGGCGAACCGCTCGACGACGGCATCGCACTCTATTTCCCGGCTCCCAACTCCTACACGGGCGAGCATGTGCTCGAACTGCAGGGACATGGCGGGCCGGTGGTGCTGCGCATGTTGGTGGCGCGCTGTCTGGAGGCCGGGCGCTCGATCGCGCTGCGCGTGGCCGAACCCGGCGAGTTCACACGGCGTGCTTACCTCAATGATCGCCTCGACCTGGCGCAGGCCGAGGCGGTCGCCGACCTGATCGACGCCTCGACCGAGGCGGCGGCGCGTTCCGCGGCCCGTTCGCTCACCGGGGAGTTCTCGCGCACGATCCAGGCGCTGACCGCGCAGCTCACCGATCTCCGTGCGCTGGTCGAAGCCACGCTCGACTTCCCCGAGGAGGAAATCGATTTCCTGGAGAAGGCCGATGCGACGGGCCGGCTGCAGCAGGTGCGCGCGGCGCTCGACGAAGTGCTGCTCCGGGCGCAGCAGGGCGCGGTGCTGCGCGACGGACTGCACGTGGTGCTGGTCGGCGCCCCCAACGTCGGCAAGTCGAGCCTGCTCAATGCGCTGGCGGGCGAGGACGTCGCGATCGTGACGGCCGTGCCCGGAACGACGCGCGACCGCATCGCGCAGCCGATCCAGATCGGCGGACTGCCACTGGACATCATCGACACGGCCGGCGTGCGCGAGACGGCCGACGAAGTGGAGTCGATCGGGATCGCGCGCACGCTGAGCGAGGTTGAACGCGCCGATGTCGTCGTGCACCTGGTGGATGCCGCGCACCCCAGCGCTGACGCCGACGTTCTGGCGCAGGTGAGCGCGCGCGCGCGGCGCGGCGTGCCACTGCTGACCGTGGTGAACAAGATCGACCTGACGGGCGACGCGCCTCGTGTCGAGGGTGACACGATCTTCCTCTCGGCGCGCGATGGTCAGGGTGTTGAGCTGCTGCGCGAGCAGTTGTATCGCCTGGCGGGCTGGGACCGGTCCACCGGAGGCGAGAACGTCTACTTGGCGCGGGAGCGGCACCTGCAGGCGCTGGCCCAGTCGCGCGCGCATCTCGAGGTCGCTGCGATGCACGCCGCACGTCGCGATGCGGTGCTGGATCTTTTTGCCGAGGAGCTGCGGCTGGCCCAAAGCCAGCTCGCCAGCATTACCGGCGAGTTCAGCGCCGACGACCTGCTGGGCGTGATCTTCAGTCGCTTCTGCATCGGCAAGTAGCCGGATCGGGCATGCGGCTAATCGCGGCGTGCGATTGCGCGAAGCCGGCAGCGGGAACTTCAGCGTGAGCGGCGGGACGCGTCGTGTCTCTTCGCTGCGGCCGCGCTTCCATTAGCATGTTGCTCCCGCGCAGCCAGGCCCGCCTCATGTCCGAAACTCCCGCTCCGCCCTCGCTCGCCCGCCTCGCGATCGACCGCACTGCGCCGGCGGTCTCGCGGCGGCGCCGGCCACTGTGGAAGCGCTGGTGGGTATGGGCGCTGGTGGCAGCGCTGGTGGTTGTCGCCGGGCTCGTGTTGCGCAGCCGCAGTGCGCCCCAACAGGTGGAATTTGCCACGGTTGCCGCAGCGTATCCGTCGACGTCGGTGGCGATTCTGAACGCGACCGGTCGAGTGGTGGCGCAACGCCGCGCCTCCGTGTCCTCGAAGGGCACGGGCCGGCTCGAGTGGCTCGGTGTGCAGGAAGGGCAGATGGTCCAGGAGGGCGATGTCATCGCGCGCCTCGAGAATCGCGACGTCGCCGCGCAGCGTGAGCAGGCGGCGGCGCAGGTTCAGGCGGCGCGCGCCAACCTGGCGCAGGGCCAGGCGGAACTCGATGACGCGCAGGCGGCGCTGAAGCGCGCGCAGGACCTCGCCCGCCAGAACTTCATCTCCGGTTCGGCGCTGGACACCGCCGAAGCGCGCTACAACAAGGCGCGCGCGCAGATCGACACCCTGAAGGCGCAAATCGGCGTAGCCGAAGCGAACCTGCGCGTCGCGAGCGTCGGCTATGACCAGACGCTGATCCGCGCGCCGTTCACGGGCATCGTGCTGACCAAGAGCGCCAACGTGGGCGACATCGTCACGCCGTTCTCGTCGGCATCAGGCACCACCGGCGCGGTGGTCACGATGGCCGACATGGAAACGCTCGAGGTCGAAGCCGATGTGTCCGAGTCGTCGATCGCGAAGATCAAGGTCGGGCAGCCGGCCGAGGTCCAGCTCGACGCCTTTCCGGATCTGCGGCTGCTCGGCGAGGTGAGCCGCGTGGTGCCGACGGTCGACCGCAGCAAGGCGACACTGCTGGTGAAGGTGAAGTTCGTTGAACACGATCCGCGCGTGCTGCCGGACATGAGCGCGAAGATCGCGTTTCTTTCTCGCGCGCTGAAGCCGGAGGAGCGCAAGCCGGTGCCGGCGCTGCGCCCCGACGCGGTCGTCAAGCGCGATGGCGCCGACGTTGTTTTCGTCGTCGAGGCCGCCGGCGCCGTCAAGCCCGTGCCGGTGAAGACCGGCGACAAGGTCGGCGATCTGGTGCGCGTCGAAGGCGTGGCCCCGGGCACGCGCGTCGTTGCCAATCCGCCGGAACGGCTGGCCGCCGGATCGCGCGTCGAAGCGGCGAAGAAGTAGATGCCGCACACCGGGGCAGCGGCCGACCGGCGTGCGCTGGTCGAGATCGAGCATCTGTCGAAGTCCTACGTGCGCGGCGAGCAGGTCGTGCCGGTGCTGACCGATATCAACCTGGTGATCCGCGAGGGCGACTTCGTCGCGATGATGGGGCCGTCGGGATCGGGCAAGAGCACGCTGCTCAACCTGATCGCCGGGATCGACAAGCCCGACGCAGGTCGGCTGGCAATCGCCGGCGACGACATCACCCAGCTTGGCGACACGGAACTGGCCGACTGGCGCGCGCGCACGGTCGGATTCATTTTTCAGTTCTACAACCTGATGCCGGTGCTGACCGCGTTCGAGAACGTCGAGCTGCCGCTGCAGCTCACGGCGCTCTCGCGCGCGGAGCGTCGCGAACGGGTCGAACTGCTGCTCGGGATGGTCGGGCTGGCCGACCGGATGAAGCACTACCCGAACGAGCTGTCGGGCGGGCAGCAGCAGCGCGTCGCGATCGCGCGGGCGCTCGTGACGGACCCGCTGCTCATCATCGCCGACGAGCCGACCGGCGATCTCGACCGGCAGTCGGCGGCGGACATCCTTGGCCTGCTCGATCGACTGAACATCGAACTCGGCAAGACGGTGGTCATGGTCACGCACGACCCGCGCGCGGCTGAAGCCGCGCACCACCTGATCTATCTCGACAAGGGGCAGCTGACGGACACGGCCCCTTTTGGCCACTGAGCCTGGACCGGAAGGCGCCGTGTTCTTCCTTCGATTCGTCCTGCGCAATGTCTTTCGCGCGCGACTGCGTTCGGCGCTGACGATACTCGGGCTCGTCATCGCAGTCCTCGCGTTCGGACTGCTGCAGACCGTCGTGCGGGCCTGGTATGCGGGATCGGATGCCGCTTCGTCGACGCGCCTGATTGCGCGCAACGCGATCTCGCTCACCTTCACGATGCCGATGTACTACCGCGAGAAGATCCGCGCTGTGCCGGGCGTGACCGGCGTCAGTGTTTCAAACTGGTTCGGCGGCATTTACAAGGAACCGAAGAATTTCTTCGCGCAGTTCGCGGTGGACGCGCCGACGTACTTCCCGATGTATCCCGAGTACATCTTCCAGCCGGAGGAGTACCAGGCGTTCCTGCGCGACCGGCGCGGCGCCGCCATCGGGCGCCAGCTGGCAGATCTCTATGGCTTCAAGGTCGGCGACACCATTCCGCTGAAGAGTGCGATCTACCCCGGCAACTGGGAGTTCACGGTACGCGCGATCTATGACGCACGGGACGAGACCACGATCACGCGCCAGATGTACTTTCACTTCGATTACCTGAACGAGCAGATCAAGAAGGTGTTTCCGCGGCGGGCGGACCAGGCCGGGGTGTTCGTCGTCGGCATCTCCGACGGGCAGGCGGCCGCGACCATCGCGCGCGACATCGACGCCGAGTTCAAGAACTCGCTCGCGGAAACGCTGACCGAGACCGAGAAGGCGTTCACCCTCGGCTTCGTCGCGATGATCGAGACCATCGTCGTGGCGATCCAGGGCGTGAGCTACGTGGTCATCCTGATCATCATGGCGGTGGCCGCCAACACGATGGCGATGACAGCGCGCGAGCGGCTTCCCGAGTACGCGACGCTGAAGGCGCTCGGCTTCAAGCCCGGCACTGTGGCGGCGATGATCATGGGCGAAGCCCTGCTGCTGGCGCTGATCGGCGCAGGCATCGGCATGCTGCTGACTGCACCGGTCATCAAGGTCTTTCACGCCGCAACGGTCAGCGTGTTTGCGAAGATGCCGCTGGTCGCCGAGACCTTTTACCTGCAGGCCGCCTGCGCGGTGGTGGTCGGCGTCGTTGCCGGCATCGTTCCCGCGCTGCGCGCTGCGCGCGTGAAGATCGTTGATGGGCTGCGGCATGTGGCTTAGGCGCGCTCGGTGTACGCGACTGCTGCGCAGTCGCACGTGCACCTCGCGCGATTCTGATCAGCGGGCCTCCCTTCGGGCGGCCGGGCGTACGGCCCGATTTCAACGGCTACGGGCGGGGAAGGAAGGCGTGCTTCTCAGAGAAGTCAGCCGCGCCTCGGGAGAGCAAAACGCGCGCTGCGCGCGCGCAGTCGCGAGTTCGATAGGTTGTGGCGCGCACGGGTTGATGCACCCGTGCAGTTGTGAATGGGCCGCACGCCCGGCCGCTCCGAAGGGAGGCCCACACTTCAGAGCATGCGTGGTGCACGTGCGACCGCGCAGCGGTCGCGTACACCACGCATGAAGATTCCCTTTTCCTACGTCGCACGCAACCTGTGGGTGCGCAAGCTCACGACCGGCCTGACCGCGGGCGGGATGGCGCTGGTGGTGTTCGTGTTTGCCGCGGTGCTGATGCTCGACGCCGGGCTGAAGTCGACGCTGGTGTCGACCGGATCGGCCGACAACGTCGTCGTCATACGGCAGGGTAGCCAGACTGAGGTGCAAAGCGGGGTGTTCCGCGACCAGGCTTCGCTGATCGAGACCTCGCCGGAAGTAGCGCGCGGACCCGACGGCCAGGCGCTGCTATCGAAGGAAGTCGTCGTGCTGAACTCGCTGCCGAAACTCGACGATCCGAAGAAGCGCAGCAACGTCGTCGTGCGGGGCCTTCCGGAAATGGGCAAGACGCTGCGTCCGCAGGTGAAAATCACCGCGGGCCGGATGTTTCGCGCGGGGTCGTCGGAGATTGTCGTCGGCAGCTCGGTGGCACGCCAGTTCGCCGGGGTCGAACTCGGCCAGCAGCTGTCCTTTGCGGGCCGTCAATGGACCGTCGTCGGCGTGTTCGACGCCGGCAAGTCGGCGTTCGATTCCGAGATCTGGGGTGACGTCGAGCAGATGATGCAGGCGTTCCGGCGGATCGCGTACTCCTCGGTCATCGCGAAGCTGGCCGACGCGAACTCGTTCGACGCGCTAAAGATGCGGCTCGACGACGATCCGCGCCTGAAGGTCGACATCAAGCGAGAGCGGCGCTTCTACGAGGATCAGTCGGCCAGTCTGTCGAACTTCATCACGCTGCTCGGCATGGCGCTCTCGATCATCTTCTCGCTCGGAGCGATGATCGGCGCAACGATCACCATGTATGCCGCGGTGGCGACGCGTACGGCCGAAATCGGAACCCTGCGGGCGCTCGGGTTCCCGCGCGCTTCGATCCTGGCCGCGTTCCTGGCCGAGTCGCTGCTGCTGGCGCTGCTGGGCGGCCTCGCGGGGCTTTTGGCGGCGAGCTTCCTGACAGCGATCACGGTTTCCACGACCAACTTCACGTCGTTCTCCGAACTTGCGTTCTCGTTCACGCTGACTCCAAGGATCGTGGCGCAGGCGATCGCTTTCGCGCTGCTGATGGGCTTTGTCGGCGGCTTCCTGCCGGCGATACGGGCGAGCCGCATGAAAATCGTCGATGCGCTCCGCGCGGACTGAGGTTGGTGCACGGTGCCGATGACGACAGGGCCTGGCCTCGGTATGCTGGCAACGCTGCCAGATCTCCGACAACAGAGGCAGCCAAGGAGGGCACATGGACCGTCGTGAATTCACGCTGGCGACTCTTGCCGCTGCCGCGGCTGCGCAGTGGCCCCTGAGCGCTGCTGCGCAGGCGATCTCGAACCTGAAGATCATGATTCCCGCCAACCCGGGTGGCGGCTGGGACCAGACCGGCCGCACGCTGGGCGCTGCGATGCAAGCGGCGAAGTCGGTGCAGTCGGTGCAGTTCGACAACAAGGGCGGCGCGGCCGGCACCATCGGGCTCGCCCAGTTCGTCAACGCCTCCAAGGGCGATCCGAACGCCATGATGATCGGCGGCATGGTCATGGTGGGCGGTATCGTGCTGAACAAGTCGCCGGTCGACCTTGGCATGGTGACGCCGCTTGCGCGCCTCACGAGCGAGTACGAGGTCGTCGTTGTCCCCGCGAACTCGCCGTTCAAGACGATGGGCGATCTCGTGAAGGCGTTCAAGGCGGATCCGGGCAAGATCTCCTGGAACGGCGGCTCGGCCGGCGGTACCGATCACATCCTGGCGGGGTTGATCGCGCGTGCAGTCGGCGCAGACCCGACCAAGGTCAATTACATCGCTTCCAAGGGCGGCGGCGACCAGATCGCCAATATCGTCGGCGGACACGTGTCGGCCGGCGTCGCGGGCCTGGGCGAGTTCGCCGAACACATCAAGAGCGGCCGCATGCGTGCCCTGGCAGTTTCCGGCCCGGCGGCGATTGACGGCATACCTTCGCTGAAGCAGCAGGGGGTCGATGTCGTGCTGGGCAACTGGCGCGGCGCCTTCGGTGCTCCGGGCATCACGCCGGCCCAGCGCGACGCCTTGATCGCTGCGATCAAGGCTGGCGTTGACTCGACGGCCTGGAAGGAAACGCTGGCGAAGATGGGTTGGGAGTCGGTGTTTCTCTCTGGCGACGCTTTCAAGGCGTTTCTCGACGAGGACACGAAACGGATCCGCGGCATCCTCGATTCGCTCGGACTCGCCAAGTAATCCCATGCTGCCGTCGACGCGCGGCGGACGTGTCGAGTTGATTCTTTCGCTCGGCGTGCTCGCGCTCGGGGCATTCGCCACGGTTGTCGCGTTCAAGTTGCCGGAGGCGGGCGGCTACGCCCGCATCGGGCCCAACTTCATGCCGAAGGTCGTCTCGGCCGGGCTGATCGTGCTTGGCTTCTGGCTGCTGGCGGAAGTGTTCACCGGCGGCTGGCGTGAGCGCGTACCGGACGATCCGGCCGAACGCGGCGAGCACGCCTTCCATCTTGGCGCTTTTGCATGGGTCAGTGCAGGACTGTTTGCGCAGATGGCGCTGATCCAGTACGCCGGCTTCACGGTCGCGGCGATGGTGCTCTATGCACTGGTTGCGCGCGGGTTCGGCAGCGACCGCTGGGCGCGCGACCTGGCGATCGGCCTCGTGCTCGGCGTCGCGGTGTATCTCTTCTTCGTGCGGTTTCTCAACGTCAATCTGCCCGCCGGCTGGCTGCAGCCGCTGCTGGGGACGGCGGGGCTGTGAGCGCGCACGGCCGCTCCGAAGCGCTCACCCCGAGGCGCGCAGCGCAGAGGGTTGCTGCTTTCGCGCACGGCCGCTCCGAAGCGCTCACCCCGAGGCGCGCAGCGCAGAGGGTTGCTGCTTTCGCGCACGGCCGCTCCGAAGCGCTCACCCCGAAGCGCGCAGCGCAGAGGGTTGCTGCTTTCGCGCACGGCCGCTCCGAAGCGCTCACCCCGAGGCGCGCAGCGCTGGGGTCGGCCTGATGACCGAAACCTTGAGCGCGCTGTTTGCGGGCTTCGGCGTCGCGCTCGCGCCGAACAATCTGCTGTGGGGTTTCGTCGGCGTCACGCTCGGCACGGCGATCGGCGTGCTGCCGGGCGTGGGGCCGGCATTGACGGTAGCCATGCTGCTGCCGCTGACGGTGAAGCTCGAGCCCACGGGCGCGCTGATCATGTTCGCCGGCATCTATTACGGAGCGATGTACGGCGGCTCGACGACGACGATCCTGCTGAACACGCCGGGCGAGTCGGCCTCGATTGCGACTGCGCTCGAGGGCAACAGGATGGCCAAGCGCGGGCGCGCCGGGCCGGCGCTGGCGACCGCCGCCATCGGTTCGTTCGTCGCCGGAACGATCGCGACGATCCTGCTGACGCTGCTCGCACCCCTGGTGGTCGAAGTGGCGCTCAAGTTCGGACCGGCCGAGTATTTCGCATTGATGGTGTTCGCATTCGTCACGGTGGCGGCGGTCCTCGGCAGCTCGACCGTGCGCGGATTGACGATGCTGTTCCTGGGCGTGCTGCTGGGTCTGGTCGGGATCGACGACCAGACGGGCCAGATGCGCTTTGCGTTCGGAGTGCCCGAGCTGATGGACGGCATCGACGTCGTCGTGCTGGCGGTGGGGCTCTTCGCCGTCGGCGAAGCGCTCTACGTGGCGGCCTACCAGAGCCGGCAGCGCGAAGAGCTCGAACAGATGTCGGGTTCGCTGTGGATGTCGCGTGATGACTGGAAGCGCTCCTGGCCGGCGTGGCTGCGCGCCACGTTCATCGGGTTCCCGTTTGGCACCATTCCCGCCGGGGGCGCGGAGATTCCGACATTCCTCTCCTATGCGCTGGAGAAGAAGCTCACCAAGCATCCGGAGGAGTTCGGCAAAGGTGCAATCGAGGGCGTGGCCGGACCGGAGGCCGCCAACAATGCCTCGTCGGCCGGCGTGCTGGTGCCGCTCTTGACGCTGGGTATCCCGACGTCCGCCACGGCGGCGATCCTGCTGGCGGCGTTCCAGAACTACGGGATCCAGCCGGGACCGCTGCTGTTCCAGACGCAGGGCGCGCTGGTGTGGGGCCTAATCGCCAGCATGTACATCGGCAATATCCTGCTGCTGATCCTGAACCTGCCGCTGATCGGCCTGTGGGTGAAAGTCCTGATGATCCCGCGCCCGCTGCTTTACGCGGGGATTCTCGTTTTCGCCACGCTCGGCGCCTTCAGCCTGCACCAATCGGTCGTTGATCTGGCGACGCTGTACGTGTTCGGGTTGCTCGGCTTCATGATGCGGCGCTGGGGATTCCCGGTCGCGCCGGCAGTCATCGGTCTCATCCTCGGTCCACTCGCGGAATCGCAGTTCCGCCGCGCCCTGGCGATCAGCCAGGGCGACGCGTCGGTGTTCTTCACACATCCGATCTCGGCGTCGCTGCTGGTGCTGACTGCCGCGCTGGTGCTGGTGCCTTGGATCGTCCGCGTCGTACGCGAAAGGCGAGGCCGCGCCGCGGCGTGAACCAGCCGGACAGCACATCGGCAGTCGCAACGGGCGAACCCGGCCAGGGGCGCGCGACGTGGGCTCGTGTGGTCGCTGGACTCCTGGTTGCTCTGGTTGGCGCCGGAGTCTGTGTCTGGATACGCGCGCCGCTCCCATGGCTGATCGGACCTCTGATTGCAGTGGCGTTCGCCAGCATGATGCATGCGCCTCTCGCCGCGCCGCCGGGCGCGCGTCAGCTGGGCCAGTGGGCGATCGGTGTCGCGCTGGGTCTGTACTTCTCCCCGGACGTGATGCGCGAGGTCGTTCGCCTCGCGCCGTGGTTGCTGCTGGCCGTTCTGTTCGCGATCGTGCTGGGGGCGGTGGGTAGCTGGGTGCTGGCACGCGCGACGGGCGCCGACGGAACGACGGCGTTCTTCGCGATGGCGATCGGCGGAGCGAGCGAGATGGCGGCACAAGCGCAGCGCCACGGCGGGCGCGTCGACCGCGTTGCGGCCGCCCACAGCCTGCGCATCATGCTGGTCGTGCTGATCGTTCCGCTGCTCTTGAGCTGGCTCGACGTGCATGGCCTGGATCCGTATACGCCGCTGGCGCGAGCCTTCGACCCGGTCGGATTCGCCGTCCTGGTTGCGGTCACACTGGGCGCCGCGGCGGCAATGGAGCGGTTCGGATCGCCGAACAGCTGGATGATTGGGCCCCTGCTGGCGGCAGCCGTTATCACCGCGACCGGGCACACGTTTTCGGCGCTGCCGGTCGCAGTCATCAATGGCGGTCAGTTGCTGATCGGCATCTCACTGGGCGTCCACTTCACGCCGGAGTTCTTTCGCGCCGCGCCCCGATTTCTGGCCGTCGTGGCGCTGATCACGCTCGGCTACCTGGCGGCGGCCGCCGTCTTCGGTACCTTGCTGGCGCAGGGATCAGGGCTGCACTGGACGACGGCCGTGGTCGCGACGACACCCGGGGGCATCGGCGAGATGGCGCTGACGGCGAAGGCGCTGCAGCTGGGCGTGCCGATCGTGACGGCGTTCCATGCCATCCGCATGGCGGCGGTGGTCCTGACGGCGGGGGCGATCTACGCTGCATGGTGCCGATACGTTTCGAGGAGACCCGATGCCGATTGAACTGCGCCCGCTAACGCGCGCGACGGCGATCGACCCGGACGAGTTTCTCGCCGCGGCGCAGGAGTCCGGGGCGGCGCTGGCGCGCTGGATGCCCTGGTATCACGCGCAGTACGGTCGCGCGGATGTCGAGCGCTGGTTCGCCGAGGCCGAGCGCATGTGGCGGGAGCGCATCGCGTTTCCGATGGCTATCTTCGAGTCGACGGATCGCCGCCTGCTCGGCGGCGTCGGCCTCCACGACATACAGTTGTACGGCAAGCGTGAGGCTGAAGTCGGCTACTGGGTGCGGCGCTCGGCGTGCGGACAGGGTGTGGCGGCCACAGCGATTCGTGCGATGGCGGCGTTCGGCATCAACGAACTCGGGTTGATACGGGTATCGATGCGCATCCGGCTCGACAACCGCTCGAGTCGGCGCGCGGCCGAGCGTGCCAGCGCGCGCTTCGAAGGCGTTGCGCGGCACGGACTGCTGGTCGGCGAGGCGCGCTTCGACGCGGCCGTGTACTCGCTGCTGCCGGCCGACTTGGCGCGGCCGTGGGCACCCTGAGCAGCTGCAGGCGGGCGCCCGTGCGCGCCGTCGGATCGCGGGTTTCAGTGTCTGGATTTTTCAAAAGCGCTGGTGTAGCGTGAAAACGCAGCCGATCACCCGCTGTGGATTAGGAACGTGGAATCAAAAGGTCACTGCCAGCGGCCTCCCGCCGCTCCTGTCGCATTGCAAACCTCCCGGTAATCCCTACAGCACCATCGCTTGCGCGTCGCGGGCGCATCCCGTGTTCATCGGAGTCATCCAATGCCGACAGGCACCGTGAAGTGGTTCAACGAAACAAAGGGCTTCGGATTCATCAAGCCGGACGATGGCGGCGCGGATTTGTTTGCCCACTACAGCGGCATCAAATCCAAGGGGTTCCGCACGCTGAAGGAGAACCAGAAGGTCGAGTACCAGGTCCAGCAGGGACAAAAAGGCCCGCAGGCGGTCGAGATCAACGTGCTTGAAGGCTGAGCAGCGAGGGCACGACTCGGGCCCGCGGCAGCGGGCCCTGTCTTTTCCATGGCGTCCGCGCGCTTCGGTCGACGGCGGCCGGCGGCCGCTGGGCCAATCGTGAGGAGCGGCGGCCAATGCCGCGCCGTAGCACACTGAAAAGCGAAGTGAGTGAAGCGTACTCACGCTGCAGCGCAGCGAATGTTCTGCTGGCACAGATCAAAGCAGGCCGTCCGTAACCGCTAAAATCCCGTCCCTTCCCGTTACCGGCGCACCGCGGGCCAACCGCCCATCCTGCCGGTCACTCGCGGCCACGATCCGCGATGCGGTCAGACACGACAAGGCCGTGCCCGGAGGCGGAGCACGTCCACATAAGGAGGCGCAGTTCATGAGCGCATTGCTAGCGGAGCAGCGGGTCAACGCTCCGTCGTACGTCCGTCACAAGAAACTGGTCGCCTGGGTAAGCGAAGTTGCCCGGCTGACGAAGCCCGACCGCGTCGTCTGGTGCGATGGCTCGCAGGAAGAGTACGACCGGCTGTGCGAGGAGATGGTCCGCGCCGGCACGCTGCGCAGGCTCAATCCCGCCAAGCGCCCGAACAGCTTCCTGGCCTTGTCCGACCCCAGCGACGTTGCTCGCGTGGAGGATCGCACCTTCATCTGCAGCGAGAAGCAGGTCGACGCCGGCCCGACGAACAACTGGACGGCCCCGGCCGAGATGCGCGAGACCCTCAACGGACTGTTTGCCGGCTGCATGCGCGGCCGCACGATGTATGTGATCCCGTTTTCGATGGGGCCGCTCGGTTCGCATATCAGCCAGATCGGCGTGGAGATTTCCGACAGCGCCTATGTTGTTGTCAACATGCGCATCATGACGCGCATGGGGCGCGCGGTGATCGACCTGCTGGGCACCGAGGGCGAGTTTGTCCCGTGCGTGCACTCGGTCGGCAAGCCGCTGGCGCCGGGCGAGGCGGACGTGCCCTGGCCATGCAGTGACACGAAGTACATCGTGCACTTCCCCGAGACGCGCGAGATCTGGTCCTACGGTTCCGGGTACGGCGGCAACGCGCTGCTTGGCAAGAAATGCCTGGCGCTGCGCATCGCCTCGACGATGGGGCGCGACCAGGGCTGGCTGGCGGAGCACATGCTGATCCTCGCGGTCACCACGCCGGCCGGCAAGAAGTATCACGTAGCCGCCGCTTTCCCGTCGGCCTGCGGGAAGACCAATTTCGCGATGCTGATCCCGCCGCCGGCCTTTGCCGGATGGAAAGTCACGACGATCGGCGAGGACATCGCGTGGATCAAGCCGGGCAAGGACGGCCGGCTGTACGCGATCAACCCTGAAGCGGGCTGCTTCGGCGTCGCCCCCGGTACGTCGGAAAAGACCAATCACAACGCGATGGCGATGCTTCATGAGAACGTCATCTTCACCAACGTCGCGCTGACCGACGATGGCGACGTCTGGTGGGAAGGCATGGGACCGGCTCCCGCACATCTGATCGACTGGCAGGGAAAGGACTGGACGCCGGATGACGGCAAGGCAGGGCGCAAGGCGGCGCATCCGAACGCGCGTTTCACCGTGGCAGCCGCGCAGTGCCCCTCGATCGATGCCGACTGGGAAGACCCGAACGGCGTCGCCCTCGATGCGTTCCTATTCGGCGGGCGGCGTTCGACCACGGTGCCGCTGGTGACCGAAGCGCGCAACTGGGTCGAAGGGGTCTACATGGCGGCGACGATGGGCTCAGAGACTACGGCGGCGCAGCAGGGTGCCCAGGGTGTGCTGCGCCGCGACCCGTTCGCGATGCTGCCATTTTGCGGCTACAACATGGGCGATCACTTCGGCCACTGGATCAAGCTCGGCCGCGAACTGCAGTCGAGCGGCGCGCAACTGCCGAAGATCTTCACCGTGAACTGGTTCCGCACCGATGCCGACGGCAAGTTCGTCTGGCCCGGATTCGGCGAGAACATGCGCGTGCTGGAGTGGATCATCGATCGCGTCGAGGGTCGGGCCGAGGGAGCGGAGCATCTCTTCGGTGTCACGCCGCGCTACGACGACCTCAAATGGAACGGCCTTGACTTCTCCCGCGACCGCTACGAGCAGATCACTGCAATCGATGTGACGGACTGGCGCAAGGAGGTCGCGTCGCACGCAGAGCTGTTCGGCAAGCTGAATCCGCATCTGCCGCCAGAGCTTGAACAGACGCGCGCTGCGCTCGCGGCGCGCTTGGCGACCTAGGTTCGCGTCGGTTTCTACGGGATTGCCCTGACACGGCCGGCGTAGCGCCGGCCTGCAGTGTCGTGCGGCGGCGCAGACGGCATGACGCGGCTGCGCTGTCATTGCGCCTGCGGCGACGGCCGGACATACTTTACGTCCGCGCGGCGTCGGACGGAACGCCACTGCCATTAACGCAGGAGAACGCAGTGGGCCTCATTTACTACATCACGCAGGTCCAGTTCGACTTCGGCGCCATAAGACTGGTGCCGGCGGAGTGTGAACGCAGCGGCATCCGTCGTCCGCTCATCTGCACGGACAAGGGAGTGGTCGCGGCGGGACTGCTCGATCGACTGCTTGGATCACTCGGGGACCTGCCGGTGGCGGTGTTCGACGCCACGCCGTCCAATCCGACCGAGTCCGCGGTCATGGCCGCCGTTGATGCCTACCGTGGGCATGGCGCCGATGGCCTCATCGCGCTCGGCG
Source organism: Burkholderiaceae bacterium (assembly GCA_035429725.1). GTDB lineage: Bacteria > Pseudomonadota > Gammaproteobacteria > Burkholderiales > Burkholderiaceae_F > JALORV01. Next base: position 2,272 of record DAOMFI010000035.1, on the reverse strand, counting down.
GTGGCAGCGCGATCGATCTGGCGAAGGGCGTCGCGATCATGGCGACACATCCCGGCGCGCTCGCCGACTACGCGACAATCCTGGGCGGCAGCCCGAAGATCTCCGCCAACGCCGCTCCGCTGATCGCCATCCCGACCACCGCCGGCACCGGAAGCGAGGTGGCGCGCGGCGCGATCATCGTGCTCGACGATGGCCGCAAGCTCGGTTTTCACTCCTGGCATCTGGTGCCCAAGACGGCGGTCTGCGACCCGGAGCTGACCTACGGGTTGCCGCCCAGGCTCACCGCCGCAACGGGTATGGATGCGATCGCGCACTGCATCGAGACCTTTCTTTCCAAGGCGGTCAACCCGCCGGCCGATGCCATTGCCTACGACGGACTGGCGCGGGGACTCAAGCACATCGAGAAGGCGACCCAGGAACCGCGCGATCCGGCAGCGCGCTGGAACATGATGAGCGCCTCGATGCAGGGCGCGATGGCGTTTCAGAAGGGCCTCGGCGCGGTGCACTCGCTGTCGCACGCGCTGGGCGGTCTCAAGCTGGGTGCCGAGAAGATTGGTCCGCACCATGGAACACTGAACGCCGTGCTGCTGCCCGAAGTCATCAGGTTCAACGAGCGCGCGGTACCGGAACGGGTGCAGTCGATTGCCAGCGTCTTCGGCGTGTCCGGGGGTGAAGCACTGGCCGAGGCGATCCGCTCGCTCAACCGGCGGCTGGGACTGCCGGGCGGTCTCGGCGAGATGGGCATCACGGCCGAACTGTATGACGACGTGGCAACCAACGCCTTGAAGGACCATTGCCACGCGACCAATCCGCGCGCTGCCACTCACGCGGATTACATTGCTATGCTCGCCGCCTCCGCATGAGCACCGAAGCCGAAATCATCCTCGAGACGCGTGGCCTGACGAAGGAGTTCAAGGGCTTCGTCGCGGTCAACGACGTCAACCTCAAGGTGCGGCGCGGAGCGATCCACGCGCTGATCGGCCCCAATGGCGCTGGCAAGACCACCTGCTTCAATCTGCTGACGAAGTTCCTGACGCCGACGCGCGGCCAGATCCTGTTCAACGGCATCGATATCACGCGCGAGACGCCCGAGCACATCGCACGCCGCGGCATCGTGCGCTCCTACCAGATTTCCTCGGTGTTTCCGCACTTGACCGTGCTGGAGAACGTCCGGATCGCGCTGCAGCGGTCGACGGGCCTGTCGTTCCAGTTCTGGCGCAGCGAACGCGTGCTCGAATCGATGAACGGCCGGGCACTCGAACTGCTCGATCAGGTCGACCTTCGACCCTTTGCCGACGTCGAGACGGTGTCGCTGCCCTACGGTCGCAAGCGGGCGCTCGAGATCGCGACCACGCTCGCGACCGAACCGGAGCTGATGCTGCTCGACGAGCCGACCCAGGGCATGGGGCACGAGGACGTCGCCCGCGTGACCGAACTGATCAGGAAGGTTGCCGTCGGTCGGACCGTGCTGATGGTGGAACACAACATGAATGTCGTGTCGAGCATTGCCGACATGATTACCGTGCTTGCGCGCGGGGCCGTGCTGGCCGAGGGGCCCTACGAGACCGTTTCCCGGAACGCTGCGGTCATGGAAGCCTACATGGGCACCAGCGCGGCCGAACTCGAAGGCATCGGACACTAGGATGGCGAACGCGCTCGACATCCGCGAGTTGCACGCCTGGTATGGCGAGTCGCACATCCTGCATGGTGTGGATCTTCACGTCGGCCGCGGCGAGGTCGTCACCCTGCTGGGACGCAACGGCGCGGGCCGCACGACGACGCTGCGCGCGATCATGGGGCTGACCGGGACGCGCAAGGGCTCGATCCAGGTCAACGGCACAGAGACGATCGCCATGGCCACGCATAGGGTGGCGCATCTCGGCATCGGCTATTGCCCGGAAGAGCGGGGCATCTTCGCGAGCCTGTCATGCGAGGAAAATCTGATGCTGCCGCCGCGCGTGTCCGGCGACGGCGGGATGAGCGTTGACGAGATCTACGCGATGTTCCCGAACCTGAAGGAACGCGCCAAGAGCCAGGGTTCGCGGCTCTCCGGCGGCGAGCAGCAGATGCTGGCGGTGGCACGCATTCTGCGCACCGGTGCGCATCTGCTGCTGCTCGACGAGATCTCCGAAGGGCTCGCCCCGGTGATCGTCAAGAAGCTCGGCGAGATGATCCGCGCGCTGAAGGCGCGGGGCTACACGATCGTGATGGTCGAACAGAACTTCCGGTTCGCGGCGCCGCTGGCGGACCGGTTCTACGTCATGGAGCATGG
>DAOMFI010000034.1:0-26311 GCA_035429725.1 Burkholderiaceae bacterium | reverse complement strand
GGCTTCGAGCGCGTGTTCGAGATCAATCGCAACTTCCGCAACGAGGGAGTGAGCCCGCGGCACAACCCCGAATTCACGATGATGGAGTTCTATGCCGCGTACCAGGAGTACACGTGGATGATGGACTTCACGGAGCGGCTGCTGCGCCACACCGCCATCGCCGCCACCGGTTCGGCCGTCCTGCAGTACCAGGGGCAGACGATCGATCTGTCGCAGCCATTCGCGCGCCTGACGACGGTGCAGGCGATCCGGGCGCATGCTCCGCAGTACAGCGAAGCGCAGCTGGCCGACCGCGACGCCCTGCATCGCGAGTTGCGGTCAAAGGGGAGTACGCATTCGGAAGAAGCCGGGCTCGGCGCGTTGCAGCTGGCGCTTTTCGAGGAGGTGGCGGAATCGAAGCTGATCCAGCCGACCTACATCGTCGACTATCCGGTGGAGGTTTCGCCCCTGGCGAGGGCTTCGGACAAGCACCCGGAAATCACGGAGCGCTTTGAACTCTTCATCGCCGGACGCGAACTCGCCAACGGTTTCTCCGAACTGAACGATCCGGAAGACCAGGCCGCGCGCTTCAACGAGCAGGCGAAGGCCAAGGCCGCAGGCGACGAGGAAGCGATGTACTACGACGCCGACTATGTCCGCGCGCTGGAATACGGCATGCCACCAGCGGCGGGCTGCGGCGTCGGGGTCGATCGCTTCATCATGCTGGTGACCGATGCACCGAGCATTCGCGATGTGATCCTGTTCCCGCACATGCGTCCGGAAAACTGATGCCCTCCGCAGCGCGACTGTGGTCGATCACGGAGCGGCTGCAGTCACGCGCGCAGCCGGTGCGTCCCGTGGGCCTGCGTCCCTTCGTCGTGGGCGGGCACACGGCCGGTTGGGCGCAGCCTGATGTCGCGTCCTTTCTCGCACAGCACGCCGCAGGTTTCACGGAGGTCAACGGCGCCCTCCTTCTGGTCGACGATGGCCTCGACACATCGGCCCGGAGCGCCCTGCTGTTCGAGGCAGCACTGAGGTTGCGCGATGCCGGCCTGATCCGCGGCTGGCGTGACGAGCAACTTGCGCTGCGAGCAGATGCCTCGCCTGAGGTCCTCGCGACCGTCGAGCGCGCAGCCTGCCGGGCGCTCGGCATCACGACCGAGGCCGTGCACCTGAATGCCTATGCGGACGATGGCACGCTGGTGGTCGCTCGGCGCGCGCCGCACAAGCCGATCGATCCGGACCGCTGGGACAATCTCGTGGGCGGCATGGTGCCGGCCGGCGAGACGCTGGAGCAGGCGCTCGAACGCGAGGCCTGGGAGGAAGCGGGCCTCGAACTCGACCGCATCGAGGTTCACCACGGCCGCTCCTTTCATGTGCGACGGCCTGTGCCCGAGGGGTACCAGTCCGAGCGCATCCACGTGTACGACGCCACCCTCGGCCCCGATGCGTCGTGCGCCAACCAGGACGGTGAAGTCGCCGCGATCGCGCACCGATCGATTGCTGACGTCGTAGCGGCGATCGAGGCCGACGATTTCACGCTCGAAGCCGCACTTGCGACGCTGGAAAGTCTGACGCGTCGCGGCGCCTACGCCACACCGGCCGGACTGTTCGAGTGACCGACGCCGTTGTCCTGTTCTTCGTGCTCGGCGTTGTCGCGCGGCTCGCCAAGAGCGACCTGCGGCTGCCGGAAGCGTTGTACGAGACGCTTTCCATTTTCCTGTTGCTCGCCATCGGACTGAAGGGCGGGGTCGAACTCGCGAAGCAACCGGTCGCAAGTGTGCTGCCGCCGGCCGTGGCGGCGATCCTTCTGGGCGCCGCCATTCCGTTGCTGCTCTACCCCGTCCTGCGCGGACTGGGCCGGCTCGCCGTCGTCGACGCAGCATCGATTGCCGCCCACTACGGCTCGGTTTCTGTTGTCACATTCGCCGTCGCGGTCAGCCTGCTCGCGCAACGAGGCATATCCAGCGAGCCCCACATGCCGCTGCTGGTGGCGCTGATGGAGGCACCGGGCATCGTCGTTGGCATCGTGCTCGCACGCGCGCTAGGGCGCGCTGCGAGCGGGCCACGCACACCGCTGCGCTGGGGTGCCCTTGTGCATGAGGTGCTGTTCGGCAAGAGCGTTCTGCTGCTGCTCGGCGGCCTGGTCATCGGCGCGGTCGCCGGCCCGCAGGCTCTGGCGCCCATCGAGCCGCTGTTCTTTGGCCTGTTCAAGGGAGTGCTGGCGCTCTTCCTGCTCGAAATGGGGCTGGTCGTCGGCGCTCGGCTGGGTGACATCCGGCGCGCCGGCGCATTCCTCGTCGCCTTTGGACTCGGTGCGCCGGTGGTGTTGGGCCTTCTTGGCGCGATCGTCGGGCATCTGACGGGCCTATCGCTCGGCGGTACCGCACTTATGGCGACGCTCGCGGCGAGCGCCTCGTATATCGCCGCACCCACCGCGATGCGGATCGCCGTGCCGGAGGCCAATCCCGCACTCTCGATTGGTGTCGTACTGGGAGTGACGTTCCCGTTCAACATCACGTTCGGTATCCCGCTTTACCTGCAGTACGCGCGCTGGCTGGGGAGCTGAGCGACACCTGCAGTGGCGATAAGGACAAAGGTCCCGAAAATGCAAACGCATGCCAAGAGACTGCTCGTCATCATCGCGGAAGCGGCGCTCGAGAAGCCCCTCATCCGCGACGCGCGTCAGTTCGGAGCACACGGCTACACGATCACCGACGTGCGCGGCGGCGGCGAACGCGGCGAGCGTGAAGCCCAGTGGGAGGCGGACCGCTCGATCGAAATGAAGGTCATCGTCGATTCCGCCGTGGCCGAGAAGCTGGCACGGCACGTTCTCGACGCATACGCACCGCACTACGCCGTGACGCTGTTCACCAGCGACGTCGGCGTGTTCCGCGCCGAGAAGTTCTAGTCCGCCGACTCGACGAAGGTGATTGCAGCGCCCTGCGGATCCAGCACCGTGAATTCCCGTGTGCCACGGCCTGTTCGCCGCAACGCTCCATTCGGATGCACGGCACCGGCCGCCTCGCACTCGGCATAGAGCAAGTCGATGCCAGCGACCCTCATACGGCAGGCTGTGTTATCCGCCACGGTCCGGTCTCCGCACTGCCACAGGTGCAGGTGCACGTCGTCGCGTGACAGAGCGGCATAGTCTTCTGACTGGTACACGACCGTAAAGCCGATGCGTCGATAGAACTCAACGCCCGCGACGATTTCGGCAACCGCGAGCATCGGAATCGCCGCCAGCAGTCGCGGCGCGCACAGACCGCTCACGCGACCTCGTCTATCCATGCCATCTGGATGGCTTCCAGGATCTTCTCGCCGGACCGCGCGGGGTCGTCCGAGAAACCCGGCAGTGCGCACACCCACCGATGCAGGTCCGTGAACCGGATCGTGCGCGGATCGATGTCAGGATGCGCTTCGGCGAGAGCGATCGCGATTTCCAGAGTTTCGGTCCACTTCATGTCGGCCCCATCCATTCCTGTCCGTTGCACTTGCGTGCGACACGGCAGCTAGTGCAGTTCCTTGGCGTAATTGATGCTGTACTTCGGAATCTCGATCGTCAGATCCGTGTTCTGCACGATGGCCTGGCACGACAGACGCGAAACCGGAGTCAGGCCCCAGGCGCGATCAAGGAGGTCCTCCTCCTTGTCTTCAGCCGGAGGCAGCGACTCGAAACCCTTGCGCACGATGCAATGACAGGTCGTGCAGGCGGCCACCTTGCCGCAGGCATGCTCGATGTCGACGCCGTGGTCGAGCAGTGCATCCGTCAAGGACACTCCGGGCGCGACCTCGAACTCCTTGCCGTTCGGGCACAGCTCCTCGTGGGGGAGTACGGTGATCTTGGGCATGGCGCGACCCGCCTGCGCTACTTGGCGAGTTCCGCCACGGAGCGCCCCGCGAGCGCAACGCGGATCGAGCGGTCCATGCGGCGCGCCGCGAAGTCGTCCGTGCCCGCGACCAGCGCCTCGGTGGCCCGGCGGACGGCCTCCAGATCCTCCGAGGCCAGACCGAGCGAGACATCGGCGAGCAGACGCTCGATCGCCTCGCGTTCGCCGGCCGCCAGCAGGTCGCCATCGCTCGCAAGGGCCGCCCGCGTGGCTTCGATGAGCCGCTGCGCCTCCACCTGCTGCTCGCGCAGCGCGCGCGCGCGCATGTCGTCGTCGGCCGTGCCGAAGGAATCCTGCAGCATCCTCGCAACTTCATCGTCCGACAGGCCGTACGATGGTTTCACGGAGATCGCCGCCTCGACGCCGCTGCCCATCTCGCGCGCCGCGACGGACAGCAGCCCGTCGGCGTCGACCGTGAACGTCACCCGGATCCGTGCGGCGCCGGCCACCATCGGCGGAATGCCGCGTAGCTCGAAGCGCGCGAGCGACCGGCAGTCGCTGACGAGTTCGCGCTCGCCCTGCACGACGTGGATCGCCATCGCCGTCTGGCCATCGCGGAAGGTCGTGAATTCCTGCGCCCGCGCCACCGGAATCGTCGCGTTGCGCGGAATGATCTTCTCGACCAGACCACCCATCGTCTCGAGCCCGAGCGACAGCGGGATCACGTCGAGCAGCAGCCAGTCCTCGCCCGCGGCATGATTCCCGGCGAGCAGGTTCGCCTGCATCGCCGCCCCGAGCGCGACAACCTTGTCCGGATCAATGTTGGTCAGCGGCGTCTGGCCGAAGAATGCGCCGACGGCCTTGCGTACGTGCGGCATCCGTGTCGCGCCGCCAACCATCACGACGCCGTCGATGTCCGTCGCCTTGAGCCCGGCATCCTGCAGCGCCTTGCGGCACGCGGCCAGGGTCTTGTCGATCAGAGGTTGCGTCATGCGCGCGAACGTCTGGCTGTCGGCCGGGACATCGACGACCTCGCCGGTCGACAGCAGCGCATTCGCGCGGACTTCGGTTTCGACCGACAACCGCTCCTTCACTTCGCGCGCCTTGACCATGAGCGTGCGGGAGTCGTGCGCCGACAGTGGGAGCAACTTCGCCTGCTCGATGATCCAGCAGAAAAGCCGATGGTCGAAGTCGTCGCCTCCGAGTGCAGAGTCGCCGCCAGTCGCGAGCACCTCGAACACGCCCTTGGTGAGCTTCAGGATCGAGACGTCAAACGTGCCTCCGCCGAGGTCGTACACCGCGTAGGTGCCTTCGGCCGCATGGTCGAGCCCGTAGGCAACGGCGGCCGCCGTCGGCTCGTTCAGCAGGCGCAGGACGTTGAGGCCGGCAAGTCGGGCCGCATCCTTCGTGGCCTGCCGCTGGGCATCGTCGAAGTAGGCCGGGACCGTGATGACTGCGCCGACGAGATCACCGCCGAGGTACTGCTCGGCGCGCTCGCGCAGGGCCTTCAGGATTTCCGCCGAAACCTCGACCGGACTCTTGACCCCCGCCGCGGTACGAAGCTGCAGCATTCCCGGCGCATCCTCGCCGCGATCGACGAAGTCGTAGGGCATGCTCTCGACGTGCAGGACATCCGAATGCGCGCGACCCATGAAGCGCTTGACCGACACGATCGTGTTGCGCGGATCGAGCGACTGGTGCTTCTGTGCCGCGTAGCCGACTTCGGCCGTGCCGTCAGCCCGGTAGCGGACGATCGACGGCAGCAGCGCGCGGCCCTCGGCATCATCGATGACGACCGGGATGCTGTTGCGAACCGTGGCAACCAGCGAATTCGTGGTACCGAGGTCGATTCCGACCGCATGCCGGTGCTGGTGCGGTGCCGCCGACTCCCCCGGTTCGGCGATCTGCAGCAGAGCCATTATGCGGATGCCTTCGGCGCGGTCTGCGCCTCGACTGCGGAACGCAACTCGTCGCGGAACTTGTCGACGAACATCAGCCGCCGCACCAATCCGGCGGCACCCGCGTAATCGCTCCGCACGTCGAGCGCGGTCGCAAGCTCGGAGATCAGCTGCTCATGCACCTTGTCGATCTCGCGGGTCAATGCAGCCAGGCGCGATGCATCCCCGTCCGCGCGGGCCTCGTCCAGCGCCTCGCGCCACTCCATTTGCTGCGCCAGGAAGTCCAGCGGCATGGATGTATTGACGTTGGCGTCGATCGCCACGCCGGCACGCTCACAGAGAAACGCCGCGCGCGAAAGCGGAGACTTCAGCGTGCGATAGGCCTCGTTGGCCCGTGCCGCCCATTGCATCGCGACACGCCGTTCGGCCGCGCTGCCGGAGGCAAAGCGGTCCGGATGCACCTTGCTCTGCACGTCCTTGTGCGCCCGCTCGAGCTCCGCCTCGTCCAGCGCGAAGCGCGCCGGCATTGCGAACAACGCGAAGTGGTCGGGGTGCGACATCGGAAGGATGGCCGGCCGGGCACGCCAGGGGCCCGGCGGCCTCGACTAGATATTGAAGGACTCGCCGCAGCCGCAGCGGTTCTTTTCGTTCGGATTGTTGAAGCGAAAACCTTCGTTCAGGCCCTCGCGCACGAAGTCCAGTTCGGTGCCGTCGATGTACGCCAGGCTCTTGGGATCGACCAGGATCTTCACGCCGTGACACTCGAACGACTGATCCTCGGGCTGCACCGCGTCGGCGTACTCGAGCTTGTAGGCCATGCCCGAGCAGCCGGTCGTGCGAACTCCCAGCCGCAGCCCGACACCCTTGCCCCGCTTCTCGAGAAAGTTCGCGACGTGTTGCGCCGCACGTTCCGTCATCGTGACTGCCATTGCCTCTCTCCCTGAATCGCGTCAGGCCGCTTTCTGTTCCGTCGGCGCTTCGGCCGCACCGTGCTTCTTGCGATAGTCGTCGATCGCCGCCTTGATCGCATCCTCGGCCAGGATCGAGCAGTGGATCTTCACCGGGGGCAGCGCGAGTTCCTCGGCGATCTGCGTGTTGCGGATCGTGGCGGCCTGGTCAAGAGTCTTGCCCTTGACCCACTCCGTCACCAGCGACGACGACGCAATCGCCGAGCCGCAGCCGTAGGTCTTGAAGCGGGCGTCCTCGATCACGCCCTGCTCATTGACCTTGATCTGCAGCTTCATCACGTCGCCGCAGGCCGGAGCGCCGACCATGCCGGTGCCGACGCTGCCGTCGCCCTTGTCGAACGAACCGACGTTGCGCGGGTTTTCGTAGTGATCAATGACCTTGCTGCTGTATGCCATGCCGTTTCCTCGCCTTTGCCTTCAAAAAATCATCTGGCTCCGCCAGTGATTTTTTCAATCCAACCGCACGAAAGTAGGGTTGTACTTTCGTGCGCCCTCCTTAGTGCGCCGCCCACTGCACCGTGCTCAGGTCGATGCCGTCCTTGTACATCTCCCACAGTGGCGACATCTCCCGCAAGCGCGCCACCTGGCGCGTCAGCAGACTGACCGTGTAGTCGATCTCTTCCTCCGTCGTGAAGCGGCCGACTGTGAAGCGGATCGAGCTGTGGGCCAGTTCGTCGCTGCGGCCCAGGGCGCGCAACACATAGGAGGGCTCGAGACTCGCCGACGTGCAGGCAGAACCCGAAGAGACCGCGACATCCTTGATCGCCATGATCAGGCTCTCGCCCTCGACGAAATTGAAACTCACGTTGAGGTTGTGCGGCACACGATGTTCCCAGTCGCCATTGAGGAACACCTGCTCGATCTGCGAAAGACCCGTCCAGAGCCGGTCGCGCAGCATGCGGATGCGCTCGTTCTCGGTGGCCATTTCCTCGCGCGCGATGCGGAAGGCCTCGCCCATGCCGACAATCTGGTGCGTAGGCAACGTGCCGGACCGCAACCCACGCTCGTGGCCGCCGCCGTGCATCTGTGCTTCGAGCCGCACGCGCGGCTTGCGCCGGACGTAGAGCGCCCCGACGCCCTTCGGGCCGTAGGTCTTGTGCGCCGAGAACGACATCAGGTCGACCTTCAGCTGCGCGAGGTCGATCTGCACCTTGCCGGTCGCCTGCGCCGCATCGACGTGAAAGATGATGCCGCGGGACCGGCACAGTTCGCCGATCGCCGGGATGTCCTGGATCACCCCGATCTCATTGTTCACATACATCACCGAAACCAGCGCCGTATCGGGACGGAGCGCCGCTTCGAACCGGACGAGGTCGAGCAGCCCGTTGGGCTGCACATCCAGGTACGTGACCTCGAAGCCCTCGCGCTCAAGTTCGCGCATCGTGTCGAGCGTCGCCTTGTGCTCGGTCTTGACCGTGACGAGGTGCCTGCCCTTGTCCTTGTAGAAGTGGGCGGCGCCCTTGAGCGCGAGGTTGATCGACTCGGTCGCGCCGGACGTCCAGACGAGTTCGCGCGGGTCGCAGTTGACGAGCGCCGCCACGTTTGCCCGGGCCTGCTCCACCGCCTTCTCCGCTTCCCAGCCAAAAGCGTGGCTGCGCGAGGCCGGGTTGCCGAAATGGTCACGAAGCCACGGGATCATGGCGTCGACGACGCGCGGGTCGACCGGCGTCGTCGCGGAATAGTCGAGGTAAATCGGAAGCTGCATGATGCTGGCCTGATTACGTGAGCGCGGTCTCGTTCTTGACGTCGGTTTCGGCGCGCGAGCGCGGACGATTATCGTGCAACACGGACGGCGCGGCGGGCTTGTCCGCGCGCATCTTCTGCTGCTCGACCAGGTCGGCCAGGCTGACGGAGTCCAGGTATTCGACCATTTTCGCGTTCAGGTTCGCCCACAGGTCGTGGGTCATGCAACGCTGGTCATCCAGACAGTTCTCCTTGCCGCCGCACTGTGTCGCGTCGAGCGGCTCATCGACCGCGAAGATGATGTCGGCGACCGTGATGTCCTTCGCCACACGGCCCAGCGTGTAGCCGCCGCCCGGTCCGCGCGTGCTTTCGACCAGCTCGTGGCGCCGTAGCTTGCCGAAGAGCTGCTCGAGATATGAGAGGGAAATCTTTTGCCGCTGACTGATCCCCGCCAGCGTGACCGGGCCGTTGTGCTCGCGCAGCGCGAGGTCGATCATGGCCGTGACGGCGAAGCGGCCTTTGGTCGTCAGTCTCATCGTTAGCCTTCCTGAAAGGGGACGTCAGGTGTGACCCGACGCCCAGGCAAAGATTCCCGATAAATTTCGTCGGGAATTGTACTAATCCCGACTTTTGCGGTCAACCTTTGACCTCGGAGCGCCCGGAGCGCCGCCAAAAGAAAACGGCGCCCGCGAGCGCCGTTTCCGCTGTGAGGAAGAAGGCGTCTAGCGAATAACCGCCGCCAGGCGCCGACGAACGATCAGCAGCGGCAACAGTACGAGGACCGCGTACCACGGGGTCGCGCCGCCGCCGCCGACGTTCGAAGGCGAAAGGGCCGACGACGTCGGTGCCGGCGGCGCAGCCGCCGGAGCCGTTGGCGTGCCGGTCGATGTCGTCGCGGCCATGGCCATTCCGCCGACCGCGATCCGCGTCGTACCAGCACTGTGCGCAACAACCACGTCCGCCGACTTGCTGCCATCGGACTGCGGCTTGAACTCCGCTTCGACCTGGCAGGAGGCATTCACCGCCAGGCTCCCGGCCGCGCAGGTGGTGCCGGCGCCGAGCTTGAAGTCCTGCGCGTTGGTGCCGCCGATCGCCACGGCAAAGATCGTCAGCGCGGCGTTGCCGGTATTCGTCAGTGTTGACTTGAGCGGAGTTGCTGCAGCACCCGTACCGGTCGACGGGAAGCTGAGTGCCGTCGTGTCGAGCGTTGCCGCGCCCGTCGGCGTCGTCACTCCGGGACCGGCGAGGGTGACCGCGTGCGGCGAGCCTGGCGCATTCGACGTGAAGGTCAGGTTGCCCGTGCGGTTGCCGGCGGCGGATGGCGTGAACGTGACGTTCATCGTGCAACTGGCGCCGGCAGCGAGATTGCCGACGCAATTGCCGGTGGCGGCGAACTCCGGTGTCGGCGTGGCCGCCGCCGCTGTGATCGAAACGGGAACCGTGCTGGTGTTAGTGATGGTCACCGGGCGTGCCGCGCTCGTCGTGCCGACCGTTTGCGTATTGAACGTGATCGAGGTCACGCTGCGCGAGATTCCGGGCGTCGCCGCGGCCGCGGCCGTGCCGGTCAGTGTGATGCTCGGGTTGGAGGCGGCATTCGACTGCAGCGTGAACGTGGCCGACCGGCTGCCGGCGGCGGTCGGCGTGAAGGTCGCGCCGATCGTGCAGGTGCTCCCCGCCGCCACGGTGACCGAGGCGCCGACACAGGTCCCCGTTGCGGTGAATTCCGCAGCATTCGTACCCGCCTTGGCGATTCCGGTGATCGTCAGCGCCACGGTACCGCTGTTCGTCAGCGTGATGCTCGCGGGCGTTGCGGTCGAGTTGGTGGCGGCGATCTGCGTCGAACCGAACGACAGCGACGTGCCGGACAGACTGATGGCAGGAGCACCGTTTCCGGCCGCCGGGTTGATGATGAACGCTGCGATATCCGCCGCCTGCTGCGCCGACACCGTGAATGGCGCATTCGCCAGGAACTTCATGTCCTGCTGGTTGGCGATGGCGTTCAGGATCGCCGTCGCGGTGATCCCCTTCTTCACGTTCTTCGTATTGGTGGACGGGTCGGGGCCGTGGCAGGTGCCGGCGCCACAACTCAGCGGCGAGCCGTTGGTGTTGAGGTACAGCTGTTTGCCGACGACGGCATTCTGTGACCACGCCGACGTGGCTGCGAGTCCGAACATCAATCCGAGCAGTGCGCGCACCATAGGGAGCTTTCCTGTAACAGCGTTCGATTTCATGAGAGCTTGGCGATACGTAGGCTTGGGTTCTGATCCGAAAAAGGGCGTCATGACGGTGCTCTTCACTGCTTAGCAGCCCCTCTTGGACGCAGCGCGGCGGCCGACAGCAGCAGGACCGCCCAGGCCCATCCGAGGCTTCCGCCGCCGCCGTCTCCGCTCGCTGCGGTGGTGGTCGTGGGCGCAGGCGTCGCAGGAGTTGAGGGAGCCGGGCTGGCCGAACTGGGAGGCGGGGGCGGCGCGGCCGCACCTGTCGCGCCCTCCACCACGCCGTAGAGCGGAATCTGCTCGCTCCCGCCGGCGTGCGTGATCGTCAGGATCGCGCTGCGCGTATTCGCGCCAGCCGCGACCGGCGTGAAGGTCACATCGACGGCGCAGTTACCCGTATTTGGTTGCAACGGCGCACTTGCGGCGCAGGTCGTGGTCGCCACCTTGAAGTCGCCGGGGTTGAATCCGGCCGTGACGGTCGCGACGTTGCTCGCCGGGAACGTCATCGCCGTTGTTCCCGTATTGCTCAGCGTGACGCGGATCGCGGCCGCCGTTTCGCCGGCCTTGGTGACCGGGAAAACCGGCCCGACCATCGCCGCCCCACCGGTCGTGTAGCGCAGGATCGGTGCCGCCGTGCCCGATCCCGTTCCCGCCAGCGCAACCGACAGCGTGTTCGGGCTGCCATTGCTGACGAACGAGAGCGTGCCCGTGCGCGCGCCCGCCGCCGAGGGCTGGAAGCGCACGTCCACTTCGCAGAACGTTCCCTGCGCAATCGTCCGGTTTGCGGTGCACGGCGCCGTGATGCCGGTGGTGCTGAGCGGGAATTCAGCGCCCGAGGTCGCCGAGGCCAGAACCGCCGGACCCGGTCCGTTGTTGGTGAAGCGGATGCGCTGGACGGTCTGCGAGACCTGATTCACCAGCACGAGGTTCTGGAACGTATAGCTCGCGGTCGAGGCGACCACCAGCGGGATCGCGGCGACACCCGTGCCGTTCAGCGCCACCGTGCCCGCCGCTCCCGCGTTGTGATTGATCGTCAGCGTTCCATTGGCCGCCCCCAGGGCGGTTGGCGTGAAGGTGACCGCGATCGTGCAGGTCTGATTGATCGACAGGGCCGCACAGTTGTTTGCCGTCGCGGCATACGGACCCGTGGCAGCCACGCTCATGACGGTCAGCGTGCCGCCGGCGTCGTTGCGCACGGTGACGTTTTGCGCCGCGCTGGTCGTGCCCGTCGCTGCCGTGAACGTCAACGAGGCCGGTGTCGAGAAGAACACCGGTGTATTGCCTGCCCCGTTGCCGCTCAACGGAACCGTGACGGTACCCGCCGCGTTGTTCGAGGCAATCACCAGCGAGCCTTCGCGCGCCCCGATGTCACCGGGCGTGAACGTATAGGTGATCGTGCAACTGGCCGCGGGGGCCACCGCGCCGGCGTTGGGGCAGGTCCCGCCCCGTGTGAATTCCGTTGCGTTGGCGCCGGAGGTCGTGAGCGAGGTGATATCGAGCGCGAGCGTACCGGCGTTGGTCAGCGTGATCGTTTCAGCCGCGCTGGTCGCACCGACCAGCGTGTTCGGGAACACGACCGATGTCCGCGACAGCGAGATCGTGGGTACCGGCGAGGCTACGGCAGCGCCGACCAGGGGCATCGCGATCGCAGGCACATGCGTTTCGGCGAATGCGATGTTCAGCGTGGCCGCCCGCGCACTGCCCACTGCCGTCGGCTTGAAGATGACCTGGATCGTGCAAGTCGACGCCGTCGCGGGAACGGCCAGGCCGTTGGCGCAAGTGCCGCCCGAAATCCGGAAGTCGGCAGCATTGGCTCCGGTGATCGTCAGTGCATTGGCCGCGGCCAGCGTGAACGTGGCAGCACTGCCGACGTCGTGCGAGACCGTGACCGTCAACGGAGCACTGTCGACGCCGACCGCGGTGCTCGGAAAGCCAAGCGCCTGGGAACTGATCTTGGCGCGCGCCGCTGGCGTTCCACCCACGGCGGCAAGGTAGAGCTGCAGGTCGTTGAGGTCGGTTCCGTTCAGGATGGCATTGCCACCCGTGCCGAAGATGTCTCTCATCCCGCCGAGGTTGGCGTCAATGGCATTCTGGATGTTCGTAGCGGTACGTCCGATCTTGAGCGGCAACCCCGTTGCCGGATCGGTGTGGCACGACGCGCAGGCCGGCAGGCTCGGCCGGGCCTTGACCGCGGCGGCATTCCACCAGAGGTCTCGGCCGCGCGTGGCTTGCGCGTAGCTGTCTGCATGCACGACGACGAGTCCCAGCCCGAGTGCCAGACCAAGTGTCACTGCCTTGATTGCCTGCCGCATGTCAGCCCCTTTCGGCACGGCGCAGGGGTGCGAGTCCTGCCAGCAGCAGGAGCGCAACCCAATGGAGACTTCCGCCGCCGCCGGAGGACGGCGCAACGGCAGCGCTGGTGGCCGGTGGCGCGACCGCAACGCTGCCCGCAAGGGGCACCAGCGATGTGCTCGTCGTCGTTGCCAGCCCGACGGAAGCCGTGCGCGTCAGCGAGGAACCCGCCGTGGGTGTGAAGGTGAGGTTGATCGTGCAGCTGCCCGAGTTGGGCTGCAGCGTCGTGGCCGGGCAGCTCGACGTCGAGACGCGGAAGTCCGCGGCATCGCCGCCGGTCGCGATGGTGACCGCGTTGTTGGTGGCAAACGTCAGCGCGGCCGTCCCTGTATTGCGGATCGTGACGGTGGCGCTCGCCGAGGCACCGATCGCCGTGGCCGGGAATATCGCGCCGCCGGTTGGTGAATAGCTGATGATCGGAGCAGGACCGGCCAGGCCCGCGATGTAGGCCGCGATGTCGTTGCGGTTCGTCGTGCTCAATGACGCCGCGAAACTCTGCATCCCCGTCGCATTGCCTTCGAGATCGGCGCCACTGAGCGCGGCGTTCAGGGCGGCAAGCGCCTTGTCAAAGCTCATCCCCGCCGGAGCGCGCGCAGTGATGTCGCCCCTCGACTTCGTGACCGTGTGACAGCCCGAGCATCCGTTCGAACTCCACAGGGCTTCACCGGTGTTCGAGTTGCCGGGCAACGTCGACTGCGCCCAGGAGGCTGATGCCAGCGCGGCCACGGGCGCGATCAGCGCGAAGTTCCTCCACAGTCGAAGCTTCTGGCTCATTCCCGATCCGCTCTTTGCTCGAAGATGACGCGTCCGAACGCGACTCACCCGCGCACGTCGCCGTGCGCGAATTGTCATTGAGCGGGAATGGACTTTCGATCCGCCTTACGTCTTAGCGCCGGCGTTTCGGCGCGAGCGGATCATCCGAATGCACTACCCAGCGGGTCAGGTCCCGAGTGCCTGGGCAAGGTCGCGCTGGATATCGCCGACGGACTCGAGCCCGACGGCGATGCGGATCAGGCCTTCGCGGATGCCGGCGCGTTCGCGCGCCTCGGGGCTGATACGTCCGTGAGTCGTACTCGCGGGGTGGGTGATCGTCGTGCGCGTGTCCCCGAGATTGGCTGTGATCGACATCAGCCGGACCCGATCGATCGTGGCCCAGGCGCGGGCGCGGGCCGCGGCCGGAGTGTCGCCATGAACTTCGAATGCCACGACAGCGCCGCCACTCGCCTGCTGCCGCGCGCAGAGCTCCGCCTGGCGATGCGATGGCAGACCCGGATAGTGCACCCGCGCGACCTGCGGCTGCGCGCTCAGCCATTGCGCGAGTTCGAGCGCCGCAGCGCTCTGCGCTCGCAGGCGCAGCCCCAGCGTCTCGAGGCCCTTGAGCAGCACCCAGGCATTGAATGGCGACAGGCTGGGCCCCGTCGTGCGCAGGACGGGCAGCACCTGCTCGCGGATGAACTTCTGCGAGCCCAGCACCGCGCCGCCGAGCACCCTGCCCTGCCCGTCGAGGTACTTTGTGGCAGAGTGGATCACCGCGTCCACTCCGAACTCCAGCGGCCGCTGAAGGACCGGCGTGCAGAAGCAGTTGTCGACGACCGTGAGCGCGCCAATCTCGCGCCCCAGCGCCGCGAACGCGGTGAGATCGACGATCTCCATCAGCGGATTCGACGGCGTTTCACAGTAGAGCAGCCGGGTCCGTGGCGTCACCGCAGCGCGCCAGGCGTCGGGGTCGGTGGCGTCGACATAGCTCACGTCGACGCCGAAGCGTGCCAGCACCGTCGAGAAGAGCTGTACCGACGCGCCGAAGACATTGGCCGCGCAGACGACGTGATCCCCGGCCTTCAGGGTGGCCAGGCAGGTCGCCATGATCGCCGCCATGCCCGAGGCAGTGGCGATGCATTCCTCGGCGCCCTCGAGCGAGGCGAGCCGCTGCTCGAACATGCGCACCGTCGGGTTCGAGAACCGCGAGTAGACGTAACCCTCTTCGGCGCCGGAGAACCGCGCAGCCGCCTGCGCCGCGCTGTCGAAGACGAAGCTGGAGGTCAGGAAGACCGCTTCGCTGTGTTCGTTGAACGGCGTGCGCAGTGTCCCGGCGCGCACGGCTCGGGTGTCGAAGTCGAAGTCGGGAGGAGTGATTTGGTCGGCCATAAAAAAACCCGCCAGCGTCAGCGCAGCGGGTTCTTTGGAGCCCCTCGCTTTAGCCGCATTTGTTAAGCGCCCGCAAGCTGAGACTTCAAATCGGCGCGATCGGAGAATTGTATACGAGAACCCCGTTGCTCAGTCCGCCGATGCAAGGTTGAGGTTCAGCTGCGTTCTCAGTTCGATGTCGGCAGCATCGGCCGCCTGCCGGCTCGCCTCCAGGCGGTCGAGATATTCCGGCGTGACGTCGCCGGTTATGTAGACACCGTCGAAGCAGCTCGCCTCAAAACTGTTCAGATGCGGCCCCAGTTCCGCGACCGACCGCTTCATCGCATCGATGTCCTGATAGACGAGGCCATCGGCCTCGATCATTCGGCGGATCTCTTCGTCCGTACGGTCGTGCGCAATCAGTTCGTTACGCGTCGGCATGTCGATGCCGTACACATTGGGGAAGCGTACCGGCGGCGCCGCTGAGGCGAAGATCACCTTGTTCGCACCGGACTCCCGCGCCATGTGCACGATTTCGCGCGATGTCGTGCCGCGAACGATCGAGTCGTCCACCAGCAGCACGTTCTTGCCCTTGAACTCGGTCGGCAGTGCATTGAGCTTCTGCCGCACGCTCTTACGCCGCACGGCCTGGCCGGGCATGATGAAGGTGCGGCCCACATAGCGGTTCTTGAAGAACCCCTCACGGAATTCCAGGCCGAGCTTCATTGCCAGCTGCATCGCCGCCGGACGCGAAGTGTCCGGAATCGGCATCACGACATCGATGTCACCGGTGCCAAACTGGCGCTGGATCTTTTCCGCAAGGTATTCGCCCATTTTCAGGCGTGACGCATACACGCTGACGCCATCGATGACCGAGTCCGGTCGCGCGAAGTAGACGTATTCGAAGATGCAGGGGTTCAGCGAATGCCGCTCCGCGCACTGCTGGGCGTGAAAATTGCCCTCCAGGTCGATGAACACCGCCTCGCCGGGACCGACGTCGCGCACGAACTTGAATCCGAGACCCTCCACCGCGACCGACTCGCTCGCCACCAGATACTCGGTGCCGCTGTCGGTCTCGTTGATGCCGTAGCAGAGCGGCCGGATCCCGTACGGGTCACGGAACGCGACGATGCCGTGGCCGGCGATGTGGGCGACGCACGCATAGGCTCCACGGACCCGCCGGTGCAGGCCGGCCACTGCGCGGAAGATCGTGGCCGGATCCAGCGTGTAACTCGAGCTCTGCTCCTGCAGCTCGTGCGCCAGCACGTTGAGCAGCACTTCGGAATCCGACGTCGTATTGATGTGGCGCCGGTCGATGCGGAACATCTCGCTCTTGAGCTGTTCGGCGTTGGTCAGGTTGCCGTTGTGGCCGAGCGTGATGCCGAAGGGCGCGTTCACATAGAACGGCTGGGCTTCCTCCGGATTGGTGGCCGAACCGGCCGTCGGATATCGGACGTGCGCGATCCCGGCGTTGCCGGCGAGGTTGCGCATGTTCCGGGTGCGGAAAATCTCCCGCACCATGCCGTTGCCCTTCCACATTGAAAACGTGTTGCCGGCGCCGGTGGCAATCCCCGCTGCGTCCTGGCCTCGGTGCTGCAGCAGCTGCAGGGAGTCATACAGCAATTGATTCACCGGGCCGGTCGCAACGACTCCGACGATGCCGCACATCTCAGTTCTCCCTCTTTGCCGCGTTTGGCACGTACCGCGCCAGGGACTCCGGCAGCAACGGCGAGGCGAATCGTACGCTTGCCTGCGCCCACGGCAACAACAACGACGCCTGCCACCAGTTCTGGCGTGGAGCACTCGTCGCGACGGCGACCAGCACGACAATCCCGATCAGGATCACCCCGCGCAGCACGCCGAACAGCCCGCCCAGCATCCGATCCTCGATGGAGAGCTTCGCCGCGCTGAGCACCGCACGCAGCAGCGCGGCCACCAGCGCCGCGCCGAGCAGGGTTCCGACAACGATCACCAGGCCAGCAAGCGCCGTCCGCGCGCCAAGCGGCAGCTCCAATGGCAGCCAGTTTCCGATCGGCGCCGCGAACTGAAGCGCCAGCAGCACACCGATGATCCATCCCGCCAGAGCGAACATCTCGCGCACAACGCCGCGCATGACCCCAAGCAATACCGACAGGGCGAGTGTTACGACAATGGCCCAGTCGATCGGCGTCATGCGTCTAGGGCGTGACGATGTTGGCGCTGATGCCGAGAGACTTGAGCCGGGCGCGTACCCGCTCGGCCTCCTCGCGCGTCGCATACGGTCCGACCCGCACGCGGTAGCGCATCCCCTCGGCCGTCTGCACGCCTTCGGTGTATGGGGGCAGACCCGCCTTCTTCAACCGCTCCGACAGTTCCCGGGCGGCGGCTTCGCTCGACGTCGCGGCCGCCTGAACAGCAAACTTCCCGCCCTTGACTGGTGGGGGAACGACCTCCGCGGCTTTGCCTTCCAGCACCGCGCGGGCCTGCTGCTCTTCGGCCTTCGCCGCCGGCGCCGGTCGCAACGCGTCTTTCTTGGGCGAATCTATCCGCTCTTTCTTTGCCGCCTCCGCCGTCTCTTTCTTCGCCGCCTCGAGCGCTGCGGCATCGGCAGCCGGCGCTGCGACGGCGGGCGCCGCATCGGGCGGCGGTGCCAGTGGGACGTTCTCCGGCGCCGGCACCGGCGGCAAGGTCAGTCGCGGCGAAAACCTGGACTTCTCGCTGGGGATATCGATCGGAATGTTGTCCGGCACCGGCTTGGGCTCCGGATCCAGCACCATCGGCACGACGATGATGACCAGCAGCAGCAGCGCGGCCGCGCCAATCAGGCGGCGTCGCGCCCGCGCACGCAAGGTCGCGGCGGGATCCGCGCGCGCGCCCGAGTCGTCATCGCCAGCAGCGGAACGGGAGGAGCGGGACAGAGCAGCGTCATCAGCCTTGGGTTTACGACGCCAAAAAGCCAAAGACATCCGCGCTCCAGTTGAGGTCCTCACGCTCCCGGCAGACGCTCCGCGCGCATCACACGCATCACATCGGCCACGGTGAGGAAGGAACCGAAGGCGAGAATTCTATCATCGGCACCTGCACGCTCGCGCGCGCTGGCGTATGCGTCGGCGACGGAGTCGTGCTCGGTAATCGAGGGCAGCTTGGGCCCACCGAGCGCGCGACGCACGATCGCGGCGGCTTCGGCGGCGGATGAGCCGCGCGGGCCAGGAGTGGATCCGATGTGCCAGTGGTCGACGCGGGGGCCCAGCCTGGCGGCCACCGCGCCAATGTCCTTGTCGCGCAGCATGCCGAACACCGCATGCGTGACGGGGTAGAAGCCCATGTTGTCGAGGTTTTCGGCCAGGACTGCGGCCGCATGCGGGTTGTGCGCCACGTCGAGGATCGTCGTCGGCCGACCCGGCAGAACCTGGAATCGCGCCGGGAGTTCGACCGTCAGCAGTCCCTGACGCACGGCCTGCTGCGACACCGGCAGCCGGTCCTCGAGCGCCTCCAGCGCCGCCAGCACGCCTGACGCATTCAGCAGCTGGTTGGCGCCGCGCAATGCGGGATACGGCAGTCCGCTGCGGCGCCGGTGCCGTCCGCCATAGGCCCATTGCTGCCGGTCACCCTGGTAGTTGAAGTCGCTGCCAAAGCGCCAGAGATCTGCCCCAATCGCCTGCGCATGATCGAGCAGCGACTGCGGTGGATGCGGATCGCTGCAGATCGCCGGCCGGCCAGGACGATAGATGTGGGCCTTTTCGAAGCCGATCTCCTCACGCGTCGGCCCGAGATACTCCATGTGGTCCAGGTCGACCGAGGTGACGATCGACACGTCGGCATCGATCAGGTTGACGGCGTCGAGCCGTCCTCCGAGCCCGATCTCCAGCACAGCGGCGTCCAGCCGTGCTGCCGCGAACAGGCGCAGGATGGCGAGTGTCGTGAACTCGAAGTACGTCAGTGACACTTCGCTGCGCGCGGCCTCGACTGCCTCGAATTGTTCAACCAGCGCTGCATCGGAGACATTCGCGCCGTCAATGCGTGCACGCTCGTTGAAGTCGAGCAGGTGCGGTGAGGTATAGAGCGCCGTGCGATACCCGCCGGCGCGCAGGATGCTGTCCAGCATCGCGCACGTCGACCCCTTGCCGTTGGTGCCGCCGACGATGAATGTCGGCGCGTCGAGGCGCAACGCCAGCCGGTCCGCAACCACCCGGACGCGATCCAGGCCGAGGTCGATGCCCTTCGGATGCAGGCGCTCAAGGCGTGCGAGCCAATCGGCCAGCGTAGGCAGTTTCAAGTGAATCCGTCGCCGACCGCGCAGCGGCCGGCTCCCCGAACTATGAAATCGCGTCGGCCGGTTGTCGCAACAGCAGGGCCAGCAGGCGCGCAATCTGGTCCCGCATCTCGCGACGGTCGACGATCATGTCGATCGCCCCCTTCGTCAGCAGGAACTCCGCGCGCTGGAACCCTTCCGGCAGTTTCTCGCGCACTGTCTGCTCGATGACACGCGGGCCGGCAAATCCGATCAGGGCTTTCGGCTCGGCGATGACGACATCGCCCATGAATGCGAAGCTGGCCGAGACTCCGCCCATCGTCGGGTCGGCCAGCACCGACACGAACGGCAACTTTGCTTCGGCCAGCCGCGCGATCATCGCGGTGGTCTTCGCCATCTGGAACAGGGAAAGCAGCCCTTCCTGCATGCGCGCGCCGCCAGTGGACGAAATGCATATGAACGGCACCTTCTGCTCGATCGCGGTTTCGACGCCTCGCACGAAGCGCTCGCCGACGACCGAGCCCATCGAGCCGCCCATGAACTGGAACTCGAAGCACGCCACCACCACCGGCACTGCGCGGATCGCACCACCCATGACAACGAGGGCGTCGGTTTCCCCGGTCTCTTCCATAGCCTCGCGCAGGCGGTCGGTGTACTTGCGGCTGTCCTTGAACTTGAGCGCATCAACCGGCACCACTTCCTGCCCGATCTCATAGCGGCCCTCGGCGTCCATCAAGGCGTCAAGGCGCGGCCGGGCACCGATGCGCAGGTGATGGGCGCACTTGGGGCACACCATGAGCGTCTTCTCGAGTTCCGCGCTGTAAAGCACGGCCTCGCAACCCGGACACTTGGTCCACAGACCCTCGGGGACGACCTTGCGCGCCGCGCCCTCTTCACGCTTGATGCGCGGCGGAAGGATCTTGTCGATCCAGCTCATCGGCAACCTCCGGACGACGTCTTGCGGATCAGCCAGCGTGGAAAGACCGGCACGTTCATGCGGCGGCGCGGATCTTCATGGCGTCGAGCGCCTGGCGGAAGCCTGCAACCAGCGCCTCCACGGCTTCGACGGCACGTTCGCGCGGCACCGCTTCCATCTCCTGGATCAGCCGCGAACCAATGACGACTGCGTCGGCAATCTGCGCCACCGCGACGGCACTCGCCGCATCGCGGATGCCGAAACCGACGCCGACCGGAACGTCGGTATGCCGGCGTATCAGCGGCAGTCTCGCGGCCACGCTGGCCACGTCGAGGTGACCGGCACCGGTGATGCCCTTCAGGCTGACGTAGTAGAGGTAGCCGGCTGCGTGCCGCGCCACTTCCTCGATGCGCGCGTCGGTCGAGGTCGGCGCCAGCAGGAAGATCGGGTCGATTCCTGCAGCACGCATCGCCGCCGAAAACTCGGCGCATTCCTCGGGTGGATAGTCGACGACAAGTACGCCGTCGACTCCGGCCGCGCGCGCCGCTTCGGCGAATGCGCTGCGCCCCAGTCGCTCGATCGGGTTGGCGTAGCCCATCAGCACCACCGGAGTGACCGTGTCGGCCTGCCGGAACTGGCGCACGAACTCGATCGTCTGCCGGAGCCCGACGCCATTCTTTATCGCGCGCTCGGTTGCACGCTGGATCACCGGACCATCGGCCATCGGATCGGAAAACGGGACGCCGAGTTCGATGACATCGGCTCCAGCGCGCGCCAGCGCCAGCATCAGCGGCACCGTGAGTTCAGGCGCCGGGTCCCCGGCCGCGATGTAGGGGACCAGGCCTTTCCGCCCGGCGGCCTTCAGATCCGCAAAACGCCTGGCAATGCGCGACATCAGGCCTTGCTCCGATAGGCGAGCGTGGCCTCGCGGCACGACGCGCGGCAGAAGAATTCCAGGCCGCTCGCTTCGGCGACGATGTGCAGGTCCTTGTCGCCCCGGCCCGAGAGATTAACCAGCAGGACCTTGTCCTTGCCCAGCGTCGGCGCGAGCTTGGCGGCATACGCCAGCGCGTGGCTCGACTCAAGCGCGGGGATGATGCCCTCGATCCGGCAGCAGTCGTGGAACGCCTTTAGAGCTTCCTCGTCGGTCGCGCCGACGTAGTCGGCCCGGCCGCTGTCCTTCAGCCATGCGTGCTCGGGACCGACGCCCGGATAGTCGAGCCCCGCGCTCACCGAGTGCGTCTCGGTGATCTGGCCGTTCTCGTCTTGCAGCAGGTAGGTGCGATTGCCGTGCAGCACGCCCGGCGTGCCTCGCTGCAGGCTGGCGGCGTGGCGCATCGTCGTCAACCCCTCACCAGCAGCCTCGACGCCGACCAGCTTTACCTGCTCGTGCGGGATGTAGTCGTAGAAAATGCCCATCGCGTTGCTGCCGCCGCCGACGCAGGCGATCACATAGTCGGGCTGCCGCCCGACCATCTCGGGCATCTGCCACAGGCACTCCTTGCCGACGACCGAATTGAAGTCGCGCACCATCATCGGATACGGATGCGGTCCCGCGACCGTGCCGATGATGTAGAACGTGTTCTCGACGTTGGTCACCCAGTCGCGCATCGCCTCGTTCAGCGCATCCTTCAGCGTCCGCGAACCGCTCTCGACCGGCACGACCTCGGCCCCAAGCAACTTCATCCGGTACACGTTGGCCGCCTGGCGGCCAACGTCCTCGCTGCCCATGTACACGACGCACTTCATGCCGTAGCGCGCCGCGACGGTCGCCGTGGCGACGCCATGCTGTCCGGCGCCCGTTTCCGCGATCACGCGTGGCTTGCCCATCCGCTTCGCGAGCAGCGCCTGGCCGATCGTGTTGTTGACCTTGTGCGCGCCGGTGTGGTTGAGATCCTCGCGCTTGAGATAGATCTGCGCGCCGCCCAGTTCATCGCTCCAGCGCCGGGCGTGGTAGATCGGGCTCGGACGGCCGACATAGTGCTTGAGCTCATTGCGAAACTCCGCGATGAAGTCGGGATCGTGCTGATACTTCGCATAGGCATCGCGCAGTTCCTCGAGCGCGTGCATCAGCGTCTCGGCAACGAAGACGCCGCCATACGGCCCGAAGTGGCCGCGCGCATCGGGAAGGTCGTAGGGCTTCATGCAGACAGGGCCTGGTCGGCGGCGCGGATGGCCGCCACGAATTGGTTCATGCGCACGGTGTTCTTGATTCCTGGGGCATCTTCGACGCCGCTGCTGACATCGACGGCATAGGGCCGAACGCGCCGGACCGCGTCCCCGACATTGCCCGGCACAAGGCCTCCGGCCAGCACCAGCGGTTTCGAACGTCGCAACGGAATGCGGTTCCAGTCGAACGTGCTGCCGCTGCCGCCATAACCTGCCGACGGCGCATCGAGCAGGATCGCCGCCGCCGACGCAAACTGGCGCTCGCAGTCTAACAAATCGACCCCCTCTTCCATCCGAAGCGCGCGCACGTACGGATGCCCGTAGCGGCTGCAGGCCGCCTCGTGCTCATCGCCGTGGAATTGCAGCAGGGCATTCGGAACGGCGGCCAGCGCATCCTCGATCAGGTCGGACGGTGCGTTGACGAACAGCAGCACCGGGGTGACAAAGGGCGGCAGCCCCCGCGTCAGGGGACGCAGTCGAGCCGGCGCGACATGGCGCGCGCTCTTGGCGTAGCAGTTGAAGCCCACAGCATCGGCACCGGCGGCGACCGCCGCCTCGACGTCGGCCTCACGCGTCAGGCCGCAGATCTTGATCCGTGTTCGCATTCAACCAGTGCGGGACCGAGGCCCCTGGCGACGGCAAGTCGAATCGGACATCGTACTCGACCCGGGCGAGATAAAGGCCTTCCGCCGCGAGCGTCGGCGCAGCGCGGGTGCGGTCGCGCGCCGCGAGCAGTTCAATGATCCACTCGGGCTGCTGGCGCCCGGTCCCGACATAGACGAGTGCCCCCACGATATTCCTCACCATGTGGTGCAGGAACGCATTGGCGGTCATGCTGACGCGGATCCAGCGCCCGAATCTTCGCACCGAGAGTTCGTGCAGTTCACGCACCGGTGAAGCCGCCTGGCACTCTGCGGCGCGGAAAGAACTGAAGTCGTGCGTCCCGACCAGGTGGTCGGCGGCGCGTTGCATCGCAGTTTCCTCAAGCGGCCGAAAGATCCAGGTCGCGCGCCCGTGCGCAAGTGGAGATCGGACCGCGTCGTTCAGGATCCAGTAGTCATATCGCCGGCGCCGCGCCGCGTACCGCGCGTTGAAGTCATCCGGCACGACGCGTGCCCAGCGCACGGCCACGGCCGGAGGGAGAAAGCGATTGGCGCCGCGCACCCATGCGGTCAGCGGTCGCTCGGCGCCTGTATCGAAGTGAACGACCTGATCGAGGGCATGTACGCCGGCATCCGTGCGGCCGGCGCAGATGGTCGAGACAGTGTCGCCTGCGATTTGTGCCAGAGCGCGCTCGACGGCGTCCTGCACCGAATGGCCATCAGCCTGGGTCTGCCAGCCGTTGAAGCTGGCACCGTCATACTCGATGCCCAGCGCAATGCGCACGGGATGCGCCCCGAGGCGGCCCGGCGGGCTCATCGAACCACCCTCGCGCGGAGCGCTCGGGAATTGCCCTTGGGACGGCCCGGCGGGCTCATGCCCGCCGCCTTCAGCCTTCGATCTGCTTGATCAGTTCAACGGCCGCCTGGCGCTGTTCGCGCGTGCCGTCGCGCATCACCTCGTCCAGCAGCTCACGAGCTCCGTCCTTCACGCCGAGGTCGATGTAGCCGCGGGCGAGGTCGAGCTTGGTTGCCATCTGTTGTGCCAGCGCGCTGCCGGGTTCGGTTTCGCCCCGCTTCGTCGTCGGGTTGAGGCTGACCGCAGAAAGGTCGAAGTCGATCAGCGGCACCGTGGCCTGGTCCGTATTCGCCGTCAGGCGCTGGGCCTGTTCGTCGGGCAGCGCCCCGACCTCGGCGGTCACGGGCTGCTTCTTGCCGATGACCGTCGGACGCGAGAGTGCCTCGGCGGTGACCGGCGGCGTCGGCATCTTGGTCGACGGGATGTTGAGGTCGAGATCCGGAATCAGGCCGGCACCGGTCGCCGTCGGCTGCAGCACGGGAGACGTCGGTGGCAAGGCGATATCCAGGTCGGCCAGCGCCGGCGGCTCGGTGCGGCCCACCGGACTGGTCGGCTTGAATCCGAAGTCCATCTCTGTCGGCCGCGTCGGCGCATCGAGCGTCGGCATCTTTGTCGGCGGCTCGAGGTTCATCTTGGTGGGACCCAGGTCGAAATCGAGCGACGCGAAGTCC
Source organism: Burkholderiaceae bacterium (assembly GCA_035429725.1). Taxonomy (GTDB): domain Bacteria; phylum Pseudomonadota; class Gammaproteobacteria; order Burkholderiales; family Burkholderiaceae_F; genus JALORV01. The sequence goes on along the minus strand of DAOMFI010000034.1, from coordinate 1,816 downwards.
GGAGCTGCCGACGGAGCCGGCGCCGGAGCTGGCGGCGTCAGGCCGGTGGTCGGCTGCCCGCCCGGCAGGGTCGCGCGGAACTGCGTCGTCGGCGCGGACGTCGTCATCGGTCCCGACATCTTGGTGTCGGCAGGCATCTTCGTATCACCGACAGACATCGTCGTGTCGGCGCCGGTCATGCGGGTGTCGACGACCATCTTGGTCAGCGGAGGAGCGTTGCCGCCGGCGTCCATGACGGAATCGGCGCCGCGCAGGCCACCGAGATCGAGGCCGGACGTCGGGCCACCGCCCAGCGTCGAGGGGCCACGTCCCTTGGTGTTCGGATCGAGGCGGAAGCCCGTGGTCGGTCCCCGGCCCACCGTATCGGGCGCTGCACCGGCAAACATCGGATGGTTGGGATCGACCGCATGGCCAAGCCTGATGGCCTTTTCCCAGTCCTCGCCGGCCCCGCCGGTACGGTCACGCAGGTCTTCGATCATCGACATGAACGAAGCCTTGTCACCGCGTCGCGAGAAGATTTCGAGCAGCTTGACGCGAACCGCATGGCGGTCGGGCTGCATGCGCAGCGCTTCCTTAAGGATGTCTTCGGCCTGCTCCTCGCGACCATAGGCGATGTAGACATCGGCCTCGGCGACCGGATCGACCTCATTCGAGTCGAGCTGCGAAGCCGCGGGAATGAAGCTCGAGTTGAACGTGCTGGTGCCAGTGTCGACGCTCTGGCCGCCGGTGGCGCCAAACAGCGAATTGGCCTGCAGCCCTTCCTCGGTGTCCTTGAACTTGCTGCTGCCTTCGGCCTTGCGCTTGCGATACCAGCTCCAGCCGAACAATCCGGCCAAGAGGGCGACGATGCCCGCCAGCCCAAGCTGCGTGGTCGTGTTGCCAAGCAGGTCATCGATGAAGCTCGGCTCCTCAGCGGGGGGCGGTGGTGGCGGCGCGGCTTTCTTGACCGGTGCCGGCGGCGGCGCGGCGGCGACCGGCGCCTCGGCCTTCGGTGCCTCGGCCTTCATGGGCTCGGGTGCAGGCGCCGGAGTTGCGGGCGGCGGCGTCGGAGCCGGTGCGGCCGCGACCGGCGCTGGCGCCGGGGCTGGCGCAGCCGCAGCGGGTGGCGGCGGGGGTTCGGCGGCCGGAGCGGCTTTCGCCTGTTCCGCCTGTTTCTGCGCCTGGGCACCCGCCTTGCTCTGTACTTCAAGCGCCTTCTGGATCGCCTCGTTGGTCTTCTTGAGTTGCGCGGCGCGCTCCTGCTCTTCCTTCAGCGCCCGCTGCTTCGCCGCGGCCTCGTCAGCCTTTGCGGCGGCGGCAGCCGCAGCCGAAGCCTTCTCCTCCGCCTTGGCGATCTTCAACTGGTCGCCGCCCGGCTTGGCGGTGGCGCTGCGATCCTCAACCTTGGTCGTGACCTGACCGCCACCGGCTGCGGCCGCCGGAGCCTTGGCCACCGGAGCCGCGCCACCGGCCGCCTGCGCGAGCCGGCTGCGATACGCGGCAAAGTCGGCGCTCTGGGCGACAACTTCCTTGCGCGCATCGGGCGCCGAAAGTCCAGCCGCCTCGGCGTCACTGGGAATTGAGAGCTGCGCGCCCGCGCGCAGCAGATTCATATTGTTATTGATGAAGGCTTCGGGATTGGCGCGGAACAGTGCGACCAGCATCTGATCCAGTGATGCCGCGCTCCGGTTCTGATTGGCGATCTTGCCGAGCGTATCGCCCGCCTTGACGGTGTAGCTGCCGCCGGCAGCGGTCGAAGGCGCCGGCGCCGCTTTGGGTGCCGGCGCCGGTGCCGGAGCGGGGGCCGGCGCGGCCGCCATCGGCGCGGTCGGAGTCG
>DAOMFI010000033.1:9088-26430 GCA_035429725.1 Burkholderiaceae bacterium | reverse complement strand
CGCGTACACGAGCGACGCCGCTAGCCCGTGTTCCGCAGCCCCGCCGAAATCCCGTTGATCGTCAGGTGGATGCCGCGCTTGATGCGCTCATCCGTCGTGCCGGCGCGGTGGCGCTTGATCAGCTCGACCTGGAGGTGGTTCAGCGGGTCGATGTACGGCAGCCGATGCCGCAGCGACTGCTGCAGTTGCGGATTCGAATCGAGCAGCTGCTTCTGACCCGTGACGGCCAGCAGATGCCGCGTCGTCAGCTTCCACTCGTTGCGGATGGCCGCGAGGATCGCCGTGCCGCGCCGGCGGTCCGGTGCGAGGCGCGCATAGCGCCCGCCGATGGCGAGATCGGCCTTGGCCAGCACCATCTCCATGTTCGAGAGCAGCGCGCGGAAAAATGGCCAGTCGCGTGCCATGGCCGCGAGCCTGGCGACTCGTGCGCGACGCGCGCGCGGGCCGGCATCGTTTAGCCAGGCTTCGACGCCGCTGCCGAAGCCGTACCAGCCGGGCAGCAGGATCCGGCACTGGCCCCAGGAGAACACCCACGGAATGGCGCGCAGGTCTTCGATGCGGCCGGTGAAACGGCGCGCGGCAGGGCGGCTGCCGATGTTGAGTTCCATGATCTCGGCAATCGGCGTCGCGCAGAAGAAGTAGTCGGCAAAGCCTTCGGTCTCGTAGACGAGTGCGCGGTAGGCGCGATGCGAGTGCCGTGCGATCTCTTCCATGGCGGCTTCGAACTCGGCCTCGTGCGCGCTCGGCAGTGAGGGCGTTGCCAGGCTTGCCTCCAGCAGTGCCGCGACCAGCGTCTCGAGATGGCTGTGCCCGATGCGGGGATCGGCGTACTTCGCCTGGATGATCTCGCCCTGCTCGGTCAGCCTGAGCTGCCCGCGCACGCTGCCTGGCGGCTGCGCGAGGATGGCTTCGTAACTGGGCCCGCCGCCGCGTCCGACGGTGCCGCCCCGCCCGTGGAACAGGCGCAGTCGCACGCGCTGCTCGTCGGCCAGGCGCGTCAGGCGCTGGGTCGTCCGGTAAAGCTGCCAGGTCGACATCAGGAAGCCGCCGTCCTTGTTGCTGTCGGAGTAACCCAGCATGACTTCCTGCAGCGGTGCACGCTGCGCGGGCGCCAGCAGCAGGCTGCGCAGTCCCGGGTGTCCCCAGAGTTCGCGCATGATGGACGGGGCGCGTTCGAGATCCTCGATCGTCTCGAACAGCGGCACGACCATCAGGCGGCAGTGGCGTTGCTCGATGCCGCCCAGCAGTCCGCTTTCCTTCTGCAGCAATGCCACTTCGAGCAGGTCGGACAGTGTCTCCGTGTGTGACACGATGTGACGCTCGATGGCGCGTGCACCGAAGGCTGCGCGGAGGTCGCGTGCCGCTTCGAACACCGCTAGCTCCGAGCGGGCCTGGGCGCTGTAGTCGAGGTGCGCCGAAACCAGCGGTCGCGCATGGGCCAGTTCGCGCGACAGCAGCTTGACCCGTTCTGCCTCGCCCAGCCGCCGGTAATCGGGCGTCACTTCGGCGGCGGCGAGCAGTTCTGCGACCACGCTCTCCAGCACATCGGAACTCTGCCGCAGGTCGAGAGTGGCACCGTGGAACGCAAAGACCTCCACCGTACGCAGCAGCGGCTCGACCCGGAGCCGGGCGATGCGCCCGCTGCCGTGCGCCGAGAGCGAAGCGTGCACCGTCTCGAGGTCATGACGGAATTCCTCGGCGCTCGCATAGGGCTTGGCCGGAGCGACCGCGCGCCGCGCGTGCAGCGCCAGATCGAGTCGCGCGGCCGTCGCCAGCAGACGCGCGTAGACGCCGGTCAGTGCGAGGCGGTACGGCTCATCGGCGCGCTGGCGTGAAGGATCCGGGCTGGCGCGCGCCAGCGCATCCAGTTCGCGACTGACGGGCGTCAGCAGCTGTGACATCGAAAGCTCCGCGCCCAGCGCGTGCACGGCCGCGGTGTAGTGGTCGAACACGGCCGTGGCGTGCGACTTGAGGGCCGCACGCATCGTGTCCGCCGTGACATGCGGGTGGCCGTCGCGATCGCCGCCGATCCAGCTGCCGAGCGCAAGGAAGGGCGGCAGCCGCTGCGGCAGGCGCGCCTGTCTCTCGAGGCTGGCGTAGAGCGCGGGAATCTCGCGCAGGAAGGTGCTGCGCCAGTAGGCGAGCGCGTTGTCGATCTCGTCGTACACCGTGAGCTTCGCGGGCCGCAGCATGCGCGTCTGCCACAGCGTCTCGATGCTCGCGAGCAACTGGTCGTCGATGCCGGCGCGCTGCATCTCCGGGGACGTTTCGCGCGCCTCGATCAGGTCGGCAATGGCGCGCTCGGCATCGAGGATGCTCTTGCGCCGCACTTCCGTCGGGTGCGCCGTCAGGACCGGCATCAGGCAGGCATCGCTCAGCAGTGAAAGCAGGCGGCGCGTGCCGACGCCATTGGCCTGCAGCGTCTCGATGGCATGCGCCACTGTTCCGGCGCGTGTCGCGGCGCTCTCGTGCCGGAGGTTGCGCACGAGCTGCCTGTCTTCCGCAATGTTGGCAAGGTGCGAGAAGAAGCTGAAGGCCCGCACAACACCGATCGTCTCGTCGCGCGAGAGCCGGCGCAGCAGGGCATCGAGCCGGCGCGCCGCGCCAGGGTCCTCGTCACGCCGGAAGCGCAGTGCGGTTTGCCGGATCTCCTCGACCGCGCCGTACAGGCGCTCACCGTCGTGCGACCGCAGCACCTCGCCCAGCAGGTTTCCGAGCAGGCGGATGTCATCGCGCAAGGCCTGATCGATGCCGGTTGTCATCAGCAGTTGCCCTCCCGCCTGCATCATGCATGAACTGCTGCACCGCGATGCTAGACTCGCCGCGACTTTTTTCATGAGATCTGCCGTGCCCAGGAGTCGCCGATGAACACGCCGGCGCGCGTCATCATCGCGACGCGCGAAAGTCCGCTGGCGCTCTGGCAGGCGCAGCACGTTCAGGCTTTGCTGGCCGGGCGTCTGCCGGCGACCTCGGTCGAACTGCTGGGCATGACAACGCGCGGCGACCAGATCCTCGACCGCACGCTCTCGAAGGTCGGGGGCAAGGGACTCTTCGTCAAGGAACTCGAAGTGGCGCTGCTCGAGCGCCGCGCCCATCTGGCTGTCCACTCGTTGAAGGACGTGCCGATGGAACTCGCGCCGGAATTCAAACTGGCGGCCGTCATGGCGCGCGAGGACCCGCGCGACTGCCTGGTGTCGAACCGCTACGAATCCCTTGAATCGCTTCCTGCCGGCGCGCGCGTGGGCACCTCGAGCCTGAGACGCGAACTCATGCTGCGCGCGCGCTTCCCGGCGCTGGTCATTGAGGCCATTCGCGGCAACGTCAATACGCGGCTGGCCAAGCTGGACCGCGGCGACTTCGATGCCCTGGTGATGGCGGCGGCGGGACTCAAGCGCCTGGGGCTCGCGGACCGCATCCGGCAGATCATTCCGACGACGGTCTCCTTGCCGGCGCCGGGTCAGGGTGCGCTGGGCATCGAAACCCTGAGTGACGACGCGACGACGGCGGAACTGCTCGCGCCACTCGACGATCCGCAGACGCGGGCGGCAACCGCGGCCGAGCGGGGCGTTTCGCGCGGACTGGGCGGCAGCTGCCAGGTGCCCCTGGCTGCGTACGCCGAGGTTGAAGGCGGAAAGCTGCGGCTGCGCGCGCTGGTCGGCAACGCCGCCTCGGGCGAGTTTGTCGAAACCGAGGTGATCGGCGGACTTGACGCCGCCGACGAACTGGCCGCCACGGCCGTGGCGCGCCTGAAGGAGCAGGGCGCGTTGCGCTTGCTGGGCATGGCCTGAGCGCCGATGAATCCCGTCGTTATCGTCACCCGTCCAGCGGCGGCGGGTGAACGACTGCACCGCCGGCTGGACGCTGGCGGCTGGAACGCCGTCTGGTGCCCGGCGTTCGACCTCGGTGCGGCGCCGGACCTGCAAGCCGCCCGTGCCGTGCTGCATGTCTTGCGACGGTTCGATCTCGTCGTGTTCGTCAGCCCCAATGCGGTGCGCGCATCATTGCCGCTGGTCGAGCGGCCCTGGCCGGCGGAAGTTGCGATCGGTGCGGTGGGTGAGGCGACCGCGACCACGGTCCGCGCCGAGCTGGCGCTGGCTCCCGGGACTGCCGTCATCGCGCCGGCCGGCGACGCTTCCGGCTCCGAAGCCTTCTGGGCCGCGTGGATCGATGCCGGTCGGGTTGCGCGCCGCGTGCTGATCCTGCGCGCGCAGCACGGAAGGGAGTGGCTGGCCGAGCAGTTCAGCGCTGCCGGTGCCGAGGTCGAAGTCGTGCCCGTGTATACCCGCGTCGATCACAGCGTCGACGCGTCGACCCGCGCAGTACTGCAGCAGGCCATGGCCGAACGCCGGTTGCCGGTCGTGGTGTTCAGCAGCAGCGAGGCGGTCGACGCGCTCGATCGCCAGTTGTCAGCGCAGGACGGCGCGGCGACGTGGCTGCGCGATGGCTGGGCGCTTGCGACACATGAGCGCATTCGCGAGCGTTTGTTGGATGCGGGCTACAAGCGGATCGAATTGACCGCGGCCGACGACGAAGCCGTAGTCGCCCGGCTAGAATCCTTCCGGCGTTCCCGCTTCGAGCCGCTCTGACGCGCCGCGGAGAGCGCCGCAAACCGCGCGGTACACGGCCGCGCAACTTCGGGCGCTGCCTTGACGAACGACGCTCTGCCCCCCGCTGATCCCATGGTCGATCCGAACGCCGCCTCTACGGGCGCCACGTCGCCAGCCCGGCCCGCAGAAGCGCCGCGACCGCGCAGTGCTTGGCCGGGATGGCTGCTCGGGCTCGTCGCCGTGCTGGCACTGGCAGCGGCGGTCTATGCGCACATGCAGCTCGCGCAGGTCCGCAAGGAAGCCTCGCGCCGACTGTCCGATCTCGAACAGGCGACGGTGAGAGCCAGCGAGGCCGCAGCGCGCGCCGATGCCGAAGCGCGCGCGGCACGCGAGCGCGCCGCACTGCTCGAAGCGCGTGTCGCCGAGGAGCAGTCGCAGCGCGAATCGCTCGAGCAGCTGTATGCGGATCTCTCGCGTGGGCGCGACGAAGCGGTCCTCGTCGAAGTCGAGCGTCTCGTCGGCATGGCGGGGCAGGAGCTCGCGATCAGCGGCAACGTCGGGACCGCGCTGGCCGCGCTGCAGACCGCCGACGCACGGCTGGCACGGGTCGAGAGTGCCCGCTTTGTCCCGCTGCGCAGGGTCATCGCGCGCGACATCGAAAGGCTCAAGGCGGCACCGACCGTGGATGTCACAGGCATTGCACTCAAGATCGACCAGCTCGCGGCCGGCACGGAGTCCTGGCCGCTTCTGTCGGATCCGAAACCCCAGCCGCCGATCGCTGCGCCATCCGCGCCCGGCGACACGGCGCTCCCGTCCCCCGGCTTGCCGTGGTGGGAGCGCTGGATCGAACGCCTGCGCGTCGAACTCGGCGACTATCGCGACCTGGTGCGCCTGCGGCAGGTGGAGACGCCCGATGCGTTGCTGCTCGCCCCGCAGCAGCAGCAGCTCGTGCGGCTGCAGATCAGGCTGCGCCTGTTGAACGCCCGCCAGGCGGTCCTGGCCCGGAACGACCGGTTGTACCGCGCCGATCTGCTCGAGGCCCAGGCTCTGCTTACGCGCTACGTCGATGTGCGCCAGCCGGCGGCCGCGGCGGCGCTCGGACTCATCAAGCAGCTGTCGGCGACGCCCCTTTCGGTGGACGTGCCGCAGATCAACGACAGCATCGCCGCCGTGCGTGCGGCGCGCAGCGCACCGGGACGCTGATGCGCTGGCTGACCTGGGCGCTCGCGCTTGCGCTGCTGGCGGCGGCTGTCGCCATGCTGTTGCAGATCAACGCCGGCAACGTCGCGTTCTTCGTCCCGCCGTATCGGCTCGATGTCTCCCTCAATGTTCTGCTGCTGGTGCTGCTCGGGCTGCTCGCCGTCACCTACTGGGGCGCGCGGGCGCTGCAAAAGGTGGTGGACTTCCCCGAACGCGTGCGCCTGTACCGAGCGCGGCGTGAGGAAATCGGCGGGCAGCAGGCGCTGGTCGAGGCCGTGCGCAGCCTGCTCGAGGGGCGTTTCGCGCGGGCCGAGAAGGCGGCGCGTGCGGCGCAGTCTTCGACCTCGACAGCGGGAGTGGCGGCCTTGATCGGCGCGCGGGCGGCGCATCGCATGCAGGAGTACGAGCGCCGCGACGACTGGCTGCATCGTGCCGAAGACGACCGCCACGTGGATACCGCGCGGCTGGTGGCCAGCGCCGAAATGTGGACCGAGCAGCGTGAAAACGACGCCGCACTCGGCGCGATCGATCGCCTGCGGGGCTCCGGTGCGCGCCATCTGCACGCGCTGCGGATTGCGCTCAATGCCAATCTGCAGTCGGGCCGTTGGGATGAGGCGCTAAAGGCCCTGCGTTCGCTCGAGAAGCGCAGCGCCCTGCATCCGGTGCTGGCGCGCAAGCTCAAGGTGGCCGTTTACCGTGAACAGCTGCTGGCGCAGCGCTACGAGCCCGCTGCTCTCGAGGCGGCCTGGGATGCGATTCCGGCAACCGACCGCGCGCTGCCGGAGGTTGCCTTTGAGGCCGCACGCCTTTTCAACCTCGCGGGGCGCGGCGGCCGTGCGGCAGAAGCCATCGAACACGCCCTTTCCATGCCGCGCGAGCAATGGGATGAGTCCTGCGAGCCGCTGCTGAACGAGTATGCGCGGGCGCAGTCGTTTCCCGCGCGTGACCAGCTCGAACGGGTGGAACAGTGGCTTGCCGCCCGCGGTCAGGAGGATCAACTGCGGGCCGTGCTGCTGCGTACGGCGGGCGTGCTCTGCCTGCGTGAGCAGCTCTGGGGCAAGTCGCGCAGCTACCTTTCCGAGAGCCTGCAGATCGAGAAATCTCCGGCGACGCTCGTTGCGCTGGCGCGCCTGGCCGAGGCGGTCGGTGACGAAGCCGAGGCCGCGCAGCATTTTCGTGAAGCGGCGCTGGGCTTCGCGCAGCCGACTCCGGGAAGCGTCGAAGGCGTACGGCCCGTATTGCGCGACAGCTCGTTCTGAAGCCGCCGCCATGCGGCCGGTGCATGCCTGGGACCGCACGGCTTCGCGGCCGGCTTGACACCCTGCGGACTCGCCCCGAGACTGCGCCGCCGCCGGGCCGGAGGTGGGCTCCATTCATCGATACCTTGGCGTCGATCATCGTTATCGCGCCGGTCGCAATGCACTTCGGTATCGATCCGGTGCACTTTGGTCTCGTCATGGTGGTCAACCTCGCGCTCGGGATGATCACGCCGCCGTTCGGCGTCAACCTCTTCGCTGCGTGCACGGTGGCGCGGGTTGCCGTGGACGAGATCGTTCCCCGGCTGCTGCCCTTCGTCGCCGTCGTCCTCGGATGCCTGGCGATCGTGGCGTACTTCCCGCTTGTGACGCTCGGACTGCGCGACCTCGTCTACCGCTGAGGCGGGGCGACGAGGCAGAGCAAGGAGGAAGGGCGTAGCGGAACGAAGCAGGTGGCGACGGCGGCCGGCTCCTTGGGCGGTCGCACGGCTCGTGGTCAAATCGCGGCATGGACGCGATGAACCAGACTTTCCTGATCGCCGGGCTGCTCTGCTTTGTCGCGATCGCATTGTCGGCGGCCTCGCAACGGGTTGGCGTGCCGTCGCTGCTGGTCTTCCTCGCGGTCGGCCTGTTCGCGACCGAACTGCCGCAGTTGCAGTCGGTCCGGGTCGATGCGGAGACTGCCGTGCTGGTGGGGAACCTCGCGCTGGCCGTCATCCTGCTCGACGGCGGCCTGCGCACGCGGCTGGCGACGTTTCGTATGGTTGCTGCCCCGTCGCTGACACTGGCGACGGTCGGCGTGGTCCTGACGGCCGCTCTCGTCGGGATTGCGGCCGCATGGCTGCTCGACGTCGACTGGCGCTACGGACTACTGCTGGGTTCGATCGTCGGCTCGACGGACGCGGCGGCGACCTTCGCGCTTCTCGGCAGCCGTGGCCTGCGCCTCAATGAGCGGGTCGAGTCCACGCTCGAGGTGGAGTCCGGCATCAACGATCCGATGGCGGTGTTCCTGACGCTGGGCGTGATCGAGCTCATACGGATGCCGGAGCAGCCTCTGACGGCGCTGCTGCCGTTGTTCGTGCAGCAACTCGGCATCGGCCTGCTCGTGGGTGTCGCCCTCGGTTACCTGCTTTCGCTGGCGGTCGCACGCGTGCGCCTTGAAGAAGGTCTGTACGCGCTGCTGATCCAGTCCGGCGGCCTGGCGACCTTTGCGCTGACCAACCTGCTGGGTGGAAGCGGCTTCCTGGCGATTTATCTGGCCGGGATGCTGATTGCGAACCGCCGTGTTCACGTCGGCGAAGATGTGCTGCGTGTCAGTGACGGCTTTGCCTGGCTGGCGCAGGCCGGCATGTTCCTGGTCCTGGGCATCATCACGGATGTGCGTGGCCTGTTTGATGTCGCGGGTCACGCGCTGCTGGCCGCCGCTGTGCTGATGTTCGTCGCGCGGCCGCTGGCCGTGGCAGCGTGCCTGCTGCCGTTTCGGTATCCGCCACGGGAAATCGCATTCATTGGCTGGCTCGGCCTGCGTGGCGCGGTGCCCATCGTCCTGGGATTGTTTCCCCTGGTGGCCGCCGTGCCGCACGCACAGGTGCTGTTCCACATCACGTTCTTCATCGTGCTTCTCTCGCTGCTGTTGCAGGGAGGCTCGTTGCCTGTTGCGGCGCGACTGGCGCGGGTGCGGGCAGGGCGGCCGCGCGCGGCGATCGCCACGGCGCCGCTCGGCGGCGGAGCCCGGTCGCGGGAGGTCGTGCAGTTCATCGTCGCCGAAGGTGCACCGGCAACGCGCCGGGCGCTCGACGACATCGACTGGCCGGACGGCGCGCGTCTGATCGAGCTGGAGCGCGACGGTCGCATCATCGAGCCCGCGGCCCTGCGCAGCGGCGATCTGGTGGCTGTCGTCGCGCCGGCCGAGCAGGTCGGCACGCTGGAGGAACTCTTCGCGCCTGCGGCGGCGGACGGCGAACTGACTCTCGCGGCCTCGGCAACGCTGGGTGATCTGCAGGACTACTACGGCGCCGAGCTCCCACCGGGCCTGGCGCGCGACGTGACGCTCGGCGCCTATGCGGCGCAGCTGCTGCGTGGACGGGCGGCGAGCGGGGATGCGGTCGCGCTCGGCGGCCTGCGCCTGCGGGTGCGCGAGGCGAGCGGCGGAGTCGTGCGCTCGCTCAGCCTTTCGCTGACACCACGTTAGACGCAGCGGCCGCCATCGACCTCTAGGCAGGTCCCCGTGATGAATGCCGCTTCGTCGCTCGCGTAGAACAGGCACGCATTGGCGATGTCATCGGGCCGGCTGAAGCGCCCCAGCGGGATCGTCGCCAGAAACTTCTTGCGGTTCTCCGGGGTGTCAGGCATGCCCATGAACTGCTCGAGCAGCCCGGTTTCCCCGATGACCGGGTTGACGCAGTTGACGCGGATGTTGTCGGGACCGAGTTCTGCCGCCATGGCTTTGCTGGTGATGATGACCGCACCCTTCGTGCCGTTGTACCAGGTGAGGCCCGGCCGCGGGCGGACGCCCGCTGTGGAGGCGATGTTGATGAAACAACCGCCGCCCTGGGAACGGAAGTGCGGCACCATGTGGATCGCGGTCAGATAGATCGACTTCACGTTGACGGCGTAGATGCGATCGAACTCAGCTTCTGTGACGTCCAGCATTGGCTGATTGCGGTGCGTGGTACCCGCGTTGTTGACGACGATATCGAGCCGTCCGTAATGCGAGAGCGCTGCGTCGAGCAGTCCTTTCACGTCGGCGCTTCGTGTCACGTCGCCGTAAACGAATTGGCCGCGGCCGCCCGCGGCGCGGATGCCTGTCGCCACGGCTTCGCCGGATTCCCGGGCGAGGTCGTTGACGACCACGGCGCAGCCTTCGCGTGCGAATCGTTCGGCGATTCCCCTGCCGAATCCGGAGGCGGCGCCGGTGACGATTGCGACTTTTCCTGCCAGGCGTCCACTCATGATGACAATGTCCTTCGAAAGAAGACGACGCGCTCGGTTTCGGTGAAGCCGAAGGCGCGATGCATGGCGTGCGAGTCGGTATTGTCAAGCAGTGCGTCGGAGGCGAACTCGGCCGCACCGTGCGCACGCGCCCAGGCGGCGACGCGGTCGCATAACGCGCGGGCAACGCCGCGGCGACGGTAGCCGGGTTTCACGTAGATGCCTTCGAGGAAGGCCACAGGTTCGCCCGGCAAGGACTCGCATCCGTTGACGTGGCAGCGACGGAGGACCGCTTCTGCAAAGCCTACGGCTTCCGTATCAAGCGCAAGCAGAATCAGCGTGTCCGGCGAACGCAGCAGGCGCTCGGCTTCACGGGCGTGGTCCGCCGGCGAGGTTGTCGGCCAGAGCGCGTGACGCAACTCGGCCCAGATCATTGCCTGGTCCGGCGCCAGGGCCGCGACCTCGAGCGCGGCCTCAGCCATGCTTGATCGCGATCGTCTTCAGCGTGGTGAAGCCGAGCAGCGCCTCGAATCCCTTTTCGCGTCCGTAGCCGCTTGACTTGACGCCGCCGAACGGCAGTTCCACGCCGCCGCCGGCGCCGTAGTTGTTGATGAAGACCTGGCCGCAACGCAGCTTGCGGGCGAGCCGCAGTTGGCGCGCCCCGTCCTGCGTCCATACGCCGGCGACCAGCCCGAACGGCGTGCCGTTGGCAATGCGCAGTGCTTCCTGCTCGGTGTCGAACGGCAGGGCGGCGAGCACCGGTCCGAACACCTCCTCCTGCGCGAGCCGGTGTGTCGGCGGCACATCGCGCAGCAGTGTCGGCGCCTGGTAGTAGCCGGTCTGCGGCGCCTCTTCGACAACCTGCCCATGCGCCGCCATGACGATGCCGTCGTGCTCGGCCTGGCTCAGGTAGTCCCACACGCGCTGCAACTGACTCTGCCGGATCAACGGCCCGGCGTCGAGATCTGCCAGCGCCGGGCCGACGCGCAGCCGCGCGATCGCATCGCCAACCCGCGCGACGAGTTCCTCATATGCGGCACGCTCGACGAGCAGACGGCTGCCGGCGGAACAGGTTTGTCCGCAGTTCTGCACGATGGCATTGACGACCACCGGCAGCACGTCATCGAGGTTGGCGTCGGCAAACACGATCTGTGGCGACTTGCCGCCGAGTTCGAGCGTCACCGGGCAATGATGCTTCGCCGCGGCCTGTGCGACCGCGGTGCCGGTGATCGGCGAGCCCGTGAAGGAAATGTGATCGATGCCCCCGTGTGCGGCCAGTGCGGCACCCGCCTCGTGGCCGAGGCCGGTGACGATGTTGAGTGCGCCGTCGGGGAATCCGACCTCCGCGGCCAGTTCGGCGACACGCAGTAGCGACAGGCAGGCGTCCTCGGCCGGCTTGACGACGCAGGCGTTGCCGGCGGCGAGCGCAGCGCCGACGCTGCGGCCGAAGATCTGCATTGGATAGTTCCACGGAATGATGTGACCCGTGACGCCGTGCGGCTCGCGCAGCGTCAGTACGGTCATGCCGGCCTGATACGGAATCGTCTCGCCGTGCAGCTTGTCGGCGGCGCCGGCGTAGTACTCGAAGTAGCGCGCCAGTGCCGTGGCGTCGGCGCGCCCCTGCCGCAACGGCTTGCCGGTCGTCCGGGACTCGAGCTGCGCGAGCTGCTCGTGCCGGTCTAGCACGGCGGACGACAGCTTCATCAGCAGCCGGCCGCGCTCGGTTGCCGTCATGCGACCCCAGTCGCCGTCCAAGCACTCGCCGAGCGCGGTTCGCGCCGCGCGGACCGCATGGTCGATGTCTGTTCCGTCGCCGCGTGCGATGCGCGCGAACGGCTTGCCGTCCGAGGGATCGACGACGTCGATCGTCTGCCCATCGTTCGAGGCGACCCAGCGGTTGCCGATGAAGTGGTGCGCTCCGGCAGGCGCCGCCCAGTTGTCGTCCATCGGCTCTCCTTGCCCGCGGTTCGGGGGTCGACGGCATTATTCAGCAAAGCCTGATACCGCTTCAAACCGGCGGGAGCGTCGAGCCGGGCCATTGTCGATAGAATCGGCTAGCTTTCGACGGATACCCTCATGAGCCTTGATCGCGTTCCTGCCGGCCGCAATGTCCCAGACGACTTCAACGTCATCATCGAGATTCCCGCTCACGCGGATCCGATCAAGTACGAAGTCGACAAGGAGACCGGTGCGGTCTTCGTCGACCGGTTCATCGGTACGGCCATGCACTATCCCTGCAATTACGGCTATGTGCCGAAATCGCTGGCCGACGACGGTGATCCCCTCGACGTGCTGGTGATCACGCCGTTTCCGCTGCAGCCGGGAGTCGTCGTGCGCTGTCGTCCGCTCGGCGTGCTGAAAATGGAAGACGAGGCCGGTGGCGACTCCAAGCTGCTGGCGGTGCCGGTCGACAAGATCCTGCCCTGGTACAAGCACTGGCAACAGTGGTCGGACATCGCACCGGAACGGCTGGCGCAGATCCAGCACTTCTTCGAGCACTACAAGGATCTCGAGAAGGGCAAGTGGGTCAAGGTGATCGGCTGGGAGGGTCCTGACTCGGCACGGAAGGACATCCTCGACGCGATTGCGGCCTACAAGACAGCGTCGCCCCAGCCGGCCTACTAGTGGCCTGTAACCGCCAATTCAGAACTGCCTTGCACGCCGGCGCAGCCGATTGCTTTGTCGCCCGCCTTGCGGACATGCGACAGCTTTTCGACGCGGCTCGCTTCGCGCACTCGGCCGCGCGGGCGCGGCTTTCAGTCCCGAATCGACTGTTACAGACCACGGGTCTGTCCCGCCCGCTGCACGCGGACTGATCGGTCGGGAATGACGATGAGCCTGGAGCGGCTTCGCGCCCACCGCTACCTGATACTGCTGCTGATGCTGGTGACGGCCATCGTGCTGGGCATGACGTTCTCCCCGCACGCCTATCTGCGGGAAGCGGTCGTGACGATACTGATGGTCATGGTGTTCTTCATCGTCTTCGAGCGTCACTCGCACCGCCTCCTGTCACTGTGTGCAGGCCTGGTCGTGGTCGTCGCGCTCTGGGCGCTTCGTCTGCTGCCGGTTCAGCAGCGCCACGTTCTCGAAATTGCCGTGCATCTCAGCGGGGCACTGTTCCTGGCGCTCGCCGTCAGTGTCATCCTCAGGCACCTCTTCGAGCGACGCGCGGTGAACATCGACGATCTGCTCGGGACGCTATGCGGCTACCTGCTCGCCGCGATGGCCTTTGCGAACGTTTTCGCTTTTATCGAGCTGACCGCACCCGGCGCCTTCAATATCGTCGGACCGCTCTCGCCGGCGCTCGGCCAGTGGCATGAAAGGGAATCGCTGTTCCTATATTTCAGCCTGACGACACTGACGACGATCGGCTACGGCGACGTGTCGCCGGTCGCGGCGGCCGCGCGCAGCGCCGCGGCGCTCGAAGGCGTTTTCGGGCAGTTTTACATCGCGGTCGTGGTGGCGCAGCTGGTCGGTTCCAAGCTCGCCGAAGCCAACTCGCGCGGACGGTCGGATCGGCGCTAGGCGGGTCAGCGCCGGCGCGCGGCCAGCACATTGAGCCCGAGGCCGGCCAACACGAGTGCCGCGCCCACCAGCTTCCACCAGGTCACGGGTTCGTCGAGCAGCCATACGGCGCAGCTCATGCCAACGATCGGGACGAGCAGCGTGAAGGGCGCGACAACGGCGGCGGGATGCTTGCGGAGCAGCCAGGCCCAGATCCCGAAGGCCACCAAGGTAGTTGGCCAGGCCTGGAAGGCGATGCCGAGCCAGTTCGCTGCCGACAGCTCGCTGACGATCTGTGCGCTGCGTGACATGCCTTCGACGGCAAGGGTTGCGATCGCGAGCGGGATCACGGCCGCGACGCTGCCCCAGACGACGACGGCCAGCGGCGTATCGCCCGGCACGCGCTTGACGATGATGTTGGCGGTGGCCCAGGCGAGTGCCGCGGCGATGACCAGCACGAAGCCAAGAGCTGTTCCAGCCGGCAGATGCCATGCGACCAGGAGGAGGCCCGCGGCGGCGACCAGGCCTCCAAGCACCTGCAGCGGTCGCGGCCGTTCGTGCAACAGCATGGCCACCAGAGCGATCGTGAAGAAGGCCTGGACCTGGATGACCAGCGACGCCAGCCCCGTCGGCATTCCCGCCGCCATGCCGGCGAAGAGAAACGTGAACTGCAGCGCAAACGCGAACAGGCCATAGCCCGCAATCAGCCGCCAGGGCGCCCGGGGCCTCGGCACGAACAGCAGCGCCGGAAACGCCGCCAGCACGAAGCGCAGCAACGTCAGCAGCAGCGGCGGAATGTCGTTGAGCCCCCACCGGATGACGACGAAGTTAAATCCCCAGATGGTGACCATCAGCAGGGCCGCGGCCAGGTGCAGTGGCGTCATCGCAGAGCCGCCCGGCGCAGTGGGGAGGGGATTTGCCACATACACCCGCAGGGGCGTGCGCGCAGCGCGTCGCCCCAGATGGTGACCATCAGCAGGGCCGCGGCCAGGTGCAGCGGTGTCATGCTGGCAACGAGGGGCGCCGCAGCGCGGATCTCTCGTGCAGCTCGTCGATATACGACGCGATGCCGCCGCTTTCGCGGTCGAGGTAGCGTTCGACAGCATCGGCAAAGGCGGGGTGCCGCAGGACATGACAGGACCAGGTCTTCACGGGCTCAAATCCGCGCGCGTGCTTGTGTTCGCCCTGGGCGCCGCCCTCGATGACCTTCAAGCCGCGCTCGATGGCGAACTCGATCAACTGGTAGTAGCTGACCTCGAAGTGCAGGCACGGGATCGCTTCCAGCGTGCCCCAGTAGCGTCCGTAAACACGCTCGTCGTCGATGACCGCCAGCGCCGCGGCGATGTCGCGTCCCGCCCGCGACGCGATCACGAGCAGCAGGTTTTGCGGCATCGTCTGCGCAAGCCGCAGGAAGAACTGTCGATTCAGGTATGGGCTGGAGTGGTGCGCCAGATACGTGTTGCGGTAGCAGCGGTCGAACAGTGCCCAGTCGGCCTCGGTGATCGCTGATCCCACGCACCGCCGTACGCTGATGCTGGCTGCCTCCACCTTGCGGCGTTCGGCGCGAACCTTCTTGCGCTTGGGCTGTGCGAGATTGGCGAGGTAATCGTCGAAGGTCACGTAATCGTGATTGAACCAGTGGAACTGGACCGACTGGCGCGTGAGGGCACCGGCCTGAGCCAGGCAGTCGCTTTCGGCACCGGTCGGGAACAGCACGTGGAGCGACGAAAGCGTCGACTCGACGAAGTGTTTGATCAGCGCCTTCGCGATGCGTGCGCGCGCGTCCGCGTCGATGGCAAGCAGGCGCGGCCCGGGCACGGGTGTAAATGGCACCGCCGCGAGCCACTTCGGGTAATACGCAATACCGTGGCGCTGGTGCGCCTCGGCCCACGCCCAGTCGAAAACATACTCGCCATAGGAGTGATGCTTGCGATAGAGCGGCACGGCGGCGCAGAGCCGATTGCGCCGCCACAGCGTGAGATAGTGAGGATCCCAGCCCGTGCGCGTTGACGCGCAGCCGCTTTCGTGTAGAGCCTGCAGGAATTCAAAACGCACGAACGGATTCGCGTCCGGCGCGCCGCGGAGCAGGGCGTTCCATGCGTCGGGGCCAACCTCGCCGAGGTCGTGCACGATGCGCGTGCAATAATCTTCGGAACCTGCTTCGTCCATACATGAGCTCGAACGTCAAAGTCGCGGTCGCACAGATCAACTGCTCGGTGGGCGACTTCGAGGGCAACAGCAGGAAGATCGTGGAAGCGGCGGCGCGCGCCGTGGCCGAAGGCGCCCATGTCATGGTCACGCCGGAACTGTCGCTGACCGGCTATCCACCCGAGGACCTGCTGCTGCGCCGGGCATTCTACGCAGCGTGCGACTCCGCGCTTCAGCGTCTCGCCGTCCAGCTGGTGCAGTACCCCGACCTCGCCGTCGTGGTCGGCCATCCACTCGCGCGCGAAGGCCTGCGCTTCAACGCCGCTTCGGTCCTGCAGGGTGGCGTCGTGGTGGGAACCTACTGCAAGCACGACCTGCCGAACTACGACGTCTTCGACGAGCAGCGCTACTTCACGCCGGACAACCGGCCCTTCGTGTTCGAGGCCGGGGGCACGCTCTTCGGGGTCAATATCTGCGAAGACACCTGGTTCCATTACGCGCCCGAATGCGCCCAGGCCGCTGGCGCGCAGGTGCTGCTCGTTCTGAATGCCTCCCCGTTTCATCTCGGCAAGCAGGCGCAGCGGCTGCAGACGATGCGCAGCAATGTCTCGCACTTCGGCCTGCCGCTGGTCTATGCGAACCTGACGGGCGGTCAGGACGAGCTGGTGTTCGACGGGGCCTCGTTCGTGCTCGCCGCCGATGGGACCGTGGTGGCCATGGCGCCCTACTTCGACGAAGCGGTGCTGGTCGTGGAGTTCATTGACGGCGTTCCGCAGCCCGCATCGATCGCGATCGAGCCGTCGCTGGAGGCGCTCGCCTATCAGGCGCTCGTTCTCGGTGTGCGCGACTACGTCGGGAAAAATGGCTTCCCGGGAGCGCTGATCGGGCTTTCCGGCGGTGTCGACTCGGCGCTGACGCTGGCGATTGCGGTGGACGCGCTGGGTGCCGACCGCGTAAGGGCCGTGATGATGCCGTCGCAGTTCACGGCGCCGATGAGTCTCGATGATGCGGCCACGCTTGCCCGCAACCTCGGCGTGCGCCACGACGTGCTGCCGATCAAACCGCCATTCGATGCGTTCCTGTCGACGCTGGCCGACGAATTCCGTGGCCTGCCGTGGGACACCACCGAGGAAAACCTGCAGGCGCGCATCCGCGGCACGTTGCTGATGGCGCTGTCAAACAAGTACGGCGCCATCGTGCTGACGACAGGCAACAAGTCCGAGACCGCGGTGGGCTACTCGACGCTCTACGGCGACCTGGCTGGCGGCTTCGCGGTCATCAAGGACATTCTCAAGACGCTCGTGTACCGGCTATGCCGCTACCGGAATTCGATCGCCAACGTTATCCCTGAGCGCATCCTGACACGTGCACCGAGCGCCGAGCTGAAGGCAGGCCAGACGGACCAGGACTCGCTGCCGGAATACGAGGTGCTCGACGCGATCATCACACGCTACATGCAGGAAGGGGAATCGATCGCCGACATCGTCGACGCCGGCTTCGACGAAGGCGTGGTCCGCCAGGTCGTCCGCATGATTCGGTCGTCCGAGTACAAGCGCCGGCAGTCGCCGGTGGGCATCCGGGTCACGCACCGCAGTTTTGGCCGCGACTGGCGCTACCCGATCACCAATCGATTCCGCGAAGAGAACGCCACGCTCTAGAATCCGGTTCGAATCCCGAACACATCAGTAGCCAGGAAAGCGACCATGAAACAGATCACCGCGATCATCAAGCCATTCAAGCTCGACGAAGTGCGCGA
>DAOMFI010000033.1:0-8988 GCA_035429725.1 Burkholderiaceae bacterium | reverse complement strand
CGCATTCGCACCGGCGAGGAAGGCGAAGCGGCCGTCTAGCGGTCGCCCCGGTTGGCCGAACCCTTGATCGACCAGTCGTAGCGCCAGGCCAGCAGCCGGAATAGGGTCGTTGCCGCGGCGGCGGTCCACAGCGCCAGCGCCGGGTTCGTCCCGGCGCTCGTCATCACTACGTAGAGCCAGCACCCGAAGAACGCCGCGATCGCGTAGGGCCGGCCATCGCGCAGGACCATCGGCACCTCATTCAGCAGCACGTCGCGCAGCACGCCGCCAAAGACTCCGGTCACGACACCCATCATCGTCGCGACGAAGGGCGACATGCCGCTGTCCAGCGACAGTGCGACCCCGGTGATGCTGAAGAAGCCCAGGCCGACGGCGTCGGCGACGACAAAGGCGGGATTCGGGACGATGCGCTGGGCGAGCCTCATCATCGGCGCGGCCAGCAGCGTCATTGCGAGGATGAGGATCGGATACGCCTCGTGTTCGACCCAGAAAAACGGCCGGCGCTCGAGCAGGATGTCGCGCAGGGTGCCGCCGCCGAAGGCTGTCACGAACGCGACGACATAGACGCCGACCAGGTCCATGTCCTTGCGCTGGGCTTCGGCAAAGCCGGAAAACGCGCACGCCAGCACGGCGACGACTTCGACGACGAACAGGAATGCCTGGGCCTCGTTCACGAACGCGCCGCGGGCCGGAGCAGGACGACCAGGGCGCCGCTGCCGCCTTCGGCGGGCCGGGCCTGGCAGAAGGCAATGACTTCGTCGCGCTGGGCCAGCCACACGCGTGCCTTGCCTTTCAGCACCGGCTGGCGGTCCTTTGACCCCAGCCCCTTGCCGTGCACGACGCGGACGCAGCGCAGGCCGCGCCTGATCGCTTCGCGCAGGAACTGGCCGAGCAGTTCGCGTGCTTCATCGACGCGCAAGCCATGCAGGTCGAGATGATCCTGGATCACCCACTCACCGCGCCTGAGCTTGCGCAGCACGTCTGGGCCGATACCGGGCCGCCGGAACGACAGCTCCGCGTCCGTATGCAGCAGGGTGTCGATCTCGAATTCGTCCGACACCGACGCGATCAGAACCTGCTGGTCGTCCTCGAGACGCTTGTGCGCCACCGGGGGGTGCGGCGGACGGTCGTGCTCGACGCGCTGCTTGATCGCCAGCGGCGTGACGGCACCGACCGCGGCCCGGAACTCGTCGGCGGCGGTCGCCTTGGCCACAGACGCCTGCTGCCGCTCAATTTCGGCCTTCTTCCGGTTTGCCGCGTCCTGTTTCAATGCATCGTGCAGTGATGCGAGCTGCGCGAGATCCTTGATGCGCGTGGCCATGCCCGGTCTCCGCGTGGAGACTCAGGCCGCGACGGCTTTCTCGGCCGGGGCCGTGGCCGGCTGCTGGTTCTCGAGAAATCGCTGCGCATCGAGGGCGGCCATGCAACCCGTGCCGGCGCTGGTGATCGCCTGCCGGTAGACATGATCCTGAACGTCGCCCGCCGCGAAGACGCCCGGCACGCTGGTGGCCGTCGCCATCCCGTTGAGCCCGCCCCTGGTGATGATGTAGCCGTTGGCCATGTCGAGCTGGCCGACAAAGAGTTCGGTGTTGGGTCGGTGCCCGATCGCGATGAAAACCCCCTGCAGCGCGAGATCCTGCGAAGCGCCGTTCTGCACGTTCTTGATGCGCGCCGCGTTGACGCCGGAGTCGTCGCCGAGGACCTCGTCGAGCACGCTGTGCAGCTTGAGCTCGATCTTGCCTTCCTTCACCTTTTCCATCAGGTGATCGACCATGATGGGTTCGGCACGAAACTTGTCGCGCCGATGAACCAGCGTGACCTTCTTCGCGATATTCGAGAGGTAAAGCGCCTCCTCCACGGCTGTGTTGCCGCCGCCGACGACCGCCACGTCCTGGTTCTTGTAGAAGAACCCATCGCAGGTCGCGCAGCCCGACACGCCCTTGCCCATGAACGCCTGCTCCGATGGCAGCCCGAGATACATCGCGCTCGCGCCGGTGGCGATGATCAGCGCATCGCAGGTGTATTCGCCGCTGTCCCCGATCAGCCGCAGCGGCCGCTCGTTCAGTTTCGCCGTGTGGATCTGGTCGAACACGATCTCCGTGTTGAAGCGCTCGGCATGCGCGAGGAAGCGCGCCATCAGGTCCGGGCCCTGCACGCCGTTGGCGTCGGCCGGCCAGTTGTCGACGTCGGTGGTGGTCATCAACTGGCCACCCTGCGCCAGCCCCGTGATCAGCACCGGCTTGAGGTTGGCCCGCGCCGCATAGACCGCGGCCGTGTATCCCGCCGGCCCCGACCCCAGGATCAGCACCCGCGCATGTTTGGTGACTGCCATGTTCTTCCCCGGATAAGTCTGCCGATTATAGGTGGGGGTCAAGTGGCGATCACTCAACCAATAGTTCGAATAGAAACGCGTTTCCCGCTCAGCCGAAACGCTCCGGCGCCGGATCAGTACTCCCTCCCGCTTGGCGGGAGGGCAGGGGTGGGTGCCGTGCCGTTGTCAATCGGCGGAGCGCCCGGCCGCTCCGAAGCGCAGCCGACTCATCTGAATTTTCGGAGCGAGTGCACGTGCGAACCGCGGCGCAGCCGGGTTCGCGTACACGAGCGACGTTTCACATCTGCCGGAACAGGTGCGTATACGTGTCAGAGACGAGCAGTGTCTCGGGACGTGCCTTCAACTTGACCAGCATGCGGCCACGGAAGTCTCGCGTGACACCGGCGATGGCGGTGGCGTTGACGAGAGTGGAACGGTGGATCTGCCAGAACTGGACCGGATCAAGTTCCTCGACCAGTTCCTTCAGCGGCTTGCGGATCAGCGCTTCGCCCTCGGCGGTGACGACCCGCGTGTATTTGTTGTCGGCCTGGAAGTAGGTGATCTCGTCGACGGTGATCAGCTTCAGGTTCTGGCCAACCGAGGCATTGATCCAGCGCAGCGGCTGCCTGCTGCTCGAGGCCGCCGCGGGCGAGCCGGCCAGCGGGCCCAGCGCCGCGTCGATGCGGGCCGGAGGCGACCCGAGCCGCTGCTTCAGGCGACTGACCGCGGTGAACAGGCGCGCGGCCGAGATCGGCTTGAGCACGTAGTCGACCGCCCCTTGGTCGAACGCCGCCACCGCGTGCTGGTCGTAGGCGGTGACGAATACAACGTGGCAGCGCCCGTTGGCCTGGCGCGCGACTTCCAGGCCCGTGGCGCCAGGCATCTGGATGTCTAGGAACAGGACATCGGGCTGCTGCTCGTCGAGCAGGCGCAGCGCCTGCACGCCGTCGGCCGCTTCGCCGACGACCTGCAACTCGGGCCAGAGCTGGCCGAGTTGCTCGACCAACTGGTGCCGAAGTGTCGCTTCGTCTTCGGCAACGATGGCAGTCGGGCCGCTCATTGGCTGCGGAAAGCGAGGTCGGCGGGAATCCGCATCGTAAGTTGCGTCGTGTTGCCCTGCAGTTCGACGCAATCGAGCGACGCGCGGGTGCCGTAGAGGCCGGCGAGCCGTTCGCGCACACGGACGATCTCGCGGTCCTCGGCACATCCGCCCGGCGCTGCAACGCGCAGGACGATCGCAACGTCGTCGCCCGTGCGCTGTACCGCGATGCGGATGCTCGACGGTGCGTCGTCCGCACGCTCCCGAACGGCGCGCTGCACGAGCGGCAGGAGCAACATCGGGTAGAAGCGCGCTTCGCGGCAGTCCTCGGCCAGCGAGACGGTCAAGGTCGGCGAGCCGTTTCGGGTCGACCGGACCACATCAAGATAGGCCTCGACGAGTTCGATTTCGGCGGCCATCGTCGAACCTGACTCGCGCAGTCTCGGCAAGGCCACGCGCAGGTACGTGATCAGCCGGTCGAGATTGTCGGCGGCGCCGGCCGTGTCCTTCTGGTAGAGGCGCTCGATGTCCACGAGCGTGTCGAACAGGAACTGTGGCTCGACCTGCGCCTGCATCGCCGCCAGCCGAGACTCCAGGACATCGCGGGCAAGCGCGGCCTGCTCGCGCTGGGTCACGCGGATGGCTTCGTTGGTGAGGGCGCGGCGCTGTATGACCTCCGCGGCTGCCACGAACAGGGCCGACCATGCCGTGAAATAGATTGCATTGCCGATCAGCACCAACGACAGGGCCGGCTGCGGCTTGACCTTGCCCGACATCTCCCACCACAGCCTGTCGATCTCGAGCGCCCGCATCAGCGGCACCGCAATGCATGCAGCGGTCACCGCGCCAATGACGATGGCCCATGCCACCCGGACGTTGCGCGCCCGGCCGCTGCTCGGGGCGCCGTCAGTGGCCGCGACCCAGGCCAGCAGCGTTGTGCCGAACAGGATTAGCGACGTCGCGAGGTCGAAAGCCATCATCAGCGAAACGCCCGGCTTGTCGAGCTTGTCGATCACTGCGGTGAAATCGACGACAGACATCAGCGCGCTGGCGAGCAGCCAGGCGACCAGGTGACGCGCGCCCATTCCGGACCAGGCGCGGAGCCAGCGCGGCAGGCCGCGCGGTGCGCTGCCCAGGGTGGCGGACTGGGGGAGCACGGCACTCATGCGGGCTGTCCTTGAAGTTGCACCGGGAGCCTGACCTTCGCAACGACGCCGCGCGGCGTGCCCATGGCGAGAGAAAGCGACGCGTCACCGCCGTAGAGCGCAGCCAGTCGCGAGCGTGTGTTGGCGAGTCCCACGCCACTGCCGCCACTGGACGAGAATCCGGCGCCGTTGTCGGCGATCTCGATCAGGAAGTGGTCGCCCCCGTCAGGGCGGGCGCGAATATCGATGTGGCCGCCCTCGGGCAATGGTGAGAGCCCATGCTTGATGGCGTTTTCGACCAGGGTCGGCAGCACCATCGGCGGCACCCGCGCGGCCGCGAGTTCGCCCGGAGCCTCGATCGAGAAGGTGAGTCGATCGCCCATGCGCATCTGCAGGATCGTCAGGAACGAGCGCACCAGTTCGATCTCCCGCTGCAGCGTCGAACCGGGCTCGCGCATCGATGGCAGCGCTGCGCGCAGATAGTTGATCAGGCTCGACAACATCTCGCGCCCGCGTGCCGGCGCCGTCTCGTAGAGACGCTTGACGTTGGCAAGCGTGTTGAACAGGAAGTGCGGCTCGATCTGGGCCTGCAGTGCGCACAGATGTGCCTCGACCATCTGCGCCTGAAGGGCCTCGCGCCGACACTCGGCATCGGCCAGCTCCGAACGCGCGGCTTCATCGGTGCGGATTGTGTGAAACAGCCAATAGCCGAAGCTGCCAACAGCGGCCCACAGCGCCCAGACCTGGACGAAATATCCCGGTTCCTTGGCGATACTCGACGCCACCGGACTGCCGGCGACCCACACTCGGATGGGAACGGCGATGGCGGCTGCGATGAGCGAGACGATGACTCCGAGCGTGAGGGCCGAGCGCGAGCCGAGCCGGCGCGCGCTGACGAACGCTTCAGCGCAAGCGATGGCCAGCAGCAGCAGGATGGCGCTGATCATCGTCTGGCGCACGCCACGTACGAGATCGAAGGCCCAGGTCTCGATCGGCTCGTAACTGAGCCAGATCACGAAGCGGCCGGCGAGCAGCAGCAGGCAGAAGTAGAACATCGCTGCTACCGTGCGCAGATTGAACACGCGCGCGAACGCCGCTCTGGCGGGAGAGCGGTCGCGTGGGCCAGAACCCAGGGCGGGCAGGGCAATTACCGAGGCCATCGGAACAGGATTCTGCAAGCCGGGGGCTCCGGCCGCAATCCCGCGCGACGAAGCGGGGGTCCGAAGGCGTGAATTCGCTGTCCACGCGACGAAATCAGGCCCCATTTCGCGGTGCCGGGACGGCTGTGAGAACAAGTGCTGGGACGGCGCACTCCTATAATTCGCTCACATGTCCTCACGCCCCAACACTGCCCGCGTGTCCGGCGCCGTTTCCGACGGCGCCTGGATCAGGAGCCGGCAGCCATCAGCCACCATTGAACCTTCGCGGGTCTCACGCCTGCTGGCCGAGGCCCGCTGGATTGCTGGGGCCGCCTTGGCGGCCGCGCTGCTGGCGGTTCTGCTGACCTACTCGCGTGAGGACCCAGGCTTCACCCACTCTGTCGCCGCGGCGCCGATCCACAATCTGGGCGGGCGTCTCGGCGCCTGGATTGCCGACGTTGTGCTGCTCGTGTTCGGGATTTCCGCGTACCTGGTCGCGCTCGGACTGGCCGTTACTGTCGCGCGCGCTTTCCGTCGCCTGCACCGCGTCGCGGCCGGGGCGGATCCGCTGGCCGACGACCTGCCTGCCTGGGCCCACGGACTCGGATTTGGTTTCCTGATGGCCGGAGCGACCGGGCTCGAGGCCCTGCGCCTGTACAACCTGAAGGCGGCACTGCCGGGGCTCCCAGGCGGGATTGTCGGCAACGCGATCGCGTCACTGGTTCAGAGCGGCGTTGGCTTCACCGGCGCCAGTGTCATCTTCCTGGTCGCCATTGCGGTCGGGCTGTCGCTGTTCCTGGATTTTTCGTGGCTCAGCGTTGCCGAGCGAGTCGGCACGTTCATCGAGGGCTTTTCGCGAAGGGCGGAGCAACGGCGCGAGGAGGCCGAGGACCGCGCGATCGGCGAAGCGGCGACCAAGGTCCGCGAGGCGGCACTTGCGGAGGAACGCGAACGGATCGAAGAAGCGCCGCCGGTGCACATCGAGCGGCCGCCCGCGCACGTCAAGCCGTCGGAACGCAAGCAGAAGGAGAAGCAGGTTCCGCTGTTTGCCGAGATGGCCGACGCGCGCCTGCCGGCGCTCGACCTGCTCGACGAGCCGCCGCCGGCCATCGAGAGCGTGTCGACCGAGACGCTGGAGTTCACGTCGCGGCTGATCGAGAAGAAGCTGCGCGACTTCAACGTCGAGGCGCAGGTGGTGGCCGCCTACCCTGGCCCGGTGATCACGCGCTACGAGATCGAGCCGGCCGTCGGCGTCAAGGGCAGCCAGATCGTCAACCTCGCCAAGGACCTCGCGCGCTCGCTGTCGCTGGTGTCGGTACGTGTGGTCGAGACCATCCCCGGCAAGAACCTGATGGGCCTGGAGCTGCCGAACCCGCGGCGGCAGGTGGTCAAGCTCTCCGAGATCCTCGGCTCGGCCGTCTACAACGAGAGCCATTCACTGGTGACGCTCGGTCTCGGCAAGGACATTGCCGGCAAGGCGGTCGTCGTCGACCTCGCTCGCATGCCGCACTTGCTGGTGGCGGGCACGACCGGCTCGGGCAAGTCGGTCGGCATCAACGCGATGATCCTGTCGATCCTATACAAGGCCGACCCGTCGCAGGTGCGGCTGATCCTGGTCGATCCGAAGATGCTCGAACTCTCGGTCTACGAGGGCATTCCGCACCTGCTGTGCCCGGTCGTGACCGACATGCGCGAGGCCGGCAACGCGCTGCAGTGGTGCGTGGCCGAGATGGACAAGCGCTACCGGCTGTTGAGCAAGCTCGGCGTGCGCAGCCTTTCCGGCTACAACCAGAAACTGGCCGACGCGCGCGCCAAGGGCGAGATCCTGAAAAACCCGTTCTCGCTGACGCCAGAAGACGCCGAGCCGCTCGAGCCATTGCCGATGATCGTCGTTGTCATCGACGAGCTGGCCGACCTGATGATGGTCACCGGCAAGAAGGTCGAGGAGCTGATCGCCCGCATCGCGCAGAAGGCGCGCGCCGCCGGCATGCATCTCATCCTGGCGACCCAGCGGCCATCGGTCGACGTGATCACGGGTCTCATCAAGGCCAACATCCCGGCGCGCATTTCCTACCAGGTCTCGAGCCGTGTTGACTCCCGCACGATCCTCGACCAGATGGGGGCTGAGTCGCTGCTGGGGCAGGGTGACATGCTGTACCTCGCGCCCGGCACCGGGCTGCCGACGCGGGTCCATGGCGCATTCGTCGCCGATGCCGAGGTGCACCGCGTCGTCGACACGCTGCGCAAGCGCGGCGCGCCGCAGTACGTCGAAGGCGTGCTCGATGCGCCATCGACCGAAGGCGACGAAAGCAGCGGCGGGGCACCGGGCGGCGAAGCCGATCCGCTCTACGACCAGGCGGTCGAGATCGTCGTGAAGAACCGCCGGGCGTCGATCTCGCTGGTGCAGCGCCACCTTCGCATCGGTTACAACCGCGCCGCTCGTCTGCTGGAGGATATGGAGCGGGCCGGCCTTGTGTCGGCGATGCAGAGCAATGGCAACCGCGAGATCCTGGTGCCGTCGCGCGATGCGTAGCGGCAACCGGATTGCCGTGACTTCACTTCTGAGGTCGTCTGTACTGCTGGCCTTGCTCATTTCCACTCAGGCGCAGGCGGCCGCGATCGAACAGCTGCGCAGCTTCCTGACGCAGACCACCAGTGCGCGCGGGGAGTTCGTGCAACGCGTCTCGCGGGGCTCGGGAGCTGCGGTCCAGGAGTCGAGGGGCCAGTTCGTCTTCCAGCGCCCCGGCAAATTCCGCTGGGCCTACGAACGGCCATATGAGCAGTTGATCGTCGCGGACGGCCAAAGGCTTACGATTTTTGATCGCGACCTGAACCAGGCCACGGTCCGCAAGCTGCAGGCGTCGCTGCCTTCGAGCCCTGCATCGATTCTGTTCGGCTCGAACGACTTCGAGCGCGAGTTCGAAGTGAGCGACGCCGGTGGCCGCGACGGGCTCGAGTGGATCGCTGCCAGGCCGCGCGCGAAGGACACTCCGTTCGAGCGCATTGAAATCGGCTTCCGCGATGGCCTGCCCGGCGCGATGCTGCTCGTCGACAGCTTCGGACAGACGACGCGGCTCACCTTCGCCAAGGTAGAGCGCAATCCGAAACTCGACGCCGACACCTTCCGGTTCACGCCGCCGAAGGGGGCGGATGTGCTGACAGAGTGAAGCCTCGGATGTACGCGACGCGCCTTGCGCGTCGCACGTGCATCCTCGGCGGAACGGCAGATTAGTCGGCTGCGCTCCGGGCGGCCGCGCGCTCCGCCGAACATTCACTGCACGGCACCCACCCGGCCTCCTGCCGAGCGGGAGGAGATTGACACTCCCCCTGCGCCCCCTCGCCTGGCGAGGGGGA
>DAOMFI010000032.1:3540-26718 GCA_035429725.1 Burkholderiaceae bacterium | reverse complement strand
GCTCCTCGGTCCGCTCGACGCCTTCCGCGGTCACGATCATCTTCAGGCTGTGGCCCAGGTCGATGATGGTCTTGAGCAGGGCACGGGCTTCCACACTCCGATCGGCCCCCGCGACGAAGCCGCGGTCGATCTTCAGTTCGCTCACGGGCAGGCGCTGCAGGTAGGCCAGCGACGAGTAGCCGGTGCCGAAGTCGTCGATGGAGAGTTGCACGCCCAGGTCCCGCAGCCCGTGCAACACCGGCAGCACACGGTCCGCGTCCTCCATGACACTGCTCTCGGTGATCTCCAGTCGCAAGCGGGACAGGGGCGCGCGGTGTCGTCGGGCCATCTGCTCCACGTGGGAGACGAAGCCGAGGTCACGCACATCCAGCGCGCTCACGTTCACGGCAAGACTCAGGTCGGGATGGCTGGACGTCCATCCGGCGAGGGTGGCCAGCCCAGCCTCGAGCATGGCCGTCGTGACCACGCCGATGTGGCCGGTGCGCTCGGCAAAGGGGATGAACTCGGCTGGAGAAATGAAGCCGCGCTGCGGGTGGCGCCAGCGCACCAGGCCTTCCATGCCCAGCGTGCGCCCGCGACGCAGGCATTGCTTGGGCTGGAGCCACATCTCGAGCTCCCCTTCGGTCGCCGCGCGCCGTAGGTCCGACAAGAGGCTCAGCTGCCGCGTGCGCGACTCGTCGTCGGTCGGCGTGTGCCAGGCCCACGCCAGCTTCAGGCGCTTGGCCTCTGCGATGGCCAGTTCCGCGCCTTGCAGCGCACCGTCCAGTGCCCTGACCCGTTCATCGGCATCGCCAGCAGCAGGCCCCCCCTCCGCCAGCCCGAACACGAGATTGACATCGACCGCGTGGCCGTCGCATGCGAGCGACTTCGCAAGCTGGGCGTCGAGTCGTTCACGCACGGCTTCCATCGCGACGCGGCCGCGGCCTTCGCACAGCACCGCAAACACCCCGCCGGGCAGACGTGCCAGCGTGGTCCGGCCGCTCGCGCCAGGCTCGGCAGCGACGGCCGCCTGCAAGCGCTTTGCTACGGCCACCAGCAGCATGTCGCCGGTCTGGAATCCGAGCACCTCGTTGACGGTGCACAGGCGTGCCACGTCCATCAGGATGACGGCGATGCCCTCGCTCGCCCAGCCGCC
Organism: Burkholderiaceae bacterium; assembly: GCA_035429725.1. GTDB lineage: Bacteria > Pseudomonadota > Gammaproteobacteria > Burkholderiales > Burkholderiaceae_F > JALORV01. The sequence continues at coordinate 25,583 of DAOMFI010000032.1, read as the reverse complement.
CTCGCGTGCCTGTCTGCGCAGCATCGCCCGGTTCGGCAGCCCGGTGAGCCGGTCGATGTAGGCCACGCCCTCGAGCTGCGCTTCGCGCGCGGCCACGGCGTCGGCCATGGCGTTCATGGCTTGCGCCACGCGCCCGAGCTCGTCATCCGAAGTCGCGGCCACCCGTGCCTTGTAGTCACCCCCTGCAATGCGGTCCGCAGCCTGTTCGACGCGCGAAAGCGGTCGTGTGACGCTGATGGTCGTGCGCCAGGCCAGCACGATCGACAGGCCCACCACGGCCAAGGCCAGCAGCGCCAGTCGTCGTTGGGTACCCTCGATCTGCGCCTGGACCTGCTGCTGCCGGCTCGCGAGCACCGTCTGCTCATGGCGCAACAAGGCATCGGAAGCGTTCAGCACGGCGCGCATGGCGAGTTGCCCTTCGCCATCGAAAAGGCGGCCGGCCTTGGCCACGTCGCCCGCCTCGATCTCGGTGACGACGTCGATGAACACGTCACCATAGTGCCGGCGCAGCGATGCCAGATCGGCGAGCAGTGCTCGCGTCTCGGCGTCGCCGGTGGGGCTGGACAGCTGTGCGATGAGGGCATCGACCGCTGCATTCTCGGCATCGACCATGGGATAGATCCGCTCGCGCTCCGACCGCGCGGCCGTCAGCAGCCGGGCCATCGCAACGCCGTGCCCCTGCACGTGGCGGTCGACCTCCTGCACCTTCAGCATGCGCTGAAGGTCTTCGGAGATCACCTGCTCGCCATGGTGCGCCAACGCGGTGAGTTGCGCCGCCGCGAGCATCACGACGACGACCACGATCGCCACCAGCGCGCCGAATCCGAGCGCCAGCCGCACGCCCAGGCGGGGCGAGTGCCAGGACGGCTTGGGAGCTGAGAGCGATGACATGGCAGTGGGCTGGACGAGCGCGAGCCGTAACGGTACCGACGAGCGCATGCACCGCCCCGGCATGCGCTTTATCGGCGGACGGGGCGCAGCACTTGAGGGCCTTGGTGCGGCGGGACCTGTAATGAAAGCAGCCGCGCGAGCGTCAAAACCCCTTTGGACCACCCGCCGCAGGAGCACCGCATGCAGCATCGAAGAAGAAGCGCCCTCGTCACCGGCTCGACCAGCGGCATCGGCCTGGCCATCGCGAGCGAGCTGGCCTCTGCCGGCATGAACATCATGCTCAACGGCTTTGGTGACGCTGCGGCGATCGAGGGCCTTCGAGCAGGTCTTGCGAACACGCATGGCGTCGAGGTGCTGTACGACGGCGCCGACATGGGCCGGCAGGACGCCATCGAAGCCATGCTGGCCCGAGCAGCCCAGCAGTGGGGCGGCATCGACGTGCTGGTCAACAACGCCGGCATCCAGCATGTGGCGCCGGTGGACGAGTTCCCGGTGGACAAGTGGCACGCCATCCTGGCCATCAACCTCACGGCGGCCTTCCACACCGCCCGGCTGGCCCTGCCCCACATGAAGTTCAACCGGTGGGGCCGCATCGTCAACATCGCCTCGGCCCATGCGCTCGTGGCAAGCCCGTACAAGTCGGCCTACGTGGCGGCCAAGCACGGTATCGCCGGCTTCACCAAGACCATCGCGCTGGAGGTGGCAGAGTTGGGCATCACCGCCAACGCCGTCTGCCCAGGCTATGTGCTGACGCCGCTGGTAGAGAAGCAGATTCCCGACACGGCCAAGGCACGCAGCATCACCGAAGAGCAGGTCAAGCGCGACGTGCTGCTGGCCGCGCAGCCCACCAAGCGCTTCGTCACCACCGACGAGGTGGCGCAACTGGTCGCCTTCCTGTGCGGCGACGCGGCGGCGTCGATCACCGGCACCGTGATGCCGATCGACGGCGGCTGGACGGCGCATTGATGAACGCACCCCACACCCCCAGCAGCGCGCTGTCCGTGCTCGATCTGCCGTCGATGCCGATGGCCTCGCCGTCCTACCCGCGCGGGCCCTACCGCTTCCTGCAGCGGGAGTACCTGATCGTCACCTACACGAGCGACGCCGAGGCCATTCGTGCCGCCCTGCCCGTCCCGCTGGAGCCCGACGGCTCGGGCCAGGTGCTGTACGAGTTCATCCGCATGCCCGACTCGGCCGGCTTCGGCGACTACACCGAGTCGGGTGTTGTCATCCCGGCGCTGTTCCAGGGCCAGCCTGTGAACTTCACGGCTCAGATGTACCTCGACGACGACCCGCCGATCGCCGGGGGCCGCGAGATCTGGGGCTTCCCCAAGAAACACGGCAACCCGAAGCTCTCGGTGGTTCACGACACGCTGACGGGCGTGCTGGAGTACGCCGGCATCCAAGTGGCCATCGCCTCCATGGGCTACAAGCACCAGCACCTGCTGTACGACGTGAGCGGACGCAAGGCCTGCTCGTCGGTCTCGATCATCGAGAAGATGAGCAAGACCCAGGTCAACCTCAAGCTCATCCCTCACGTCGACGGCACGCCGGCGATCGCACAGCTGGTGGCCTACGAGTTGGCGGACATTCAGGTCCATGGCGCCTGGTCGGGTCCGGCCCGGCTGCACCTCGTGCCGCACGTCAACGCCCCGGTGGCCGACCTGCCGGTGCGCAGCATGCTCGGCGGCCTGCACTTCATCGCCGACCTCACCCTGCCCTATGGCCGCGTGATCCACGATTACCTGGCAACGTAGGAGCGACGAACATGGCCACAAGACAACGCAAGAGCCCCGGCGCGGGCACTTGGCGCTCCACGAGCACGGGCGACGCATGCCAGCCGGCGGGCGATCGCCAGGTGGTCCTGGTGCTTCAAGGCGGCGGCGCACTGGGGGCGTACCAGGCCGGCGTCTACGAAGGCCTGCACGAAGCGGGCATCGAGCCGGACTGGGTCATCGGCACGTCGATCGGCGCGATCAACGCCGCGCTCATTGCGGGCAATGCGCCTGGCCGCCGGCTCGATCGGCTGCGCGGCTTCTGGGACAAGGTCGCCCACAAGGGGCTGCCGGCCCTGTGGCCGGGCCTGCCGGGACTGCCGACGTTCTGGACGACCCTGAGCGCGACGAACCAAGGGCTGCCGGGCTTCTTCGCGCCGCACCACCGCGCATGGCTGAGCCCGCACCTGGCGCTGGGTGAGGAGACCTCGGGCTACTACGAGACCTCCCGCCTGCGCGACACCCTGGACGGCCTCGTCGACAGCGGGCTGCTGACCGCCTGCGCGCCGCGTCTGACGGTGGGCGCGGTGAACGTGAAGTCGGGCCGGATGCGCTACTTCGACAGCCGCGACGAGCCACTCGACCTGCGGCACATCCTGGCGTCCGGCGCGCTGCCACCGGCCTTTCCGGCGGTGCGCATCGGCGACGACTTGTTCTGGGACGGCGGCATCTACTCCAACACCCCGGTCGAGGCCGTGTTCGACGACGACCCGAGGCGTAACTCGCTCGTCTTTGCAGTGCAGCTGTGGCAAGGCGCGGGCGACGCGCCTCACACCATGTGGCAGGTGAGCGGGCGGCAGAAGGACATCCAGTTCTCTAGCCGCGTCGACAGCCATGTGCAGCGCCAGGCGCAGATCCACCAGTTGCGCCACATCGTGCGCGAGCTGACACGCCAGTTGCCGGCTTCGACCCTGGCCCAGCCCGACGTGCGCGACATGGCTGGTTACGGGTGCGGCACCGTCATGCACTTGATGCGCCTGATCGCACCCCGCTTGCCCGACGAGGATCACACGAAGGACATGGACTTCAATGTCGCGCGCATCCAGCAGCGCTGGCAGGCAGGCCTGAACGATGCGCGACGTACCCTCGCGAAACAGGCCTGGACGGCTCCCGTGGGGCCGACGGAAGGACTGGTGGTGCACGACCTGGACATCCCGACCTGAGCCGCTCTCGAATGGCGGTCGGATGGCGCTGTTCCCTGTAATGAAAGCCCGCCCTCTCCCGTCCAATGGACGACGGGGTAGGCCCGGGTCGTGAGCAGAACGCAGCACTTGCAGCGCCCAGCGTTTCACGCCCGGGGCCTCGTCGCCAACGCACCGCAAAGCGCCACGCTCATGAATCGCCGCCGTCTGGCCCCGCTTCTGATTGCCCTCGCATCGGCAAGCGCAATGCAGATGGTCCGTGCCGGGCCGGTGCTGAATGGGTTCGATCTGGCGGGCGCGTCGATTCCCATCCAGGCCATAGAGCGCGGTGGCCCACCGAAAGACGGCATCCCCGCCATCGACAGACCGAAGTTCGTCTCTGCTGCCCGCGCCAGGCTGGCCGAAGAGGACCGTGTGCTCGGCATCACCCTTGATGGCATCACTCGCGCCTACCCCCTGCGCATTCTGAACTGGCACGAGTTGGTGAACGATCGGTTCGGCACGCGTGCCATCGTCGTGACCTACTGCCCTCTGTGCGGCACCGGCATGGCCTTCGAGCCTCCTGCAAGCACTGGCGTCTCGGGCTTCGGTGTGTCGGGACTGCTCTACAACAGCGACGTGCTGCTGTACGACCGCACCACCCAGTCGTTGTGGTCGCAAATCCTGTCCACGGCGATCAGCGGCCCGCTCGTCGGGACAACGCTGACTGCTGTGCCCTTGACGCACACGACCTGGGCCGACTGGCGAAGACGGCACCCGGCCACCGAGGTCCTGTCCACCGACACCGGCTTCGAGCGCGACTATGGTCGCGACCCCTACGCCGGCTACGACCGCGTGCAGCAACTGTTATTCGATGTGCAGCATCGCGACGGACGCCTTCCGCTCAAGGAATGGGTGCTCGGCTTGCGCGTCAACGGCGCGGCCAAGGCCTACCCCTTCAGCGTGCTGGAGCGGACAGTGGACTCCGCAGGCCGCATGACCGACACCCTCGGTGGGCAGGCACTGCTCATCCGCTACGACCGCGCGAACCGCACCGCGGAGGCGTTTGACGCCCAGGGCAAGCCGCTGACCGGCACCCTGTCCTTCTGGTTCGCCTGGGTGGCCTTCTATCCGCGCACTGACGTGCTGCGCGCTCCGTAGCGGCGTCACCGCGAAGCTCACCATGACGCCGTCCGCCACCTCGATGCCCGGCATCGCCCTCGCCCTTGTCTGCGCGGCGCTGGTCGGCTTTGCAGCCCACCGGGCCAGCCTGTGCAACGTGCGTGCCGTGGCCGAGATCATGACCAGCGGCACCACCCACATGCTCGGCAGCCTGATGCAGGCCGCCTTGTGGATGGCCCTGCTCGCCGGGGTACTGTCGCTGGTGGCCGGCCGCAGCTTGCCTCCGGTTTCGATGCCGACTCCCGCGGCCTGGGCCCTCGCGGGTGGCTGGCTCTTCGGTGCCGGCGCAGCGCTCAACGGGGGTTGTTCGTTGTCCACCCTGCATCGCCTGGCCGATGGCGAACTCGGCATGCTGGCGACGCTGGTCGGGTTTGCGTTGGGCGTGGTGCTGTGGGCCGTTTCGCAGGCGGTGTTGCGAGCCCACCCCGGGGTCTTGCCGCCAGGCGAGCTGATGCCGGTGCCAACAGTCTGGGCGCGCTGGCCGGCGCTCGCGCCGTGGCTGCTGTTCGCGCTGGGGCTGTGGGCCATGATGCGGCTACGGACGCTGCGGCGGCTTGCACGAAGCTCGCCGTCCACGTCGATCCGCGATCGCCTGCTGGCGCCGCACTACCACCTGACGGTGGCGGCCGCACTGTTGGGGCTGGCCGGCGGCGCGCTCTTCGCGACACAAGGGGCGTGGTCGTATACCAACCATTTGCGCACCAGCGTCTTGCACGCCTGGTGGGGCAGCCGTGCGCCCGAAATGGCGCACTCTGCCCTCGTCATTGCCTTGGCTCTGGGGATGATGATGTCCGCGCTGCAGCGCGGCTCGATCGGCTGGCGCCGTCCCAAGGAAACTCTCGCGTGGGTGCGCCACACAGGAGGCGGCATGCTGATGGGCGCCGGCGCGGCCATGGTCCCCGGCGGCAACGACACGCTCTTGCTCAATGCCCTGCCGACGCTGGCCCTGCAAGCGATCGGTGCCTATGCGGCCATGCTGGGCGGCATCGCGATGGTGCTGTGGCTGATGCGACGCACGCAGATGCCGATGCCCTTGACACACTGCACCGAGGCGGGCTGCGCCGAAGTGCGCCCGCCCATCGTCCCCTAGGAACCCAAGGAGGCTCAGGATGACCCACATTCACGCTGAGCCGCAGGACGCGGGAGCGGTCCCAAGGGGCGCGGCAAGGGTTGCTGCCGACGCCGCCGGCCTGGAAACGCAGTTGCCTGCCCTGCGAGTTCGTCTCGTCCGACATGCGCGCTATGCGCTGCACGATGACGGGCTGGCGGAAGATCTGGTTCAGGACACCTTGATGGTCGTCGTGGAACAACACGCGACACGCCGTGGCGACTCATCGCTGCTGACCTGGGCCACGGCGATCCTGAAGAACAAGGTCGCGGACTGGTACCGCTCACCCGGCCGAAAGCGTGTCGTCTACTTCAACGCCGACGCGGGAAGCAACGACGATGCCATCGATGCCCTGTACGACGCCAACGGCGCCTACCTCGAGCCGATTCCGGCCTGGCAGCAGCCGGACAACCGCGCCGAAGCGCGGCAGATGATGACCGTGCTGGAACGCTGCGTGAGCTGCCTGCCTCGACAGGCGGGCCGCGTGTTCATGATGCGCGAGTGGCTGGGCTTCGAGACCGCGGAAATCTGCGAACGGCTGGGCGTCAGCGCCGAGAACTGCCGAACGATTCTTCACCGCGCCAGGATGTCCTTGCGCGATTGCATGCAGCGCGACTGGATCGGCAGGAGGACAAGCGCATGAACCTGATGTACTCGTGCAAACGCGTGGCCGAACTCCTGTCGCAACGACTCGACGAGCCCCTGGGGCTGATCGACGAGATGAGGCTGAGGCTGCACCTGTCGATGTGCCGCAACTGCAGCAACGTAGCAGAGCAGATCGAGGCCGTGCATGCCGCCTCGGCGGAGATGTTGTCGAATGGACTCGACCTCGACGACCCCGCATCGCCAGTACCGCCACGCTGACAGGCGGCCGCTGCCGCGGCCGCGAGTACTTCCGTTCTCGGTTCAGGGCAGGTGGACGTCCGGGAACCCGTTGATCTCGTCGCTGTGAAACCAGATCATCTCGTTGGCGGCATGCATGGCGCCTGCGGTGTCGAAGTGGTCTCGGTCGGCCGTCCAGCCATCGATCCCGATCGTGACCGAGGCGGCAAACACCGGCGCAATGCCATGCAGCCCTCCGGCGTCCTTAGGCAGCGCGACGGCCGGGTAGCGGTAGTTCAGCTGGGGCTGGTTCGCGGAGCCTCGACCTGGCGGATCCAGCAGCTCATAGGCCGCCTTCATGTCGCCGACGGCGGGAGACGAGATCTCCAGGCCGCTGAGGTCGACACTGCCCTCCCACCACTTGCCGAAGTCGCCACGCGCCGCGGCCTGGTCGATGCGCGTGCCTAACCACAGCCGCCCGGCATTGAAAGCGCCTGCGATCGCAGCCACGTCCTCGATCGTCAGCGTGCGTGTGCCTCGCAACACGCCATGTACCGGATCGAATCCGGTCAACATCGACCTGAAGCTGGCGGCCGCGTCGTTCAGCAAGTGCCCTGTTCCCGTGACGCGGCCCACTTCGATCAGACCGCGGATCTGGTACGCGCGTGCGGCCGGATCGTGGGCCTCGGCACGGCGAAGCTGCTCTCCCCAGTGCAGCATGGCCTGCCGCAACCGGAGTCGCTCGTGCCTGTCGGTGGCGATGGCGGCGTACCAGACCACCGACTGAATGGCCATGCTCAGTTCGCGCGCCGATTCGGGCTCCGAGGCGAGCACTTGTTGTGCGCGCGCCTGGGCCAGCCTGGCGAACATCGCCGCGGCCACCGGATCCGCATAGCGGTTTTCCTGGGGGTAGGCCGGTGGCGCCGCAGTGGGGCCTTGCGTGTTGGCCTGGTCGGCCGCGGAATAGAGTGCCGCGCCGTCGCTGAGCGCCAGCAACATCGCGTAGTCGCCCAGCTTGGAGTTCCTGTACTCGGCCTGAGCCGCGAGATAGGCCTGGAGCTGCATCTTGGGCATCGCAGCGAGCAGCATGCCCACGAAGCGCTGCGTCGAACCGAACCGGTCGACCTGCGCCTGACCGAAGTGCTCGTTGCGGTGAAAGAGCTTCGCCCATTCGAGTTCCTTGGCGATCGTCATCGCCGTGGCCTCGGTCGCCAGCGTCGATGGCCCACCGACCCACGCCAGCGTGGCGAAATCAGCCTGATTTGGCTCGCTCACATAGTGCGGATCGCCGCCAGCGTGGATGGTCAGGAGCAGCCTCGGGTTGACGGGCGGCATCACCGGATCGTCCGGCGTGGCACCGACGGCGGTCATCATCTGCTGCATCATGGACATGAGCGCGGCGTCCATGGGAATGGTCGTCCCCAGCCCGCTTTGCATCGTAAGCGTCATCATGCTGTAGCGGGAGTACCAGTAGCCCTCCTCATTGGCCACATCCGCCGAATAGCCCGCGACCTGCCCTACCAGGTCTGGACCCGCCGCGGCCGAGGCAGCGTGGGTTTGCGAGGCAAGCGCAGCACCGATCAGCGCCGCGATGAAGCCCAGCATCACTCTCGAGCGGATACCCGCGCGACCTGCCGCGGCAACTGCGGTTTGGTGGAATGGCGGTCGTCCGCTCCATGCGTTCGTAGACGGGTTCATCGTCGGCTCCTGAAAGACGGTTGAGCAGCCATCCGCCCGGACGACTGCTCGTATTCGACGCAGGAGATCGCCGATCCGTGACAGGCCGTCGCGTCTTGCACGCCAAATTGCCCTGGCGCCGCGACCCGAGCGCTGGCAATCTGGCGTGCGCATTCACAGTCACGTTTTCCGATCGAGGTACGTCCAAGGGTTTGTCAGCACTGCAGACCGCAATGCCGGCACGGGCCAAGGTGGCCCAGACGCACAACCGAAGGAAACCACCATGAAGTCGCTCATCACAGCCGCAGTCCTGTCGCTGGTCACGCTCACGTCGTTCGCGCAGGAAGCCACGCGCGCTCCGGAGTTCGACAACTTCGTCTCGATGCGTACCCGCGCCGAGGTACGCGCCGAACTGCAGGCCGCTCTCGCGGGCGGCTGGCGCCTCTCGCAGGGCGAGGCCAGCTACGCCCCGGAATTCGAGAAGATCGCCTCGACGCGCACGCGCGCCGACGCGCGGGCCGAAGTGCTCGCTGCGATCGCGCGGGGCGAGCGCCTGTCCTACGGGGAGGCCGGCCCCGACACGCTGCAAGCTCAGCGCATTCGGACGAACTCGGCCGCGACCTTGGCCGCACGACCCACCACGTCTGCGCAATAGCCCGTGCCGGAACCGTCGACTCCGGTGTCGGACCTGACATCGGCTGACCTGGTCTTGACGCCCACTGCCGGCCGCCTTGCGCGGTCGGTTCGCATTGGCCAACTCGACGATTTGCGGCCGGGGCTTGCAGTACCCGGCCCTTGCACTTGGAAGGCGCCACGTCCAAGGGCACAGTAACGAACAAGCCATCGTGGCCTTGGCGCCATCTCTGCGGACGCCAGCGCGAGACGAATGGCAACAACCCCGAGACGCTCGGTGGCGCTCGGCATCTTGCAGCAGGCCTTCCAGGCCCTATCTGGACTTGGACCGAGTCCCACCATTCAATCAAGGTATCGACATGTCCCACGTCATCGAACCCAACAGCCTCGACCATGCCCGCGCCGTGCTCGGCACCGAGGGAACACCGGTCCTGGTCGACTTCTCGGCGACTTGGTGCGGCCCATGCAAGGCGTTCGCCCCGGTCCTCGAGGTCTTCGCGGATGAGCGCGCCGGCAAGCTCAAGGTCATCAAGATCGACGTCGACGAGTTCTCCGACATCGCTGGCGAAGTCGGTATCCGAAGTGTCCCGACACTGATGGTCGTCAAGGACGGTCAGGTCGTCGCCGCTCGTGCCGGCAGCCTGCCAAAGCAGGCGCTCGCGGCATTCGTGGACGAAGCGCTGGCTCGATAACCAGCAAGAGCCGGCTCGCCGTCGGCGCCGGCCCGAGGCGATTCGCCTCGCCTCGGGCAGTTTGCCGACGCAGCGTCTACTGCCGCCGATCTTCGGTTTGCACGACACGACGGTCGCCGTCGGATCGACGGGCCAGCAACTCGCTGATCGTATGGCCGAGCACGGCCCTTTCGTAGAGCTCGCGGGAGTCGAGCGCAATCGGAGCTTCGGGCGTGCGGCGAACTGCCGACGACTCCGCTCCATCGACACCTGCCGCGCGTGCCATGGCATCGCGTTCGGACAGCCCCAGGTGGATGAGGTAGCGGGCATAGGCGCCCGGATTTCCACCGGCGTCGAGACTGGCAGTCGTGGCCTGCCCGGCAGGCGCGACCGCCGACTCGCCGAGCACCACTCGGCGATAGGACTGGTAGCCGGTGTCGTCCGAGGCAGAAGCAGGGCTGGCGAGGACGGTCGAAGCAACTACCGACAGCAGCGTGGTGGCAATGAACCTGTTCATGATGACTCCTGGGTCAGTGGTGGGTCCGGCGGGCCGCCTGAGTTCGTTTGCGCCCTTCCGTCTTCATTGGTCGGTCGGCTCGGGCAATGCGTGACGCCGACGCACCTGAAGGCGCGCGGTGCGGGCATGTGGGGTTGGCGATCCTCGGTTCGGCGTATCGCCGTGGGCTGTCAGGCCCGTTGCAGCCATTCCGCCCTGCGATCAATCGGTCGACGGGTACGGCCACCTCATGGTCTCGAAGCGGGGAAAAACGGCCCAAACGTCAGCCGCGACTGCACGGCCGCCGTCGGCGAGCCGTTGCTGTGCTTCGTTCCGGGTCTCGATTCGCTCCGGCTCATCGCCGACGAACTCGACGATGCAAACGTCATGTGAGCACCGCCGCCCGTGACAGCCAAAGCTCTACTTCGGCGCAAGCCCGTCGATGTAGCGCGCCGCCATGTCAATCCACGATTCGAGCCCTTCGCCCACGGCCTGGGAGGCATCCACCCACACGAAGCCCTTCATCGGCCTGCCGGTGATGTCCATGGGGCTGGCGCCGGGCCGCGACAGCGCTTCGGCCTCCTGATCCTTGCCGACACGGAACATGAAGCGTCCGACCTCGACGCCACACAGCATGTTGCCGCGGAGCATCCAGCAGTAGCCGCCAAACATCTTCTTCTCGACCACGCCAGCGCGTGCCTGCAGCGCTGTGCGCATCCGTTCTGCAAGCTGAGGGTCGTAGGGCATCAGCGTCGCCCGATCAGGCCGACACGGCCGCCGCCGACTTGCCCTCGCCGAGCCGGTGGGCCAGCGCAATCAGCGGAGAGACGACGGCGAACTGCAACACCGTGAAGGCAGTCTCCAGCACCATGAAGTCCTGCACCGAGGTCATGCGGTACTTGGCCGCGACCGGCAGCACCGCGAACGACCAGGCCATGACGCCGAAGATGCACGCGAAACCGAAGGCCCCGCGCTGCCATGGCATGCGCGTAGCGGGAAACAGTCGCGGATAGGCCCAGGCGAAGACCAGCGCCTGGATCACCATCGAGGCCAGGCCCAGGGGAATGATCACTTCATCCCGGTACATCTCGAGCCGATGGTATCGATCCGCGAACGTGACCAGATGCCAGAAGTAGCCAAGTGGAAAGGTCGGCACCAGGTACGCCAGGACAGACAGCCAGAAGGACTTGCGCATGGTGTTGACCTCCTGCGGGTGCAGCCAGCGCGGGTCGCTGGACAAACGGTGCGTCAGTTTAGCCAATCACTTGCAAATGGCAAGTGATATGCGATCATCACCGCTCGCCCATGGCCCCGTCCCCTACGTCTCGTCAACGACGATCGGGTTGCCCGATCAGCATCGCACTAGAACTTCTTGGTGACGCCTGGTCGTTGCTGATCGTGCGCGACCTGATGTTCAAGGAGCGAAGGACCTTCAACGACTTTCTGACCGGTGGCGAAGGCATCGCGTCCAACATCCTCGCTGACCGTCTGCGCAAACTCGAGGATGCGGACATCATCGAGAAGCGACGCGACCCACAGGACGCGCGTCGCTTCATCTATCGCTTGTCCCCCAAGGGCATCGACCTGGCACCCGTCCTGGTCGAACTGGTCATCTGGTCCGCTCGTCACGAGCAGACAGATGCGCCAGCAGCCGTCGTGCGCAGCATGCGCGCCGACCGGGACGGGTTCGTGGCAAACGTCCGGCAACGGTGGCGCGAAAGCTCCTGAGGTTCCGGACAGGCACTCAGAGCGTCTTCGGCACCCGGTCCTTCAGGCGCGGCCAGTTCTTGTCGGCCGTGGCCAGGTTGCCGGGCACATCGTCGAGCCAGCGCTTCTGCACGTCCTTGTTGACGTTCAGGTACAGCCTGCCGTCCACCACCCGCCAGGCCTGCGGATCGACGTCGAGCTTCTTCTCCAGCGCCACGCCCATCGCGCAGAAGCCGCCGTAGGCCGGCGCGTACTTGCCCGGGTTGTCGATGAAGGCATCGCGGTTGGCGGCGGTCGCGAACCGATAGGTTGCGCCCTGGTGTTGCGCGCTGAACTGGGCAAGGCCTGGCGTCGGCTTCGCGGCGTTGAAGTAGGCCACCGGGTCGTGGCCCTTGAGTGCGAGGCCGCTGGCGTCGACGTTCACGGCACTGGTCGAGTTCTCGTCGTAGGCCAGTGCGGGGCTGTTCAACAGCGTGACCGCACTGGCGGCAACGATCAGGCTGGCGAGAAACCGCCGGCGCGGTCGGGTCGTGGTGGGTGTCATGGCGAAGGTCCTTCATCGAGGTGGTTGGGGGCTCACGCCGGCAGGGGTTGCTGCCAGCGTTGTGATGAACTTTGGGCCCTCCGATGAAACGTTCGGCGTCCTGACGTACCATTCTGTTGACCAAACGTCTCGCCCTCGCCATGGACCGCCTCTCCCTGCTGCTGCAACGCTTCTCGCTGAGCGCCGGGGTCTTCTATACCGGGCAGATCTGCGGCATCCACCACTTCGAACGCGACACGCAGCGTGGCCACGTCCACCTGATCAAGCGCGGACCGGTGACGCTGACCGGCGGCATCGAAGGCACCTTGACCATCACCGAACCGACCCTGCTGTTCCTGCCCCGGCCGGACGCCCACCGCCTGATCGCCGACGACCGGGACGGCGCCGACGTGGTGTGCGCGTCGATCCAGTTCGGTGCCGGCGGGCGCAACCCGATCACGGACTCGCTGCCGCCGATGGTTCTGGTGCCACTGCGCGATCTTCCCGGCGCGCAGGCCCTGCTGGACCTGCTGTACGACGAAGCCTTCACCGAGCAGTGCGGGCGCCAGGCCGCGCTGGACCGCCTGTGCGAACTGCTGCTGATCCGCCTGCTGCGCCACTGCCTGGATCGCGGACTGACCCACGGAGGCACCCTGGCCGGGCTTGCAGACCCGCGCCTGGCCAAGGCCTTGGTGGCTGTGCACGAAGACGCCATGCGCGCATGGGAGCTGTCGGATATGGCCCAGCTCGCGGGGATGTCTCGTGCGCGGTTCGCGGTGCACTTCCGCGAGGTCATCGGTGACACACCCGCGGACTACCTGGCGACATGGCGCGTCACCCTGGCTCAGGGGCTGCTGCGGGCCGGACGGCCCTTGAAACTCGTGGCCCTGGACGTCGGCTACGGCAGCGCCAGCGCGTTCACCCGGGCCTTCATCCGCAAGACCGGCAAAGCCCCGACGCACTGGCTGCGTGACGCCGACGCTGAAGCGGCAGCACAGGCCTGACCGATCCGGCCAGTCAACCGTTCTGGCGGGCTCGGACGAGACGCCGGGTCATCAGTCTGCGACGGGCAGTATCCGCGTCGACTCCGGCCATTCCTAGGATGAACGGCTGTTTCAGCTCACCCATGCCCAAAGGAACCGCCATGTCTGCGAAACCCATCCTGCACACCCTGCACGCCATCGACCCCGCCACCGCCAACGATGCCCAGAAGGCCATCCTGGACCAGGCGGTCAAGGCGGTGGGGTTCCTGCCGAACATGTACGCCAACATGGTCAACGCGCCGGCCGTGCTGAGCACCTACCTGCACGGCTACGCGCTGTTCCGCTCGGAGTCGGGACTGAAGCCCGCCGAGCAGGAGGTGGTGTTCCTGGCCGTCAGCCAGGTCAACGGCTGCACCTATTGCACCGCCGCGCACAGCATGATCGCTGACAAGAAGTCGGGCGTACCGGGGGCTGTGCTGGAGGCCATTCGTGCCGGCCAGCCGATTCTCGACGCCAGGCTCGCAGCCCTGTACGCGCTGACGGCCGAGATGGTCAAGACCCAGGGGCGTCCCGCAGCCGATACTGTGCAGGCGTTCCTCGGCGCTGGCTTCCAGGAGAAGGACGTGCTCTACATTGTCCTGGCCATCGCCGTGAAGACGCTCAGCAACTACAGCAACCACGCCTTCGCCACACCGGTGGATGCCGTGTTCTCGGCCTACAAGGTCGATTGACGAATCCACGGCACCAGCCGCCACGACCATCCTGAGATGACACCGGAATTCGTCCCCGAGGAATTCGAGCAGACCATGGGATGCACCGTGGCGGATCTGCTGCGTGCGCTGCCCGCCGCGCTGCCCGGTGCGGACATCGAGACGGACTTCGCTGCCAATCAGGTCCGTGGTGTGTTCCCTGACGGCATGCTCCGGTTGGTCTGGCAGCCGCTGGCCGCACGCCGCATCGCCTTGCTCGAGATCCCGCGCCTGCAGATGCGCTTCCAGTACTCGCGCCTGTCCGCAGAACGTCGACACGCGGTGCAACGCCGATTCGACCTCGCGACCCAACGCGGGGGCGGCTGATCGGCTCATGCCATCAGGGCGACCTCGTGGGGTCTCGTGTTCACTTCCACCTGGAGAACCCATGCCATTCATGTCTTCTTTGCCCGACGATGCAGGCGTGCGGCACATCCTCACGCTCAACCCCGCCGCCGGCCACGCGCTGATCGATTTCCACACCGCCGTGTTGCGCGCCGACACCCAGCTCACGGCGAAGGATAAGGAGTTGATCGCGGCCTATGTCTCCGGCCTCAATGCCTGCCAATACTGCTTCGGCGTGCACACGGAAACGGCCAAGGCCTATGGGGTGGAGGAATCGCTCATCGTCGCGCTGCTGGATGACATCGACAGCGCACCGGTCGATCCGAACCTCAAGCCGATCCTGGCCTACGCCAAGGTGCTGACCCTCGCCCCGGCCAAGGCCACGCAGCGGCATGTGGACGCCATCTTTGCTGCCGGTTGGACGGAGCGCGACCTGCATGACGCCATCCTCACGGTCTGCCTCTTCAACTTCATGAACCGGTTGCTCGAAGGCCACGGTATCAAGGGATCGGCGGATCTGTACGTGGCGCGCGGACAGGCCTTGCGGGAGGCCGGATACGCGCCGTTGCTGAGCATCCTGCAAGCCGCTCAAGTAGGGCAGGCGGGAGCCAAGTAGGAAATCTGCACCAAGACGCCGGAGTGAACACACAGCCGGCATCAGCGGCGCGTCCCGCTTCGGGAACTTGGAGTTCCCATCCGAAGCGCACAAGCCAAGGCTCTTCCGCCGCATCTGCCGCGGCGAACCGTGCAGGTTTCGCTTGCGATCTTGAATCCCGCTTCGCCGGGGTGAATTCAGATCAGACCGGCTTCAATTGCTGCAGCATGGTCGGCACCAGTTCGCTCACGGTCGGGTGGATGTGCACGGCCCGCGAGATCACGGTGTACGGCTGGTCGGCCGCCATGATGTCCAGCAGCCCGTGCACCACCTCGTCCCCGTTCATCCCGAGGATGGCCGCGCCCAGGATGCGCTGCGTGTCGGCATCGACCAGCACCTTCATGAAGCCCGACGTTTCACCCGCCTCGCGCGCGCGGCCCACGCGCTGCATCGGCATCTTGGCGCGCAGCACACGCTTGCCGCTGGCCAGCGCTTCGGTCTCGGTCATGCCGACGCGCCCCAAAGCCGGATCGATGAAGAGTGCATAGCAGGGGATGCGGTCGCCGATGCGGCGTGGATCGCCATCGAACAGGTTCGCGACCACGATCTCGTGGTCGTTCCACGAGGTGTGGGTGAACGCCCCCCGTCCGTTGCAGTCGCCCACGGCCCAGACGCCTTCGGCGCTGGTGCGACACTGGTCGTCGACCTCGATGTACCCGCGCGCATCGGTGCGGATGCCGGCCAGGTCCAGGCCCAGTCCGTCGGTGTTGGGCTGGCGGCCGACGGCCAGCAGCACGTGGCTTCCGAGAATGCCGTCACCGCCACCGCAGGCTGCGCCAACCACGATGCCCTCGGCCGACCGGGCGAGCGACAGGCACTCGGCGCCCAGTTCGAAGCGCACGCCTTCGGCCTCCAGGATCGAACGGATGCCGTCGGACACGTCGGCGTCCTCCCGCGGAAGCAGGCGCGCGGAGCGCTCCACCACCGTGACGGCGGCACCCAGGCGGCGCATCAAGTGCGCAAACTCCAGACCGATGTAGCTGCCGCCGACGACGACCAGATGCTCCGGCACGGAGTCCAGCTGCATCACCGACACGTTGTCCAGGGTCGGCACCGTCTCGATGCCGGGCAACGCGGGCCGTACCGCGCGTCCGCCGACGTTGAGGAAGATGCGCGGGGCGGTTAATCGGCGCCCTGCTGCCTCGAGCGTGGCTGGGCCGACGAACCGGGCATCGCCAACGATGACGTCCGTGCCCTTCAGCCCGCGCATCCAGGTCTCCACGCCGTCCCGCGACTTCGCGACGATCGCGTCCTTGCGGGCCATCACGCGGGCCATGTCGACGCGCAGGCCGGTGATGTCGAAGCCGAAGTCGGCGCCGCGCTGCGCGAGCCGGACGGCGCGCGCGCTGGCCACCAGCGTCTTTGTCGGCACGCAGCCCACATTGACGCAGGTGCCGCCGAAGTGGTGGCGTTCGATCACGGCGGTCTTCAGGCCCTCGCGGCTGCAGCGCGCGGCGATGGCCGGGCCCGCCTGCCCGGCGCCGACGACGATGGCATCGAAAGACTCGGCATCCATGCTGGCGCTCCCATCAAATGGACCGGCCACAGTATGTGCCCTAGCGGGTGAGCCAGCCGCGCCACGCGAAGCTGGCGCCATCCACCAGGGCCACCAGCAGCAGCATCGCCAGCAGCACGGTGGCGGTCTTGTGCATCTGGAACAGGCCCATGTGGAACGACAGCATCTGGCCCAGGCCCCCAGCGCCCACGACGCCCAGCACGGCGGCGGCGCGGATGTTGTTCTCCCAGCGATAGAGCGAGTAGCTCATCAACTGCGGCAGCACCTGGGGCAAGGTGGCGTAGAGGAACACGCGGGCCGTGCCGCAGCCTTGCGTCCGCAGCGCGGCGGCCGGACCCGGCGCGGCGTTCTCGATGGCCTCGGAGAAAAGCCGGCCCAGCACGCCGGTGGTGTGGACCGCCAGCGCCAGCGTCCCGGCGAAGGGGCCCAGGCCGGCCGCGATCAGCAGCAGCGCCGCCCACACCAGCTCGGGCACGGCACGCAGCGCGTTGAGCAGCAGCCGGGCCGGCGCGCGGCCGGGCGCCCGGTCGTGGTCGTGCAGCCGGCTGGCAGGCAGTGCCAGCAGCACGCCGGCCGCAGCGGCCAGCAGCGTGCCCAGCGCCGACATGGCCAGTGTTTCCCAGGCGGCGACGACCACGCTGCGCACGAAGCCTGCGCTGAGCTCGGGCGGGGCGAATTCGCCCAGGAAGCGCCCCATGCTGGCCAGCGCGGCCAACGAAAGGAAATCGCCCCAATGCATGTCGAGTGAAGCGAAACTCGCCACCACGAGCAACAGCACGCCGGCCGTCAGCCAGCAGGCGCGACAGCGTGCATCGAAGAGCGGCGGCGGCAGCCGGTAGGGGCGGTTGGCGGCGGGCGGGCGCATCGGCTGGCCTCGCAGTCGCTCAGCCCAGCGCGCGGCGCAGCGCCGCACTCAGCCGGTCGGCCAGCGCCACCAGCGCCACGAACACGATGAGCATGGTCAGCACCTCGCCGCCGGCGAACATCTTCAACGAGCCGTCCATCAACTGCCCGAGCCCGCCCGCACCCACGAAGCCGAGCACCACCGAACTGCGGATCGCGCATTCCCAGCGGTACACGGTGTAGCTGGTCAGCTCGGCCGCGTTCTGCGGCAGCAGCCCGTAGGCAAAGGCCTGCAGGCGTGAGGCGCCGTTGCGCAGCAGCGTCTGCGTGACCTGCGCGTCACCGCTTTCCAGGATCTCCGCGTACACCTTGCCCAGCATGCCGCCGTAGGTGAGCGCGATGGCCAGCACTCCGGCAGCCGGCCCCAGGCCGACCACCCGCACGAAGACCAGCGCCCAGACGAGTTCCGGCACGCTACGCAGCCCGATCAGCAGCATGCGCACGGCCCGCCGCAGCGCCAGGGGCAGCGACGCCATCTGGCCGGTCAGCGCCGACATCGACAGCGCCCGAGTGGCCACCAGCGTGAGCGGCACGGCCAGCAGCAGGCCCAGCGTGATGCCCGCGGTGGCGATGGCCACCGTGCGCCAGGTCTCGCGCGCCACCAGCGACAGGAACTCGAGCGAATGCGCCGGTGGTACGAAGCTGGCGATGAAGTGACCGGTGACGCGCACCGCCTGGGGATCCAGCAGCACCCAGGGTTTGAACTCGGTGGTCACGAGCAGCGGCCACAGCAGCACCACTGCGGCCAGCAGCCAGCCCAGGCGTCCCGGCCAGGCCGGGTCGCGCTGTACCGGCTGGCGTCGCGCCACGAACGCGGTACTCATCGGCACTGCATCACGACCGGCGGCGCCGGCGCGGAAGGCTCGTCGACAGGCGGGGCCTCGCCGCGCAATTCGTCCTCGTGCTGCGCGTACAGGGCGGCCAGCAGCTCCGGTGTGACGTGGGCCGCAGGCAGGTCGAACATCAGCTGCCCTTCGCGCAGGCCGAGGATGCGCGGAAAGTGCGCCAGCGCCGCATCCACCTGGTGCAGGGACGCCACCAGCGTGACCCCGCGTGCGCCGGCCTCGCGCACCAGTGAGGCAGCAGCGCGTTGTGCCCGCGCCGGGTCCAGCGCCGAGAGCGGCTCGTCGACCAGCCACAGGCGGGCCGGCGAGACCAGCGCGCGCGCCAGCCCAACACGCTGGCGTTCGCCGCCGGAGAGCCGGTCGACGCGGTCGAACAACTTGTCGGCGAGTTCGAACACCTCCAGCGCCTCGTCGGCCGCGCCGATGTCCACCGGATAGAACAGCGAGCGCAGGCTGGTCCACAGGTTCCACGATGGCAGCCGACCGGCCAGCACGGCGGTGACCACGCGCTGGCGTGGTGGCAGCGGTGGCACCTGGGGCACCAGGATGAGCCGGCCCCGCAAGGCACGCAGCAGGCGCCGGGGCAGGCGCCAGGGATCCGCGCCATCGATCTTCAGCACGCCCCGGGACGGCGGGCGGGCGCAGGCCAGCACCTCGAGCAGGGTCGTCTTGCCGGCGCCGGAGGGACCGATCACCGCCACCGCCTCGCCTGACTCGACACGGAAACCCAGGTTCAGCAGCGCGTCCGGCGCGTTCCGTCGCGCGGTGGCATGTCGGGCGGCAAGCCCTGCGAGTTCCAGCTTCACGACGCAGCGGTCAGAGCAGACCGGCGCTGCGCGCCGCGGCCTCGATGCCCTTGTACTGGTCGGCTTGCGCCGGCACGAACCGGGTGGCGCGCTGGAGTTCCAGGATCTCCTTGCCCTCGGCGGTGTCGCGCGACAGGGCCAGCAACGCCTGCGTCAGCTTCTCGCGCAGCGCAGCGGGCATGTCGGCATGCACCGTCCAGTTGTAGTCGTAGTAGGTAGGCGTGGTGAAGAACACGCGCACCTTGGCCGTGTCGACCTTGCCATCGGCGACGAACTTCTCCCACACCGAAATGTTCAGCGCACCGGCCTGCACCTTGCCGGCGGCCACGGCGGCGATGGTGGCGTCATGCGCCCCGCTGAAGGCCACGCGCTTGAAGTCCTTCTCGGGGTCGAGCCCGGCCTGCAGCAGGAAGCTGCGCGGCATCAGGTGGCCCGACGTGCTGCTGGCCGAGCCGAAGCTCACGTCCTTGCCCTTCAGGTCCGCCAGTGTCCGGATGCCGGGGTCCGTGGTGATGAACACCGAGCGGAAGCGCGTGTCCTCTTCGCGCTGCACCAACGGAATCACCTTGCCGCCCGAGCGCACGTTGGCTTGAACGAAGGTGAAGCCGCCGAACCAGGCGAGGTCCACCTTGCGGTTGACCAGGGTCTCCACCGCCGCGGCATAGTCGGTGACCGGCGTGTATTCGACCTTGACGCCCAGCTTGGCCTCCAGGTACTTCATCAGGGGCGCCGCCTTGCGCGCGAGTTCGGTCGGCGATTCGTCCGGAATGGCCGTGACGCGGAGCACCTGCTGCGCGTGGCCGATGCCGCACCAGGCCATCACGGCACAGGTGAGCAGCGAGCGAAGGGTCCTGGAGGGCGAGAAGCTGATCATGGGGCACCTGCACAACGAAAAAGGGGGTGGGATGGCTGTGCACTCTACCGGCTTGGCCCCGGTAGAGTGGCAGGACCGAGACAAAGGCCCGCCGCTGGCGCGCGCACGATGCCGACTCCCCGATTGCTGCAGCTGCATGACACCAGCGGCACCGACCTGGCCGCCGAGGCCGTCGAAGGCCTGCTGCGACCGCAGGCCGCCGTGTCGCCCAAGTTCTTCTATGACGCACAGGGTTCGCGCCTGTTCGACGCCATCACCGAACTGGCCGAGTACTACCCGACGCGCACGGAAGCAGCGATCCTGGCGGCAAGCGGGCCGGCGATCGCGCAGGCCGTTCGCCGCTGCACCGGTGACCACCCCGTGATCGTCGACCTCGGTGCCGGCAACTGTGCCAAGGGTGCGGGCCTGTTTCCGCTGCTGGCGCCGCGACGCTACATCGCGGTCGACATCTCGGCGAACTACGTGGCCGCGGCGCTGGCTCACCTGCAGCGCGAACACCCGACGCTGGACCTGGTCGGCGTCGGTCTGGACTTCTCCAGCCGCCTGGCCATGCCGCCCGACCTCGTCGGACCGCAGGCCCTGGTCTTCTACCCGGGTTCGAGCATCGGCAACTTCGACCGCACGGGGGCGCTGACGCTGCTGCGCCAGGCCCGCGACCTGTCCGCGGGCGGTGCGCTGCTGATCGGGGTGGACCTGGTCAAGGCGACCGAGGTGCTCGAAGCGGCCTACGACGACGCCCTGGGCGTGACGGCGGCCTTCAACCTCAACCTGCTGCGCCACCTGAACACCCTCCTCGGCGCGAACTTCGATGTGCGCCAGTGGCGGCATGTCGCGCTGTTCAACCGCGTCGAGTCGCGCATCGAGATGCATCTGGAGGCCCGCAAGGCCCAGGTCGTTCAATGGCCCGGCGGCGAACGGCGCTTTGCCGCCGGCGAGCGCATCCACACCGAGAACTCCTACAAGTGGACGAAGGAGGGCTTCGGCGATCTCCTGCGCGAGGCCGGCTTCGGCTCGCCGCAGTTGTGGACCGATGCGCGCGACTGGTTCGGCCTGTTCCTGGCCAGCGGCTGAGTTACGGTGCGCAGGTGCGGAAGCCCGCCGGCACATCGTTGCGGTGGGCGGGAAAGAAGTTTCGGTAGCGCGGGTGGCGCATACGCGGCTGCGTGCAGTGCGAAGCGCCGCGCAAGACCGGGCGGCCGTCGAACCAGGGCGCCGAGTAGTCGCGATAGGGATGCGACTCGAATCCGTCGAAGGGCGCGAACGGGCTGGCGGTCCATTCCCAGACGTCGCCCCAGTGGAAGTCCTCCGGTGATTGGCAGGCGGCGCATTCCCACTCGGCCTCGCTGGGCAGCCGCCGCCCTGCCCAGCGGCACCAGGCCTGCGCCTCGTGCAGCGTGAGATGGCTGGCGGCCTGCTGCGGATCGAGCGTGCCCCAGCGGCCATCGCGCCAGAGCGCCCACCCGGAAGAACTGCGACGCGTGTAGCGGGGGCTGGCCACCGGCTGCGCGGCGCGCCACCGCGCACCATCGTCGGTCCACCAACGCGGATCGTCATAGCCGCCGGCTTCCACGAAAGGCAGGAACTCGGCCCAGCGCACGGCCCGTCGGTCGATCTCGAACGTCCCCAGCGCCACCGTGCGGCCCGGCAACTCGTTGTCGAACGCGAACCCGGTGCCGGCCTCGCTGCCCAGCCGCCAAATGCATGCTGCGAACGCCAGCGGCGCGCCCGGCGGTGGCAAGGGTCGGGAGTTCCAGCGCGGAT
>DAOMFI010000032.1:0-3440 GCA_035429725.1 Burkholderiaceae bacterium | reverse complement strand
AGTTCCCACAGCGGCGGGTTGAGTTCGGCACGCAGCGGCACCGAGCAGCCCGGCAGAGCCCGCTCGTACAAGGCGAACGTCGCCAGCGTGTCGGCACGGCTGGCCGTCAGGGCCTCGGCCAGGGCGGCGGCCGACCCCTGGCGGGCGACCTGGGCCATCCGCGGTAGGCTTGCATCGTGCATCGTGATCCCCTGGTCATCGTGACGCCGGCACTGGCCGCGGCCAACAACGGCAATTGGCAGACGGCCCAACGCTGGGCCCGCCTGTTGCGGCCAGCTTACCGTGTCCGCCTCACGGATCGCTGGACCCATGGGGACGAGGCGATGATGATCGCGCTGCACGCACGGCGATCCGCTGCGTCCATCGAAGCATGGCATGCAGCGCACCCGAACCGCCCGCTGGCATTGGTGCTCACCGGCACCGACCTCTACCGCGACATCAACACCGATGCCCAGGCCCGGCATTCGCTGACGCTGGCCGACGCCCTGGTGGTGCTGAACGAGCGCGGTGCCGACCAACTGCCCGAAACGCTGCGCGGCAAGGCCCATGTGGTGCTGCAATCCTGCACGGCACGCCAGCCGATGACCCGCACGCCACGCCATCTCCGTGCACTGATGGTCGGCCATCTGCGCGAGGAGAAGGACCCGTGGACCTACTGGCGCGCTGCCGAGCGGCTCGCAGCGCGGACGGACATCCGCCTGGATCACATCGGCGACGCGCTGGACCCGGGGCTCGGCGCCGAAGCCACCGCACTGGCAGCCCGCCTGCCCCGGTTCCAGTGGCTCAGGGGCCTGCCGCATGCGGCGGTGCGGCGCCGCATCCAGGCTGCCCACGTGCTGGTGCACGCCAGCCGGATGGAAGGCGGCGCGCACGTGGTCATCGAGGCCATCCGCAGCGGCACGCCGGTGCTGGCTTCGCGCATCGACGGCAACCTGGGCTTGCTGGGCAGCGGCTATGGCGGTGTCTTCGATGTCGGCGACGACGCCGCACTGGCCACCCTGATCGCGCGCGCCCGCGACGATCCCGATATGCTCCCGAAGCTGTGGGCTCAGCTCGCCCCACGCGCGGCCCTGTTCACCCCCGCTGCCGAACGGGCGGCGCTGCACCAACTCGTCGGCTCGCTGATGGCGCGCCACCCAACCGGATCTCCGCCATGAATGCACCCGCCAGCCCTGTCCTCGCCACCACGCCGGCGGAGCCCCGCCTGACTTCGTTGTCCCATGGCGGCGGCTGCGGCTGCAAGATCGCCCCGGGGGTGTTGAGCGAGATCCTCAAGGGCACGGCCGCGATGCCCATCCCGAAGGAACTGCTGGTCGGCATCGAGACCGCCGACGACGCAGCGGTCTACCAGCTCAACGACGAGCAGGCGCTGATCGCGACCACGGACTTCTTCATGCCGATCGTCGACGACCCGTTCGACTTCGGGCGCATCGCGGCCACCAACGCCATCAGCGATGTCTACGCGATGGGCGGCCGGCCGATCCTCGCGCTCGCCCTGGTTGGCATGCCGATCAACGTGCTCTCCACCCAGACCATCGGCCGGGTGCTGGAGGGCGGCGCCTCAGTGTGCCGCACCGCGGGCATCCCGATCGCTGGCGGCCACACGATCGATTCGGTCGAGGCGATCTACGGCCTGGTCGCACTGGGCCTGGTCCACCCCAAGCGCGTCAAACGCAACGCCGACGCGCGGCCGGGAGACCTGCTCGTGCTGGGCAAACCGCTGGGCGTGGGCGTGATGAGCGCAGCGCTGAAGAAGGAACAGCTCGGCGCCGACGGCTATGCCCGGATGATCGCCACCACCACCCAGTTGAACACGCCGGGCCCCGATCTCGCGGCATTGCCTGGCGTGCACGCGCTGACCGACGTCACCGGCTTCGGCCTGGCGGGCCATGCGCTGGAACTGGCGCGCGGCGCGCGATGCGAGGTGCGGCTGGAGTGGTCGGCCGTCCCGTTGCTGCCTGGGGTGCGTTCCCTGGCGTCGCAGGGCTTCGTCACCGGGGCGTCGGGCCGCAACTGGGCAGGCTATGGCGCCGATGTCGCGCTGCCTGCCTCCTTCGCCGCCGAAGACCAGGCCCTGCTGACCGATCCGCAGACCAGCGGCGGGCTGTTGGTGTCGTGCGCGCCGTCGGCCGTGGACGAGGTCCTGGCGATCTTCCGCCGCCATGGCTTCGAGCAGGCTGCCGTGGTCGGCAGTGTCGCGGCGACAAACACGGCTCCGCGCCTGCTGGTGAGCTGAACCTGCCCCGAGCCCGGGCATGAGTCGTAGCGTCGAGTTCTTCGACCGGCAATTCGAACGTCAGGTCCAGGGCGCCGAGACCGGGCTGAACCCGTTTGAGCAGTCGGCACTGCCCCATTTGCGGGGCCGGGTGCTCGACTTCGGCTGTGGCCTGGGAGCGCTGTCGCTGGCGGCGGCACGTGCCGGCTGCACGGTCCATGCACTCGATGGCAGCGAAGTGGCCGTGAGGCACCTGCGCCGCATCGCCGAGGCCGAGCGACTGCCGATCCGCGCCGAAGTCGCGGACCTTCGAAGCCATCGACTGACGGAGCTGTTCGACACGGTCGTGTCGATCGGACTCCTGATGTTCTTCGACTGTGCCACTGCAGAACGGGCGCTGGCGGAACTCGAATCGCACCTGCTACCTGGTGGCACCCTGATCGTCAATGTGCTGGTCGAGGGAACGACGTACATGGACATGTTCGACCCGCAGGGCTACTGCCTTTTCGAGCGCGATGCGCTGACCCGCCGCTTCTCGACATGGGAGATCGTCTCATCGACGTGGGACGACTTCGCGGCCCCGGGCGGGCTGAACAAGTCCTTCGCCACGGTCATTGCCCGCAAGCCGGTAGCCGCATCGTCAGCCGTTCCCGCCAACCGCTGAACGCCCCGTCGGGCAGAGGACGTTCCGGGGACCCTCACCGCGCAGGAACTGCGACTCCTCCTCGGCAGTCGCGACCCGCACCTGGACCGACGTCGCCCGATCGCCATGCAGCGCTCGCAGTTCCTCGCAAACCTGCGAGGTCGGTTCGAGCCCCGCCGGGAACACCTTTACCCAGCGACGAGACCTGCCTTCGTAGCGGTAGTCGATCACCCACGTGGTCGAGTTCCTGAAGAACGCCACCACCTTCTCCTTTTGCGGTGAGCGGCGCCTTCAGACCGCCCGGACCCCGCCACCGCCCAGCGCCGCGCAAACGCGCCTTAGCCGACTTTCCGCTTCGTCGGCAACTGTCTTCACGCCAGGCTTGCCCACCAGACTCACCATCGTCTGCGGATCCAGGAAGCCGACCACGACGCGGCCAGGCGCCTCCTCGCGGACGATCACGTTGCAGGGCAGCAGCAGACCGATGTCCGGTTCAGCCTGCAATGCCTGGTGAGCCAGCGGTGGATTGCACGCTCCCAGGATGCGGTACGGCAGCATCTCGGCACCGAGCTTCTCCTTCAT
>DAOMFI010000031.1:0-26758 GCA_035429725.1 Burkholderiaceae bacterium | reverse complement strand
GAGATCGTCAAGATCCAGACGATCTTCGGCGGCAAGAATCCGCATCCGAACTGGCTCGTCGGCGGCGTGCCTTCGCCGATCAATGTCGACGGCACCGGCGCGGTCGGCGCGGTCAATATGGCCAACCTGAACATGGTCAAGGACATATGCGATCGCACGATCGAGTTCATCGACCAGGTCTATATCCCCGACCTGCTCGCCATCGCCGGGTTCTACAAGGACTGGGCCAAGTGGGGTGGCGGCCTGTCCAACCAGAACGTCATGTCCTACGGTGACTTCCCGGACATCCCGAACGACTACAGCAACAACAGCATGATGCTGCCGTCCGGCGTGATCCTGGGCGGCGACCTGAAGAAGGTCCACGAGGTCGACCTCAAGGATCCCGAGCAGGTGCAGGAGTGGGTCACGCACAGCTGGTACAAGTACGCCGACGAGGCGAAGGGACTCCATCCGTTCGACGGCGTGACCGACCCCAACTTCGTGCTCGGCAAGAACACGAAGGGCACCCGCACCAACATCCAGGAGATCGACGAGTCCGCGAAGTACTCGTGGGTCAAGTCGCCGCGCTGGAAAGGCCACCCGGTCGAGGTCGGTCCGCTGGCGCGCTACCTCGTGGCCTATGCCCGGGGGCACAAGGAAATCCAGGAGCAGGTCAATGGCGTGCTCAAGGCGCTCGATGTGCCCGTCACCGCGCTGTTCTCGACGCTCGGCCGCACGGCCGCACGCGGCCTGGAGTGCCAGTGGGCCGCCCACAAGATGCGCTACTTCTACGACCAGCTGATCACCAACATCAAGTCCGGCGACCTGGCCACCGCGAACGTGGACAAATGGGAACCGTCAACCTGGGCCGGCGAGGCCAAGGGTGTCGCTCCGGTCGAGGCGCCGCGCGGTGCCCTCGCGCACTGGGTGAAGATCAAGAACGGGCGCATCGACAGCTACCAGTGCGTCGTGCCGACGACCTGGAATGCCGGGCCGCGGGATTCCAAGGGCCAGATCGGCGCCTATGAGGCGGCACTGATGAATACGCCGATGGCCAAGCCGGACCAGCCGGTCGAGATCCTGCGCACGATTCACAGCTTCGATCCGTGCCTGGCGTGTGCAACGCACGTCATGTCCCCGGAGGGCGAAGAGATCGTTTCCGTGAAGGTGCGCTGAGAGGAGCCGCAAATGTCGAAACATGGCTATGGCGCGATGAAAGTCGATCCGGTCAGCGGCGCCGTGCTGGGCGGTCCGCTCCGGCAGGTCTATGTGTATGAGGCCCCGGTGCGCATCTGGCACTGGGTGATGATGATCGCGATGTTCGTTCTGATTCCGACCGGCTACCTGATCGGATCGCCGTGGAGCGGGCCGCGCGAGGAAGCGACCTACACGTACTTCTTCGGCAACGTGCGGATGATCCACTTCATCGCCGCAATGGTGTTCGCGGTCGCCTTCGCGGTGCGCGTCTACTGGGCGATCGTCGGCAACCATCACGCCCGCGCGATCTTCATTCCGCCGGTCTGGAGCTTCAGCTGGTGGAAGGGCCTTTTCAGCCAGGCGAGGTACTACCTGTTCATGAAGAAGGAATCGGCCCTGTGGATCGGCCACAACCCGCTGGCGCAGTTCGCGATGTTCGCGATGTACGTGCTGGGTTCGATCGTGATCATCCTGACGGGACTTGCCCTCTTCTCCGAGCAGTTCGGCTGGGGCTCGACGTGGATGAACGTGTTCGGCTGGGTCAACACGCTGCTGGGCAGTTCACAGATGGTGCGCACGGTGCATCACTTCGCGATGTACTACCTGATGATCTTCGCGATCGTGCACATGTACATGGTGTTCCGCGAGGACATCATGAGCCAGGAAAGCGTGGTCGGCACGATGATCAGCGGCGTGCGCTCGTTCAAGGCCGGCGCGAAGATCGAAAAGGTCTGACCCCGGCGCACTGCGCTTGACTTCATGATGGCAGCGCAAAGCTCCCGACGAGGCCAGATGGCCTCGTTGGGAATACCTTCCCGCCGGCCGCCTCAGCCGGGGCAGTTTCTTGAATCGCGCTTCATGAAGCCGCTCGGCATCAGCCAGACCGAACTGGCCAAGGCGCTTGGCGTCTCGCGCCGGCGCGTCAATGAACTGATCAACGGCCGCCGCGCCATCACTCCAGACACCGCCGTGCGGCTGGCCATGTTCTTCGGCAACGAAGCCGCGTTCTGGATGCACCTGCAGGTCGCCTGGGACATGCACACGGCCGCGCGCGAAGTGCGCGCATCATTGCGCGGCCGCTGAAACCCAATCGCTCCGAAGTGTCTTTGCGCCCAGCGCGTCCGCGCGTTGACGTAGAGCAACCGGTACTGCCACCCCCACCGTTACTGTTCGTGTAACCAATCGGGTTACACGTCCAATGGATGCACGCCGCGAAGTTCTGGTGCTGGGGATAGGCAATTTTCTGTGGGCCGACGAAGGCTTCGGCGTCCGTGCCGTCGAGGCACTGAACCAGGCGTATCGATTTCCCGCCGGGGTCGAGCTGATGGACGGCGGAACGCTCGGCCTCAGCCTCCTGCCCTACGTGGAAACCAGCCGCTGCGTGCTGGTGTTCGACGCGATTGATTTCGGGCTGGCGCCGGGCGAACTCAAGGTCCTGCGCGACGCCGAAGTGCCGGCGTGGGGCGCACGAAAAATGAGTCCGCACCAGAACGGCTTCAACGACGTCCTGGCGCTCGCGCAGCTGCATGGAGCTGCGCCGGAGCGCATCGTCGCGATCGGCGTGCAGCCGCTGACGCTCGATGACTTCGGGGGCAGCCTGACCGAGCCAGTGCGCGCAAGGCTGGACGAAGCAATCGAACTGGCCGCCGGCGAACTCGCGCGCTGGGGCTACCCCGGTGCACGTCGCGCCGATGATGACCTGGCCGCGCCGCTCAACGCCCGGTCGGTCGGCCTTGCGGCGTATGAGCGCGAGCGCCCCGCTGCGGAAGCCGCCTGCAGGATCGGCGATCCGCGCCTGCTCGAACTGCGCCAGCGCGCGGAAGGCTGAGCCATGTGCGTCGGCGTCCCCCTGAAGGTTGTCGACTGCGACGAACAGTTTGCCGTCTGTGAGGCCGACGGACGACGCGAGCGACTCAACGTCATGCTGGTCGGCCAGCAGCCGGCCGGTACCTGGCTGCTTGCATTCCAGGGCTCGGCCGTGCGCGTGATGACCGAAGAGGAGGCGATGCAGACGCGCGCCGCCCTGGCAGCGCTCGACGCCGCCATGAACGGCACCGACGACATCGGTGCCTACTTCGCCGATCTCGCTGCGCGCGAACCGACGTTGCCGCCGCATCTCGTCCCACGACCCAAGGAATCCACGCAATGAGCTCACTCGCCCCGGCACCTGCCGTCGGACTGCATCCTCTGCTCGAGCAACTGGTGTCGCGCCACGGCTTTGCCGTGGTCGACGCCGATTCGCTCGATGAGTTCGTTCACGGACCCGGCCATGCCATGCTGGTCTTCACGGAAGATCCCGTGCGCTACAAGGAGACGCTCGACCTCGCGGTCATCGCTCCGGAAGTCGCGCGCGCGTTCGCCGGGCAGTTACGTGTCGGCGTGCTGTACCCCGATGCGGCGCGCAAGGTGGCGCCGCGCTTCGGCTTCGCCCGCTGGCCGGCCCTCGTCATGCTGCGCGACGGCGCTTATGTCGGCGCCATCGACGGACTGCGAAACTGGGACGAATACCTCAATGAAACACGGCAGCTGCTGGACGCGGAGCCATCACGGCCGCCCTCGGTGGGCATCGCCGTCAAATCCGCCGGCGCGTCGGCCGGCTGCGGCCACTGAATCCATCCCACAGGCATGACGATGAAATCCATTCCGATACCGATCCGCATGGTTGGCCCCGGTTCCCACGTCGAGGAGGAAGAGCTGCAGTACCTCGACATGCCGCGTGACATGCGGACCTTTTCGATGCCACGCGTTCCCGAGACGGAAGACACGTCGGCACTCGCGGCCGCACGCGATCTGCTCTCTGGCGTGCTCGCGCAGCTGGAGCGCTGGACGCCGGCCAGCGGTCGCAACCTGCGCTTTGACCTGCGCGCGGTCGAGCCGCGCGCGCTCCGCGTCGCAAACGAGATGCTCGGCGACGGCGAGGTCAGCATCCAGGTCAATGGCGCGCGCGTGCTGCGCATCCAGGAAAGCGTGTTCACCGGGCTCTGGCGTGCCGTCGAGCTCGACGGCGACGGCGGAATGATCGGCGACTGGATCGAAGCCGGCCCCTTGCCCGAGATCGTGATCGAGGCGGCCCGCGATGGCGCGCGGTCCGAGTTGCCACTGGTGGAAATTCCTACCGGCGCGATGAACTCACCGGCGTTGCTCCATGAGCTGCGGGCGCAGATCGACGGACGCCGCAGAGGCGACCCGGCGCATGTACTGAATCTGACGCTGTTCCCGCTGACGCCGGAGGATCACCAGGTCCTCGAGCGCGCGTTGCCGGTCGGCGCGGTGGCGATCATGTCGCGCGGCTTCGGCAACTGCCGCATCACCTCGACCACCGCGCGCGACATCTGGCGCGTGCAGTATTTCAACAGCATGAACACGCTGATCCTGAACACCATCGAAGTCGTCGACGTTCCCGAGGTTGCGCTTGCGGCGGAGGAAGACCTTGCCGACACGCGCGGGCGGCTGGCCGAGCTGATCGACTGGATGAGCGAATCCTGCGCAGCCTGACCGTGACGATGGAACGCCAGGTGGTTCTCGGACCGAGCACTCGCCTCGAATGCAAGGTCTGCTGGCATGTCTATGACCCGGCCGAAGGCGATCCCGCGTGGCAGATTCCGCCTGGCACGTCATTCAGCGACCTGCCCGATCATTGGACCTGCCCGATCTGTTCGACAACGAAGGACGGCTTCCTGGTCCTGAGCGATGACGACTGAAACCCTGCTTCCCGATCCCAGCCTGAGCCTCGAACAGGCCTTCAGCGCGGTGGCCCAGCGCATGCAGGGCCTGGGCTTCGTCAATCCGGCCCTGCGGGTGCAGGCGGTCGGATTCGAGCCGTGGGAGGGCCTCTGGCTGGGCGTGATGGTCACACCCTGGTCGATCAATCTGATGCTGCTGCCGCGCGATCCCGCGGCCTGGCACCCCGTACGCGCTGGACAGAAGCGGCGCTACGAGTTTCCGGCTGGCCGGTACGACTTCATCGATGCGGTCGACCCGATCGTCGGCGAATACCGCATGTGTTCACTCTTTTCGCCGGCACTGGAGTTCAAAGACCATGCCGCCGCCGTTCTCGTGGCAAAGCTCGCGCGCGCGGCAATCTTCGACTCTGCGAACGCGGGTTCCAACGACACGACGGTCGCGGATGAGCCGTCACCGGTACCGCTGGCAAGACTCGAAGAGCGGGCCAATGCGCCCATGAGCAAGCGAGACTTCCTGCGGGGGCGCTTCCTGCATGTGGAAGAACCCGATGTTCCGGGAAGGTGAGCTGACCGTGCGGCTCGGCATCCAGGCCAACCGCATACGCTCGGTCGGCGTCGCCTCGACGCGGACGCCGCTGCCTGCGCGCCTGACCCAGGGGCGCCCGGCCGAGGAGGTGGAGCGCACCATTCCCCTGCTCTTTTCCATCTGCGCGCAAGCCCAGGGCGCCGCCGCAGCAGCAGCGCTGGCGGCAGCGCGGGGTATCGCGAGCGATACCGAACAGCTTGAACGGCGCGGTGCCGACGTGCGCCGGGAAGCCACCGTCGAGTTGCTGACGCGCCTGCTGATCGACTGGCCCAAGGCGCTCGGCGTCGGTCCCGAGGTCACCGCCGTCGCGCGAATCCGCCAGACACCCTCGGCGCTGCAGCTCGACGTCTGCGACGACGTCAGTCGCGAAAGGGTCTTCGGCATGGAGGCTTCGCGCTGGCTGGATGCCATGACAACCGAGGCTCTCGCTAGCTGGATCGCCGCGGGTGCCTCGCTGCCCGCGCGACTGCTGCGGCAACTGCAGGACGAAGTACCGGCCCTGGGCCACAGCGACGTCGAAAAGATGCCCGCTGCCAGTGTCGAAGCCGTGAGCCGAATCGTTCCAGCGCCCGGCGTCGACGCCGGCTTCAGCCGGACGCCTCACTGGCGGGGTGCACCGGTCGAGACCGGCCCGCTGGCACGGCAGGCCCGTCACCCGCTGGTCGCCGCGTTTGCCGCGCGACATGGCAACACCGTCAGCACGCGCCTGCTCGCCCAGCTCGTTGAACTTGCGACCTGGCTGGCCCACGGCGGAACGGCCAGCGGTGTCGTGCAGGAATACACAGTCGCGGAGGGCATCGGCCTTGGCCTGGCAGAAACCGCGCGCGGACTGCTGCTGCATCAGGCGCAGGTGAGCGAGGGTCGTGTGGACCACTATCGCATCGTCGCTCCCACTGAGTGGAACTTCCACCCGAGCGGCGCCCTTGCTCAAGGCCTGGTCGGGCAGCCCGTGAAGGACATTGCCGAGGCACGCCGGAGTGCCGCACTGCTTGTGCAGGCGCTCGATCCCTGTGTGGCCTGCGCCATCGAGGTCGCTGATGCATGAAATGTCGCTCGCCGAGGGCATCCTGCAGATCGTGGAGGACACTGCACGGGCCAACGCGGCGGCGCAGGTACGCGCCGTGCTGCTGGAGATCGGGGCACTGTCGCACGTCGAGGAACAGGCGCTTCGGTTCTGCTTCGACGCGGTGACCCGCGGCACTGTGGCCGATGGAGCGCGCCTTGAAGTGAAGTCCACCCCAGGGCGCGCGTGGTGCCTGCCCTGCGGCGAGAGCGTGGCGCTCGCGCGGCTGGGCGAGGCCTGCCCGCTGTGCGGCAGCTACCAGCTGCAGGTGACGCAGGGCGAAGAGATGAAGGTCAAGGAAATCGAAGTCGCCTGAAGCGGCGTCGAGGAGAACGAACATGTGCACAACCTGCGGCTGCGGCAGCGGCGAAACGATGATCGAAGGCGATGGCCACGAGCACGAGCACGTCCATGCCGACGGAACTGTCCACCGCCATGCCCATGCCCACGAGGCGGAGCATGCCCACGAGCACGGGCATGAACACGAACATCGGCATGCAGACGGCACCGCGCACCGGCACGCGCACGAGCACGACGCCGCCCATGACCATGGCGGCGAGCACGATCACTTCCATCACCATGGCCACGTACACGAAGGCGGCACGCCCCACCGGCACGAGCATGACCACGTGCACGTGATGCCCGACGGCAGCGTGGTGCGTCACGCGCACGCGCATGACGGGGCCACCGACCTGCACTACGGCGAAGGCCCGGCGCACGCACACGCACCCGGCCTCAGCCAGGCCAGGATGGTGCAGATCGAGCAGGACATCCTTTCGAAGAACGACCGGCACGCGCGCTTCAACCGCGAGTTCCTGGTCGAGCGCGGCATCTTCGCCGTCAACCTGGTGTCGAGCCCCGGGTCCGGGAAGACCACGCTGCTGACGGAAACGATCCAGCGCCTGCAGCCGGCCACGCCGGTGACTGTCATCGAAGGCGACCAGCAGACCACGAACGACGCCGATCGCATCCGCGCTACGGGCGCCAGGGCCCTGCAGATCAACACCGGCAAGGGCTGCCACCTTGATGCCAGCATGGTCGAGCGCGCCCTCGAGCGCCTGCAGCCGGACGAGAACTCGGTGCTGTTCATCGAGAATGTCGGCAATCTGGTCTGTCCGGCCGCATTCGATCTCGGCGAGGCGCACAAGGTCGTCGTGCTCTCGGTCACCGAAGGCGAGGACAAGCCGCTGAAATATCCGGACATGTTCCGGGCGGCCTCCCTCATGCTGCTGAACAAGGTGGACCTGCTGCCTTATGTTTCCTTCGACGTCGCGCGCTGCATTGACTACGCGCGCCGCATCAACCCCGCAATCGAGGTGATGCAGGTTTCCGCGACCAAGGGCGAGGGCATGGACCTTTGGGTCAACTGGGTTCGCCTGCATGCGGTGACGGCGCGGCACGCGCGCGATCAGCAGGTCGCCTCGCTCAAGCGCCGCGTAGCCGAGCTCGAGGCCCGGCTCGGCGAGCGGAACTAGGTCGCGCCGATGGACTGCGCCGCCCCGCCGCTGATCCGCCGTGCACTGCGCGTGCGCGGCCAGGTCCAGGGCGTGGGCTTTCGTCCGTTCGTCTTTCGCCTTGCACAGGACCTCGCGCTGTCCGGCCGCGTGCTGAACGACGGCCTGGGCGTACAGATCGAAGTGCAGGGCGAAGCGAATCAGCTCGACGTTTTCGTGCAGCGCCTCAGGCGCGAAGCGCCGCGACTGGCGCGCATCGACGCGCTCGAGTCGCGGGTCGCGGAGCCCCGCCCGGAAGAATCGCGATTCATCATCGATGCCAGCGGTGCCGGCCCCATCGCCACCGGCGTCACGCCCGATTCAGCGCCCTGCCCCGACTGCATCGCCGAGATGCTGAACCCGGCCGACCGCCGCTGGCGCTACGCCTTCACCAACTGCACCAACTGCGGCCCGCGCTACACGATTACCGCGACCCTCCCATACGACCGACCGAACACAAGCATGGCGCGCTTCGCGCAGTGCCCGGCCTGCATGCGCGAGTACGACGATCCCGCAGATCGCCGTTTCCATGCGCAGCCGAATGCATGTCCGGCGTGCGGTCCGCGCCTCGAACTCCGGCGCGCCGACGGTCACGACCTGGGCAGCGCGGATCCGGTCGCCGACGCCGTCGCGTGCCTGCTGGCCGGCCAGATCGTGGCGATCAAGGGACTGGGCGGATTCCAGCTCGCCTGCGACGCCCGCAATGCAGTTGCGGTTGCCCAGTTGCGCGAACGCAAGGCGCGCGAAGAGAAGCCCTTTGCGGTGATGGTCGCCAACAGCGCCAGCGCCGCGAACTTCGCCAGCGTCGGGGCGGCCGAGCGTGATCTGCTCGAGTCGGCCGAGCGACCGATCGTGCTGTTGGCGCAGCGCGCAGACACGGCGAAGACCCTCGCCGGCATCGCTCCAGGCATGACGACGATCGGCCTGATGCTGCCGTCAACGCCCCTGCACGTCCTGCTCTTTCATGAGGCCGCCGGCCGCCCGAGCGGTACCGGCTGGCTCGCCCGGCCGCAGCCGCTCGCATTGGTGATGACCAGTGCCAACCCCGGCGGCGAGCCGCTCGTCACCGCCAACGATGAGGCCGTGCGGCGCCTGGGCGGGATCGCCGACGCGCTGCTCATGCACGATCGCGACGTGCTCGTGCGTTGCGACGACAGTGTGGTCCGCGATGCACACACGGCAACCGCCCGCGCGGCACCTGCCTTCGTGCGGCGGGCGCGCGGTTACACGCCCGCCCCGATCCGGCTGGCGCGCAGCGGTCCGCCGGTGCTGGCCGTCGGGGCGTTCCTCAAGAATACGGTCTGCGTGACGCGGGGTGATGAGGCCTTCCTCTCGCAGCACATCGGCTCGCTCGACAATGCACCGACCTGTCGCGCCCTCGACGAGGCCGTCGACCACCTGTGCGCCGTGCTCGAGATCGAGCCGCAGATCGTCGCGCACGATCTTCACCCGGACTTTTACAGCTCGCGCTATGCGTCGCAGTGGGCCCGCTCGCGCGGGGTCCCGGCCGTCGCGATCCAGCATCACGCAGCGCACATCGCGGCTGTCATGGCCGAGCACCGGATCCACGGCCCGGTTCTGGGCTTGGCGCTCGACGGTGTTGGCCTGGGCACGGACGGCGCCGCCTGGGGTGGGGAACTGCTGCGCGTCGATGCGGCCGGGTTCCGGCGCATTGCACATTTACGCGAACTCCCGCTGCCGGGGGGCGATCGAGCGGCACGCGAGCCGTGGCGCATGGCCGCCGCGGTCCTGCACGCGCTGGGGCGCAGCGACGAGATTCCATTGCGCTTCGCCATGCCGGCGGCGCCCACGGTCCGGCAGATGCTGCAGCAAAGCCTGCACTGTCCCGCCACGAGCAGCATGGGCCGCTGGTTCGATGCCGCCGCAGGCCTGCTTGGCGTACGCACTCGGCAGAGCTTCGAAGGCCAGGCCCCGATGCTGCTGGAGGGACTGGCGGCGCAGCACGGCGCCATCGCCCCCATCGCTGGCGGATACCGGTTCAACAACGGGAATCTCGACCTGCTGCCGCTGGCCGCCGCGCTGATCGACGAGACCGATGCCGGGCGCGGTGCGGCGCTGTTCCACGCCACGCTTGTCGAGGCACTGGCGGACTGGTGCATGACACACGCACGTGCGCAGGGCCTGGACGCCGTCGTGTTTGGTGGTGGTTGCTTCATGAACGAGAACCTTTCCAGCGGCCTGCGCAGGCGGTTGCGGCAGGAAGGACTCACCGTGGCCGAAGCGATCCAGGTGCCCCCCAATGACGGCGGCGTCAGCCTGGGCCAGGCGTGGTTCGCGCAAGGCATGGCTTCCGTCCCAACCGCTCACTGAGGGGAAACAGAAATGTGTCTCGCCCTGCCTGCCCGCATCGTCGAGCTGTTGCCCGACTCGGAGGGCCTGATCGATGTCGGCGGTGTCCGCAAGCGGATCTCGCTGGAACTGGTGCAGGACACCCAACCCGGCGACTACGTCATCGTGCACGTCGGCTATGCACTGCAGAAGCTCGACCCGATCGAGGCTGAACGCACGCTGCAGCTCTTCGCCGAGGCCGGGCTCGACGGAGCGCAGCCGTCATGAGCACTGCACGGCCGTTCCGGAAGCGCTCGCGTCCCCCAGGGCGGGACCGCCGGCAGGGCGAGGGGGCTCGATGAAATACATCGACGAGTTCCGTGACGGTGACGTCGCCCGCGGCATTGCCGCACGGATCTGCGCAGAAGCGCAGCCCGAGCGAAGCTATCACCTGATGGAGTTCTGCGGCGGACACACGCATGCCATTTCGCGCTACGGCATCAAGGACCTGCTGCCGCCGAACGTCGAGATGATCCACGGCCCAGGCTGCCCCGTGTGCGTGCTGCCGATCGGTCGCATCGACAACGCGATCGCCCTGGCGCATGACCATGGCGCCATCGTCTGCACCTACGCTGACACGATGCGCGTGCCCGCCTCGGATGGACTCTCGCTGATGAAGGCCAAGGCGCGCGGGGCGGACATTCGCATGGTCTACAGCGCCGCCGACGCCATACGGATCGCCCAGGAGAACCCCGGGAGGCAGGTCGTCTTCTTCGCGATCGGGTTCGAGACAACGACGCCGCCGACGGCGATCGTGATCCGCCAGGCGAAGATGCTGGGCCTGGCGAACTTCTCGGTCTTCTGCAACCACGTGCTGACGCCGGCGGCGATCACGCACATTCTCGAATCACCCGAGGTGCGCGAACTCGGCATCGTCCCGCTCGATGGCTTCATCGGACCGGCGCACGTCAGCACGGTGATCGGCAGTCAGCCATACGAATACTTCGCCGAGGAATACCAGCGGCCGGTCGTGATCGCCGGCTTTGAACCGCTCGACGTGATGCAGGCGATCCTGATGCTGGTGCGCCAGTTGAACGACGGCAGGGCCGAAGTGGAAAACGAGTTCACACGCGCCGTCACGCGGCAAGGCAACGAAAAGGCGAAGTCACTGGTGGCGGAAGTGTTCGAACTGCGCCCCACTTTCGAATGGCGCGGCCTGGGCGAAGTGCCCTACTCCGCGTTGCGCATCAAGCCGGAGTACGCGGAGTACGATGCCGAGCGGCGCTTCGGCATCACGTACCGCTCCGTGCCCGACAACAAGGCCTGCGAGTGCGGCGCGATACTGCGCGGCGTGAAGAAGCCGGTGGACTGCAAGCTCTTCGGCACCGTCTGCACGCCCGAGAACCCGATGGGCTCGTGCATGGTCAGCTCCGAAGGGGCCTGTGCCGCGCACTATTCCTACGGCCGCTTCAAGGACATCGAGGTGCGGGCGGCATGAGCGAGCCAGCCCGACCCAGGCGCACCACGCCCGAACGACTCGCGGGCAGGCATCCATGACCAAGGTTCGCAGCGATTACATCCGGCCGGTCGACTTCAAGAACGGACGGGTCGACATGACGCACGGCGGCGGCGGGCGCGCCATGGCGCAGCTGATCGAAGAACTGTTCGCGCGTGCCTTCGCCAACGAATGGCTGGCACAGGGTAACGACAACGCCCTTTTCGCCGTGCCCGGCGGCCGCATGGTCATGGCGACGGACAGTCACGTCGTATCCCCGCTCGAGTTTCCGGGCGGGGACATCGGCTGCCTGGCGGTGCACGGCACGATCAACGACGTGGCGATGTCGGGCGCACGGCCGCTTTATCTGGCGGCGGGCTTCATCCTGGAGGAAGGTTTCCCGCTTGCAAGTCTGAAGCGCATCGTCGAGTCGATGGCGGCGGCCGCGCGCGACGCCGGTGTGCCCATCGTCACGGGCGATACCAAGGTCGTCGAGAAAGGCAAGGGCGACGGCATCTTCATCACCACCACTGGCATCGGCGTCGTACCGCCGGGAATCGAGATCTCGGGTAACCGCGCACGGCCCGGCGACGCCGTTCTGGTGTCAGGCACGATCGGCGACCACGGCGTCGCGATCATGTCGCTGCGCGAAAACCTGACCTTTGAAACGACGATCCGCTCGGACACGGCAGCGCTGCACGGCCTGGTGGCCTCGATGGTCGCTGCGGTGCCGACAATCCGCTGCCTGCGCGATCCGACGCGCGGCGGCCTGGGCACCACGCTGAACGAGTTCGCGCGGCAGTCCGGGGTCGGCATGCTGATCCATGAGGCGAAGATTCCGGTGCGTGCGGAAGTCAGCGCGGCGTGCGAGTTCCTCGGGCTCGATCCGCTCTACGTCGCCAACGAAGGGAAACTGATCGCCATCTGCCCGCCGGAAGATGCTCCGCGGCTGCTCAACGCGATGCGCGCCCACCCGCAGGGTTCGGAGGCCGCGATCATCGGCGAGGTGATCGCCGACGCACACTGCTTCGTGCAGATGGAAACGAGCTTCGGCGGCAGGCGCGTCGTCGACTGGCTGACGGGCGAACAGTTGCCGCGCATCTGCTGACGGGCTCGCCTGTGCGCATCCTGCTGCTGGCTCATTCGTTCAACAGCCTCTCGCAGCGACTCTGGGTCGAGCTCGCGGACTGGGGCCATGAGGTCTCGCTCGAGCTCGACGTCAACGACTCCGTGACGAACGACGCCGTGCGGCGCTGGTCACCCGACGTCGTCATCGCTCCGTTCCTGAAGCGTGCCATTCCCGAGTCGGTGTGGCGCGCTGTGCGCTGCCTTGTGGTGCATCCGGGCATCCGCGGCGACCGCGGCCCATCCGCACTCGACTGGGCCGTGCAGGAGAGCCCGCCCCGCTGGGGCGTGACCGTCCTGCAGGCGAATGCCGAGATGGATGCGGGCGATGTCTGGGCCAGCGTCGAGTTCGACATGCGCGCAGCCAGCAAGGGGAGCCTCTATCGCAACGAAGTCACCGAGGCAGCCGTGGCTGCCGTCCGCATCGCTCTCGAGCGCATTGAGACAGGCGAGCAGCCCACGCCACTCCGGGATTTGACCGACGCGCGCGGGAAGCTTCGGCTTCCGATGCGCCAGGCCGACCGCGCCATCGACTGGCAACGCGATCCCACGGACCTGGTCCTGCGCAAGCTTCGCGCCGCCGACGGTACGCCCGGCGTCGCCGACGATGTCCTGGGATTGCGCGTGCATTGTTACGACGCCCATCCGGAAGCAGCGTTGCGTGGCAACGCCGGCGAGATCATCGCCCAGCGCGATGGAGCGATCTGCCGGGCCACACGTGACGGCGCGGTCTGGATCACGCACCTCAAAGACTCAGAGGACCCGGACCGGCCGTTCAAGCTCCCGGCCGCAATGGTGCTGGGCGATCGTCTGCAGGCCGTGCCCGTCAAGAAGCTGGCCATCGACGCGCCGCACTCGACCCAGACCTGGCGCGAGATCCGCTATGAAGAGCAGGGAGAGGTCGGCGTCCTTCACTTTGCCTTTTACAACGGGGCGATGTCCACCGCGCAGTGCGAGCGTCTGACCGCGGCCTACCGCGAGGCCGCACGGCGTCCGACGCGAGTCATCGTGCTGGCGGGCGGGCCGGACTTCTGGTCCAACGGCATCCACCTGAACGTCATCGAGGCGTCCAGTCAGCCGGCCGAGGAGTCCTGGCGCAACATCAACGCCATCGACGACTTCGTGCTGGCAGTCCTCACGACGCAGACCCACCTGACCGTGGCGGCACTGCAGGGCAACGCCGGTGCGGGCGGCGTCTTCATCGCGCTCGCCGCCGACCGCGTGCTTGCACGCAGCGGCATCGTGCTCAACCCTCACTACAAGGGGATGGGCAACCTTTATGGCTCCGAGTACTGGACCTACCTGCTCCCGAAGCGCGCGGGTCCCGAGGGCGCGCGAGCGATCACCGAAGGGCGAATGCCGATGGGCACGCGCGAGGCGCTGCAGCGAGGACTGATCGACGGCCGCTTCGGAGCTTCGCCGCCCGACTTCCTGGCCCGGGTTATCGAAGAGGCACGGTCAATGGCACGCGAGGACTTTGCGGAGCGGCTTGCTGACAAGCGCAGGACGCGCGAGGCCGATGAGGCGCGCAAGCCGCTAGCCGTCTATCGAGCGGAGGAACTCGCGCGGATGAAACTCAACTTCTTCGGCTTCGATTCGAGCTACCACGTGGCGCGGCACAACTTCGTCCGCAGGGTGCCCAAGGCGCGCACGCCTTCTTACCTCGCGCGCCATCGCGCGCTCAGCGCGAAAGCTGCGCAATCTCCCCAGCAGCCCACTTAGCGGTCCCACCCCGCCCCGGATCTCAAGCGGTCACGGGCTTGTGGCGGACCACGGGTGTGATCTCGATCGATGCCGTGTCCGAAGCGAGCCATACGTGGCCGTCCTGGATCGTGCAGGCCAGCTTCATCGAGCGCGCAGCCATCGTCTGCAACGCCGAGGACTCCTGATCCGTCAAGGTGAGGACGCGCAGATTCGCTAGCCGCGACAGCGCAGCAGCGTTGCTCTCCCACCAGGCTTCGGTGCGGCGCTCGCCGTACGCCAGCACCACCACACTGCGCGCGCGGCCACAGGCCTTGCGCACGGCCCTCTCGTCCGGCAGGCCGACATCGATCCATAGCTCGATGACGCCGGTGTCGTCCCGCTTCCATAGATCCGGTTCGTCCTCGGTCGACAGGCCGCGCCCGAACGCCAGCGCCGGGTCGGAATGCAAGGCAAAGGCCAGCAGACGCACCATCATGCGCCCTTCGGTTTCGGAAGGATGGCGTGCCAGCGTCAGCGTGTACTGCTCGAACACCCCGCGGTCCATGTCCGCAACGGAGAGTTCAGCGCGATAGATCGCGGCTCGGAGGGCCATGATGCATTCTATGGGTACCGATATGGGTACCGACCTGGGGCCGCCGCGTCCCGGGCGGCCCGGCCTTGGATGGGATCGCCCCTTTAGCCGTCCCGACCACACGAGCGCGCGCAGGTGACGCCTGCATGCCAGGGCGACGAAGTCAGCCCGCGATCCCGACCAGGGCTTGCACGCATTCAGGCGCCGACGTCGGCCTCGAGAGCAGCCCATCTGCCCGAGTCGGGCCGAGCGCAACAATGCCGACACCGAGGTTCGCCGTCATCGCGAAAGGCTGAGCTCCATGTACCGATTGCCTCTTTCGATCTTCCAGTCGGTCCAGCCCCGCTTGCGATAGAAGCCGTACGCGCGAAGCGTGGTGTCGAGGTCCGTAGAGAGCCACGCTCGCTGGCAGCCCGATGCCGCCAGCCACTCCTCGGCCAGGGCCATGAGCCTGCCGCCGACGCCTCGTCCCTCGTACTCCGGAAGCACAGCGATGACCAGGAATTCTCCCGTCGCGCAGTCGGCCATGGAGAAGGCGACGATCTTGCCGGAGTCTTCGCAGGCCCAACCCTTGGTGGACCGGCCGAGGCTTTCCGTGACGCTCTGCGGGTTGATACCAAGCCGTTGCAATTCCTCGAGCGTCAATGCGTTCTCGCGCGTCCGCGGACGCACATCGAAGAGCGCCGGAACGTCGGCCGCGGTGATCTCGCGGAAGTTCGCGGTGCTCATGCAAATGACAGTCAGGCCGTGGGCAACAATGTGTGCGCGTCGCGGGCCAGAAGCCAGCGGCCGTTGGGCTGCTTGCGGTATACGGTGAGACGGTGACCGGCGAGCTCCGTTGCTGCGCCGCCGTCGCGCGGTGTCATCGACAAGGAGTCCCGGCACCGGGTGTAGGCGAGTTCGCCGACGATCACAATCTCTTCCAGCTCACTGGTGCAATGGATCTGAAATTGCCGGTGAGCGGCCGAGAAGCCGGCGGGAAACCCGTCCCGGCCAGACGGCGCCCGGCCGGGACTCAAAAACACGACGTCATCTGCCATCAAGGTGCGCAGGCGCTCGAGATCGCCGGCGTTGACTGCTTCGATCCAGGCGGCATGCAACTCCCGGATGGA
Organism: Burkholderiaceae bacterium; assembly: GCA_035429725.1. Taxonomy (GTDB): domain Bacteria; phylum Pseudomonadota; class Gammaproteobacteria; order Burkholderiales; family Burkholderiaceae_F; genus JALORV01. The sequence goes on along the minus strand of DAOMFI010000031.1, from coordinate 10,461 downwards.
GCGTTCGTCAGATCCCATTTGCAGCCTCCGCTGCCAGACAATTTGATGAAGCGACCACCAGAACGCCTGTCGGCATGGCTAGCGGCAACGACAGGGCTCAGGCGGGGCACTATCTCGTCCGCTTTGTAGCGGATGCAGGCAGGTCTGCCTAGGCCGGAAGTCGGGCTTGCAGCGGCCAGCGCGGACCCGCTGTCCGTCTGCGCGCCCGCGGCTTCAGGCGGAACCTACGGCGACGGGCTTACGCGCGACCAGCGTCTCGAAGGCCTTGACGCGCTCCCCGGGCGCCGGGAAGTCCCGATACTCGGCAAGAAGGATCTCCCATCCAGAGAATCGCCGCCGCAACTCGCCACGCGAAAACAGGCAATGAGAGGACGGATCGAACATGTCCATGTAAGTCGTCCCCTCGATCAGCACGTTGATGATCGCCGTTCCACCGGGGCGCACGCGCTGCTGCAGTTCTTCGAGGCGGCGGAAAGCGGTCGGGCAGTCGAGGAACATGAGCAGCCCGATCGACACGATGACGTCGAACTCTCCGCCAATCTGATAGGTGCGCAGGTCCGCCTCATTTGCCTCGATCGCCAGCGACTGAGCCTCGGCCGTCTGGCGCAGATGGCGGATCGCCGTGCGGCTCCCGTCCACCGCCACGACCGAGCATCCGCGCCGCGCCGCGGCAATCGCCAGGTTTCCGAGCCCACAGCCATAGTCGAGCACGCGGCCGCGCAGATGCGGCAGCGCTGCCTCCTCGAAGGGATTGAGGCACAGGTCGCCCGATCCGATCTGGCGCTGGAACTGATCGTCGAAGAAGCGGATGCTTGCGTCAGACGGCATGACGAGCTGGCCGTGCACTGCGAATCTGCGCCCTAGGTGTCGCTCTTCAGCGCGCGACTCTGATGGTCGAAGGTCGCTGCAAACACCTTGTCGATCTCGACCAGTTCCCCGATCGTCGCGCCTTCCCTCAGACGTTCCTGCAGTATGTGCTCCGTCTCGAGCAGCCGACGCGTTCGATGCAGCAGATCGTCCGCCGCGGCGGCCGGTACCACGACCACGCCATTTTCATCCGCCACGATGATGTCGCCGGGCGCAACCGCCTGCCCCGCGCACTGGATCCTGACATTGACCTCGCCATACCCCGCGATGGCGGCGACATTAGGCACGGCGCCCTTGCTGAACAGCGGAAACTTCAGTCGGCGGATCTCCACGACGTCGCGGCACGCGCCGTCGATGACGGCCCCGGCCACGCCCCGATTCTGCGCGGAGATCGTCATGTTCTCGCCCCAGAAGGCCGTGTCGCGTGAGCCGTGGGCATCGACGACCACGACGTCACCCGGCTGGCTGATGTCGATCGCCTTGAACACAGCAGCCAGGTCGCTTGCCAGCGTCCGGGCCGTCACCGCCGGTCCGGCAAAGCGGACGGCCTCACCCAGCGGGCGCATGTCGGCGGTCATGCCTCCGAAGCGCCCCATGCAGTCGGACAATGCGCAGGTTACGGAGTCGAATTTCAGCAGCTCCCGGAAGGCACGCACCACTTCCTGGGGCGGGCGTTGCGGCGAATCGGACATCATGGCGGCCACGCTGTTGGACGAATCGAACGGATTGTCACTCAACGCGCGATGGCCGTGGCGGTGACATGCGGCAAGCCGCCATTTCACCGTGCCTCATGCCGCTTGCCGCCTCCGCTGCCCGGCAATCGCTGCCGCCACGGAGTCCCAGGCCGCTTCAAACTCGGCCGTTGTGAATCCGGCTCCGGAAGGCAGCCAGTCGGCGGTGCGGCCGCCCGCCAGCGTGTAGTGGCCGACGATGTCGAGATGATCGGCCCGGGCGACATGCAGCAGGCGGCCGTGCAACTGGCTGAGCGTCGGCACGATGCCGTCGCTGGTGGCGGACGTCGTCCTGAACCCGAGTTCGCGGTCGACGCGGTGACGGACCGCCGCCGTTGGCTTCGGATATGGATAGCGCGGATGCGCCTGCGAGGTCAGCCCGTGCAATGCGCGGAACAATGAGCGCAGCGCCAGGTACTCCGGATCCAGCAGATTGCCGGCCGTGACGACTGCTTTGGGTGATGGAACCCCGGCGACGACACAACCGTAATCGACGCCCTCCCGATCCGTCGCCGCGGCGGTGAACAGCGCCGTGCCTTCCGGGGTGAGCTGCAGCACCGCGCCCTGATCGCGTTCGATTTCGCCGAGATACTTCCAGACGGGGTCGCGACGATTGAAGCGGATCCGGCGCAGTAACGCCGCCGCGACCCGGTCGAGCGGACCCTCCGCGCGACCGAGCCAGTCATCGAGCTTCGCAGCAACCGCAAGCGCCTTCGCCGCAGCGACTATCGTGCCGCGCCCCTGCCCTGACGTTGCCAGGCCGCTCAGAACGAGCAGCAAAGTCTGACCCTGGATCGTGAGGAAATGGTTTGCCAGGGGCGTGCCGTGGTGGGGCGTGGCCACTGCGATGGCCGTCCGCGTCAGACGCGCGATGCGCTCCTCGTCGGTGCCGCGCGAAATCCTGACTCCCGGCGTCAGCAGCAGCCGCACATCGAGGCCACCCGTCGAGTGCCCGATGAAGTGCAGCTCTTTCGCGTCCAGGCCGCCGCTGCTTACGACCTGGCGCCTCAGCACGTCGGCCCGCCGCGGGATCGATGCCGTGGGCTGAGTCCGGCATCGCACGATGCGCGCCGTTATGCCGCGCTTCCGAAGGGCACGGTCAAGTGCCTGCTCGACGCGTTCGAAGTAGCTCACGGCACCCACCGACGTGAAGCCGAAGAAGCCGGGCACCAGAAAGACGAGCCGCGCGGTCATGAACGGATTGTGCCCGCCTTACGCAGGCGCCCGGAGCTTCATCGCAGCCCGGCACGAGCCGTACTTGCTCCGAGGCAAACATCCGGCCGGCACTTGCGGCTCGGCAGCCCCGGACGCTTGTTCTGAAGCAAGCGGCAACGAGGCTGTCGCGCCTATAAAGGGGAGCGAGAGTTACGCAGGTGGCCCATTCCCGTAGCGGAAGGAAAGGTCGGACACGATGGCAACGACCGTCGCCGCCGCAGCCACTGCCCCGGTGGACGACGCGATCGCGCGAGTGCTCGAAGCGGAGCGATCTGCTCGCGCAGCTGTCGCGCAATGCGCCGAAGACGCCGAAGCGATGCGCCTGGCCGCGCGCGCGCGGGCGCATGCCATTGCTGAACGTGCGGCCGAACGGGCGGCGGCCGTGCACCGCTGGACCGACGCGTCCATTCGCGCCCGCATTGACGAGCTGAACCGCGAGCGCACCAGCCTGCTGCGGCCGGCCGATCCCGTGGCCGACGAGCCGCAGCGGCTGGCGCGCGCTCTGGACCGGCTGGCGGATGAACTCGCGGGAGGCGCCGGATGATCAGCGGCCTGTCCCTCGAGTACGCCCAGGCGCGCGTCGGAGCCCGGCTTGCGCTGCGGCCGGACGAGCGCCTGTGGCAGCAGGTGCACTCCGCGCGCACTTTCACAGCCTTGCTCGAAACCGTGCGGGCCTCGAGCGCCGCCCCGATCGTCAGCGGCATCCCCGTGACGGGCGACGGTGACGCCATCGAGCATGCGTTCCGGCAGCAATGGCGCACGCGTGTCGGGGAAGTCTCGGCCTGGAGCCCGGAACAGTGGCAACCCGCGGTCGGCCACATGCGGCACCTGTGCGACCTTCCGGCGGTCGTGCATCTGCTGTCCGACGAGCGCCCGCCGCGCTGGCTCACGGTCGATCCCGAACTCGCCCGCTACGCGCTCGAGACGGTGGCAGAGCGCCGGACCGCACTGGCAGGCGGGCCGCTTGCGCCGATCGCGGACGCGGTTCGTGCTGCCGCGATCGATGCGGGAGTGCACTTTGACGAGCCGCTGGCCAGAACGCTGAAACGCCTGCGCGCCGGGCACCGCCTTCACGTGGCGCTGGCCGCGTGGGAACACGAGTGGCGCATACGGTGGCCCAGCGCGTCGAGCGAAGTCGCTGCCGGACTGGACCACATCGCGCAGATGCTGCGCACGCACGTGCTGCGCTTCGGCGCCCTTTCGCCGTCAGACGCGGCGGGCGCGCGACAGTCGCTCGCCGCGCGTCTCGCGGCCCATGTGCGACGCGCTGCGCTGCAGCCCTCGGCCCTGTTCGCCTACCTGGCCTTGTTTGCGCTCGATCTGGAGCGTCTGCAGGGAGAATTTGTCCTGCGCGCCCGGGCGCAGAGCACGTCATGATCCGACCGCAGCCGTGCAACTGGTTCGAGATCGTCATCGGACAGGACGACGCCTTCATTGCGCTGGAGGCGCTCGCAGCCGCGGGCTGCGCAGAAGTCGAGTGGCACGAGACGCCACCGCCAGGCTCGACCCTGCCGCCGGAACTGCTGAAGGAGTTCAATGCGCTGGCCCGCCAGTACCGGCCCTACTGGCCGCGTCCCTCGACGGCGCACCGTACGGAACGGCGTGCACCTGCGCAGGCGCTGAGTGACGGCATCGGCGTGACGCGCGCCTGGGCCGCCGAAGCCGATGACCTGGTGCGCGCCTTGCAGATCGCGGAGGCCGAGGCCGCGGAACTCGAACTCGCGGCCACCGCGCTGCGCGAGATGGCCGAGAGCCGCATCGACTTCGCGGCGCTCGCGCAGGCGAGCAACGGCATCACGGCGGCACTGTTCGCGCTGCCGCCCGGCGTTGACATCGACATCCCGCCCGACACGATCGCACGCTTTGCCGCAACGGCCCATGAGCGCCTCCTGCTGGCGCTCGGCGCACCCGGGGCAATCGATGCGATCGCCCGCGCCGTTTCGGAAGTCAATGGCCGTCGCGCCCGGTTTCCTGACTGGCTGCAGCCCAGCGCGAAGGCGAACCTCGCGCTGGTCCAGGACAAGCGGGCGGAGGCACAGGCGACGATCGACCAGCTCCGCCAGCAACTGGGGAAGCTGTCCGAACAGCACCAGCTGCCCCGCGCTCTGGGCGACATCGCACTCGCGACGTGGTGCTTCGAGCACGGGGGTGCGATCGAGCATGGCGACGTGTTCGCGCGCATCACCGGATGGACGGCCGACCGTGAGCGGCTGGTCCGCGCGCTGGAGACCTGCGATGCCCGCGCCATCGCCACCTTTCCGCGCCCGCCGCGCGGCGTGCGCCCGCCGCTTGTACTGCGCAACCCGTGGTGGGCCCAGCCGTTCGAGGTCTTCACGAAGATGGTGGGCATGCCGGGCACGGGGGGAGCCGACCCGAGCACGCTGCTCGCGCTGGCGGTGCCGGTCATCTTCGGTTACATGTTCGGCGACGTCGGACAGGGGCTGGTGCTCGCCGCGGCCGGATGGATGCTGCGCCACCGGATGCCCGTGCTGCGCCTGCTGGTACCTGGCGGTATCGCCGCCGCAGCCTTCGGCTTCGTCTTCGGCAGCGTGTTCTGTCGCGAAGACCTGCTCGAGCCCCTCTGGCTGCATCCGATCGAGCATCCCTTGCCGGTGCTGCTGGTCCCGATCGTCGGCGGCGCCGGACTGTTGACGCTCGGGTTGCTGCTGGGTGCGCTCGAAGCCTGGTGGGAGCGACGGTTGCCCGGCTGGGTCCGCGAAGACGCTCCGGTGCTGCTGACCTACGGGGGCGCCCTGGCTGCATTCGTGACGCCGGTCGGCGGCTGGGTCGCGGCCGGTGGGGTCGTCTGGGCTGTCGTCGCGGCGGTGCTGCAGCACCCCAGAATTGGCGCGGCGTTCGGTGCCCTGGGCGAACTGCTCGAGCACACCGTGCAGGTACTGATCAACACGCTGTCGTTTGCTCGCGTCGGGGCGTTCGCGCTGGCGCACGCAGGCCTGTGCTCGGCCGTCATTGCACTGGCAGATGCCGGCGGCAACGCCTTTGTTTACGGCCTCATTCTCGTTCTGGGCAACGTATTGATCCTGGTCGTCGAAGGCATGGTCGTATCGATCCAGACTACCCGTCTGGTGCTGTTCGAGTTCTTCACCCGCTTCTTCCGCCCGGAAGGGCGCGAGTTCCGGCCGCTGGCAGCGCCGCCCGTCATTCTTGATCTCTGAGGAGTCACCATGCGCCGATTCGCCGTTCCCATGCTCGTGATCGCCGGAGCGGCCATCCTGGCAGCCTTCGGCACCGTCCTGGTCGCTTTGCCGGACGTTGCGCTTGCGCAGACTGCCGGCAGGACCGGACTGCCGCCCGATGCCTGGAGCTGGGGACTGCTGGCGGCGGCCCTCGCCACCGGTGCATCGTCACTGGCGGGCGGCTACGCGGTCGCCAAGCTGGGGGCTGCCGCAGTGGGCGCGCTCGCCGAGAAGCCCGATCTCTTCGGTCGATTGCTGATCTTCGTCGGGCTGGCCGAAGGTATCGCGATCTACGGCCTGATCATTTCCATCCTGATCCTCAACCGGCTTGCCTAGTGCGTGGCATGGCGGCTTTCGCCTACGTTGGAGACGCAGTCGAGTCCGCGGCCTTCCGGCTCATCGGCGCGCGGTGCTGGGCGCCTTCGCCCGGCGAGGAGACCGCTGCGGTACGCGCCGCGCTGCGCGCTGCCGAGTCGGTCTTCATCACTGCCGTAGTCGCACAGCGCCTGCCGCGTGCAGAGCTTGACGCGGCGCTTGCCTCGGGCCGTCCGCTGCTCGTGATCATTCCCGCACCCGCGGGCGAACCTTGCACGCTCGACCCTGCCGAGCGTGCCCGCGCCCAACTTGGCCTTGAACGCTGACCGGCAATGAACCTGCAGCAGCGAACCGCAGCCCTGCTCGACCTGGTCGAGCAGTACAAGGCACGGCGCTGTGCCGAGCTGCTCGAACCGGCGCAGGCGGAGGCACGCGCGACGATCCGCGCGGCACTGTCCGAGGCGCGCAGGCGCGTATCCACGGCCATCGCGGAGGAGCGCAAGCGCCGTGCGCTGGAAGTTGGCGCGGTCGAGGCCGCGCTGGCCACCGATCGTCGGCTCGCTGCGCAAAGGCACGCGGTGCATCTGCTGACCGGGGCATGGCGTGAGCTGCGCACACGGCTGATCGCGCGCTGGGCCGCGGCACCAGCGCGTGCACAGTGGGTCGAGACGCACCTGCAACGAGCCCTGCGGGCCGTGCCGCCCGGCGCCGGATGGCGAATCGAATATCACCCGCTGTGGACGGAGTCCGAGCGCGCGCACGCGCTCGAGCGTCTGAAGGCCGGCGGCGTCGACACGGTTCGGTTTGTCGAGGTGGCTGACATCGTTGCCGGGTTCCGCATCGTCGGCGGCCACAACGTGCTCGACGCGACGCTCGACGGATTGCTCGCGGATCGCACCCAGCTCGAAGGCCGGTTGCTGCAGCACCTGCAGCAGGACGGGCGCGCATGAAACAGGCCGCCTCCACCGCACGGGCGCGCATCCGCTGGATCAGCGGCCCGGTGCTTCGGGCGCGCGCGGAAGGCTCGTTCGCGTTGCGTGAAGCCATACGCGTCGGTCCCGCCGGGCTGCTGGGTGAAGTCATCCGGATCAACGAGGACGAGATCGTCGCCCAGGTCTACGAAGACACGACCGGGCTGCGGCCGGGCGTGGAAGTGGCAGGAACGGGGAATCTGCTCGGCATCCGTGTGGGACCAGCCCTCCTCGGCCACATCTTCGACGGCCTGCTGCGGCCGCTCGCGCCCGGCCCTGCCGAGGAGTTCGCGTTCGAGCCCGGGCTCGCGGCGGGCGCCACGATCGCAGTGGGAGGTGCATTCGGCACCATCGCTTCCGCGCGTGGCCGGCCGCAGCGCGCGATGCTGCCGCCCGACGTGGCCGGTCGCGTCGAGTGGATCGCGGCGGCGGGGAAGTTCACGGATGACGCGACCGTGCTACGCGTGCGCGACAGCGAAGGCAGGGTGCATGACATCGCATTGAGTCACTTCTGGCCCGTGCGCACGCCGCGGCCAGCGCGGGAGCGGCTCGCCTCCGACGAACCGCTGGTCACCGGGCAGCGCATCCTCGACTCGCTGTTCCCGGTCGCGCTGGGCGGCAAGGCCGCAATCCCCGGCGGCTTCGGCACCGGCAAGACCATCCTGCTCGAAAGCCTGGCGAAGGGCTGCAGCGCCGATGTCATCGTGTACCTCGGCTGCGGCGAGCGCGGCAACGAGATGGCCGGCGTACTGGAAGAGTTCCCGCAGCTCGTTGATCCGCGCACCGGCCGCTCGCTGATGGAACGCACGGTCATCATCGCCAACACCTCCAACATGCCAGTGGCGGCGCGCGAGGCCAGCATCTACTCGGCCGTCACGGTGGCCGAGTACTTTCGCGATCAGGGCCTGCATGTCGCGCTGATGGCCGATTCGACATCGCGCTGGGCCGAGGCGCTGCGGGAAGTCTCGGGCCGGTTTGGAGAGCTGCCTGGCGAGGGCGGCTATCCGACCTACCTCTCGAGCCGCCTCGCAGACTTCTACGAGCGCGCTGCCAAGGTGACGACGCTCAATGGCGACAGCGGCTCGGTCACCGTGCTCGCCTCCATCAGCCCGCCGTCCGGCGACTTCTCCGAGCCGGTGACGAGCCACAGCAAGCGCTACGTCCGCAGTTACTGGGCGCTCGATGCCCGCCGTGCCCAGGCGCGGTTCTATCCGGCGATCAATCCGCTGCTGTCCTACTCGGAGGATGCGCTCGACGTCGCGGCCTGGTGGCTGGGTCGCTATGGCGCCGTGCCCACGGCGCGCGCCCGTGCCGCTTCGGGCGAGAACGAATGGCTCGAACTGCGCCGCCGCGTGCTGACGCTGCTCGATGAGCAGGCCCGGCTGGAACGCATGGCGCGCATCATCGGCAAGGACGCGCTGCCGGCACGCCAGCGTCTGACGCTTCTGTGCGCCGAGCTGGTCAACGATGCGTTCCTGCGCCAGTCGGCGTTTTCGGAGATCGATCACTACTGCGGGCCGGAGCGGCAGGCGGCAATGCTCCGCCTGCTCGTGCACTTCATCGAGCTGGCGGAGTCGGCCGCCTCGGTCGGCGTGGCGCCGGAGCAGATCGCCGCGCTCGACGTCATGCGTCCGCTCGCGCGCATGGGCGAGGACATCGGCGAGCAGCAACTCGACAAGCTCGCCGAACTGGAACGCCGGGTCGAGTTCGCGTTCTCGACGCTGGTCGTTGCCAGCACACCGGAAGCTTCCGCGGAAGGCACGCATGCAACCTAGGGTCACCGTGCATGATGCCGCGATGCGGCTCGACGGTCCGCTGCTCTTCATGCGGCGCACGCTCGAGGTCGGGCTGAACGAGGCCGTCGTGGTTACCGGGCGCGATGGCGCTCCCCGCCTGGGTCGCATTGCCGCGATCGACGAGGACCTCGTCACCATTGAAATGCTCGAGCCCACCGCCGGGCTCGGTCTGGCGGACACCGTCGTTCGCTTTCTCGGCGAGCCGATCGACTTCGGCGTCGGCCCCGGCATCCTGGGCCGGGTATTCAACGGCATCGGCGCCGTCATCGATGGCGGCCCGCCGCTCGCCGTGGAGAAGCGGCTGCGCATCGACGGCGTGCCGCTGAACCCGGTCGCGCGGGCGACACCCCGTGCGTTCATCGAAACCGGCGTGACGGCCGTGGACCTGATGAACTCGCTGGTGCGGGGCCAGAAGCTGCCGATCTTTTCGGGCGGTGGCCTGCCGCACGACCGCATCGCGGTCGAGATCGCCGCCAACGCGCGGCTGCGCGGCGCAGACGCGTCGGACTTCGCCATCGTGTTCGCCGGCATCGGCGTGCCCTACACCACGGCCGAGTACTTTCGCCGCTCGCTGGAACAGTCGGGCGCGCTGGAGCGCTCCGCGCTGTTCCTCAACCTCGCCAGCGACTCGTCGACACAGCGCCTGCTGACGCCGCGCTTCGCGCTGACGGCCGCCGAGTACCTCGCATTCGAGCAGGGCAAGCACGTGCTGGTGATCGTCACCGATCTCACCAACTACTGTGAGGCGCTGCGCGAGGTCGCCGGCGCCAAGAGCGAAATCCCCGGCCGCAAGGGCTATCCCGGTTACATGTATTCGGACCTCGCCACGCTCTACGAACGGGCGGGCTGCGTGCATGGCGCGAAGGGAACGTTGACGCAGCTTCCGATCCTGACGATGCCCTCCGACGACATCGGCCACCCGATTCCGGATCTTTCGGGCTACATCACCGAGGGCCAGATCGTGCTCTCGCGCGAGCTCGATCGTGCCGGCGTCTATCCGCCCGTGAACGTTCTGCCGAGCCTGTCGCGGCTGATGAAGGACGGCACCGGCAAGGGCTACACGCACGCTGACCATCCCGCGCTCGCCAGCCAGTTGTACGCCGCCTACGCACGCTCCACGCAGGCGCGCCTGCTCGCGAGCGTGGTCGGCGAAGACGGCCTGTCCGACACCGACCGGCGCTACCTCGCCTTCGGTACGAGTTTCGAGCGCACGCTGATCAGCCAACCCGGCGCCCGCACCCTCGAAGAGAGCATGGCCGTGGGCTGGGAGCTGCTGCGCCATCTGCCGATCGCCGAACTCTCGCGCCTTTCGGACACCCAGATCGCCGAGCACCTGGCGCCGGCCGGCGCGGTCACCGCGGGCGCGGGC
>DAOMFI010000030.1:7819-27055 GCA_035429725.1 Burkholderiaceae bacterium | reverse complement strand
GGCCGAACTCGGTCGACCCAAAGCCCAACGGGCTGGACGCGTCTTGCGTCCAGCCCCACTTCGTCGTTGCGACACTTCGTTACCGGCCTAGCAATTTGCAACTAGATGAGAAAGTCTGCATCTATTTTGAGAACCTACACGACGCAATACTTTGCAGTAACCGGAAATTGCACCGACTGACCGGTGGTCGACGAACGAATCCCCTCGGGGCAAGTCGGACGCTCACGGAGAACCTCAAAGGTCCAGTGCGAGAACCGGCGTACGCGCGCGCGATACACAGATGCACATCAGTCCCGCGACTTCGCGCTCGGCGGCTGTCATTGCCGTGTCGCGATGTTCCGGCGTGCCGCCAACCACTTTGGTCGCGCAAGTCGCACAGGTGCCGTTTCGGCAGGAAGACGGTGCCGACACGCCGGCCGCCTCCACGGCTTCCAGAATCGTCCGACCGACCGGCACATCGATGCGTCGACCGGAGCGACGCAACTCGACAACGAACGGCGAGTCGGTCACCCGGCGATCCGGCGAGAAGCGCTCGCTGATGACGCGATCCACCGCGCCATAGCGCGCGGCGGCCTCGCGCGCGGCGTCGATCAGCCGGACCGGTCCGCAGACGTAGATCCACGCCTCCGGCGGCGCGGAGCGCACGAGCCGCTCGACGTCCAGCCGCGTGCTGCTGTCGGAGGTGTAAGTGGACAGCTGCGGCCCGAACTCACGCGCGAGGTCGGCGGCCCACGCCATCTCGTCCCGGCTGCGCGCGGCATAGTGCAGCGTGAAGTCCCGGCCCGACGCACGCAGGGCGTAGGCCATCGCCCGGATCGGCGTGATGCCGATGCCGCCGGCAATCAGCACCGCGGGCCGCGCGTCGTTGGCCAGCGGGAAGTCGTTGCCGGGCGGTGCCGCGTTCAGTGGCAGGCCGACCCGGTAGTGCGCGTGCAATGCGGCCGAGCCGCCGCTGCCGCCATCGTCGCGCAGCACCGCGACCTCCCATGCATCGCGCTGTGCCAGGTCCGAGGCGATCGAATAGCGGCGGGTGGCCACGTGGCCGTCGGCGAGCGGCACCGGCAGGTCGATATGTGCGCCCGCCGCGACCGGCGGAAGTGCGCCGCCGTCAGCCGCGCGCAGCGTGTAGGCGCGGATGCGAGGCGTCAGTGCGCGAACACTCGCCACCACCAGCGCCAGCGGCCCCTCGCCCAGCGCGGCGGGGGCCGCGGCCCGGTCGCGCAGCCGGTCCACCTCGGCACGCAGTCGCGCGACTTCTCCACGCAGGTCGGCCGTGGCCGCCTCGACCTCGGCGTCGGTGTAGCGCGGCGTGATGTGCTGCGGACAATTCCAGTCGAAGGCCTCGACGGTGATGATGACGGCGCGTTCGACCCGTGCGCGATAAGAAGGCACTTCGAGCCGCTCGACCAGCGCGGCGTTGTCGCGCGCCTCCACCAGCCGCGCCCGGCCCCACACCTTCAGGCGGCGCCGCTGCGCGTAGTCCATCAGGATCAGCGCGATCCGGCCGTCGTGCGACAGGTTGCCGGCGCTGATGTACTGCACGTTGCCGCGGAAGTCGGCATAGCCGATCGTGTTGGCGTCGAGCGCCTTAAGGAAGCCGGCCGGCCCGCCGCGGAACTGCACGTAGGGCCAGCCGTCTTCGCCGACGGTGGCCTGGTAGAAGCCGTCGCGTGCAGTGATGAAGTCGGTCTCGCGCTCGGTCAGCTCGACACCGCGGTCCTCGAGCTCGTCGAGCGGCGCGTAGTTGCGCCGGCTGCCCATCCGGGTCTGGAAGGCCCGCACGGCGGGCGTGAAGGCGATGTCGGCGAAGCTGCGGGCCATGGGAGTCTTGCGGTGGGAGGAGTGGGCCGGCCCGGCGGGGTTGCCGGGCCGGCGTTGCAGCGCAACCGTGCCTAGGCGGCGGCCTTCAGCGGCGCGGCCATCAGCTCGACCTTCGGGAAGTCGACCTCGACGCGCGTAGCCTTGCCAAGCACGTTGGTGAAGATGTTCAGCGCCACGACCGCGATGATCTCGACGATCTCGCCGTCGGACAGTCCCGCGGCGCGCGCGGCGTCGAACTCGGCAGCCGTGACTTCGCCGAGGTTGTCGTTCAGCGCCTTGGCGAAGGCGACTGCGCCGGCGGCTTTCGCGTCGGACGAGGTGCCCCTGCGGTTCAGCTGCATCTCCTCGTTGGTCAGTCCCGCGTGGCGCCCGATCGCGGTATGGGCCGAAACGCAGTACTGGCAGCCGTTGCCTTCGGCCACCGCCAGAGCGATGCGCTCCTGCGTTGCCTTGTCGATGGCAAAGCTGCCCGCGGCGCCGTACAGGCCGAGGAAGCCTTCGAGCGCCTTCGGCGAGTTGGCCAGGACACGGATGAAGTTCGGGGTCACGCCGAGCTGCGCCTGCACGGCCTGCAGCAGCGTGGCGGCTTCGCCGGTGGCGGACTTGGGATCGATGACGGAAACGCGGGCCATGGTGATGCTCCTGTTGGGTTCGGGGTGGGGTTCGATCACGCCGGCGGCGGAGTGCCGCGGACAGGACGAATGGTGGGCGCCGGCGGCCCCGGGATCGATGGGGCAGCGCGCAGTGGATTGCTGCAATCCATGCAGCAATCGATAATCCGCGGATGGACAAGCTCAGGGCCATGGCCGCCTTCGTGCGGATCGTCGACGCCGGCAGCCTGACTGCCGCGGCCGATGCGCTCGACGTCTCGCAGCCCTCGATGGTGCGTCTGCTCGCGGCGCTCGAAGGCGCGGTGGGCGTGCGGCTGATCAACCGCACGACGCGCCGGATGGCGCTGACCGACGAGGGCCGCGAGTACTACGAGCGCTGCAAGCTGGTGCTCGCCGCGGTCGACGACGCCGAGTCGAGCCTGAACGCGCGCCGTGCCGAGCCGCGCGGGCGGCTCCGCATCACCTCTTCGGTGACATTCGGCCGCGCGCTGCTGGCACCGCTGGTGGTCGACTTCATGGCCGCGCACCCGCAACTGCGCGTCGAGCTGGTGCTGCTCGACCGCGTGATCGACCTGATCGAGGAGGGCGTGGACGTCGGCGTGCGACTGGCTCACCTGCCTGATTCGTCGCTCGTCGCCGTGCCGGTTGGCGAGACCCGCCGCATTGTCGTCGGCAGCGCCGCGCTGATCCGCCGTCACCGGCTCGCCGGCCCGCAGGACCTGCGCAGTGCGCCGTGTGTCAGCTTCATCGGACTGGTGTCGCCGCAGGACTGGCCGATGGTCGTCGACGGCCAGCCGGCGCGCGTCGCGGTACACACGGTGTTCGCCACCAACCAGATCGATGCGGCCATCGTCGCCTGCCAGCGCGGCCTCGGCTACGGGCAGTTCTTCGATTACCAGGTCCAGGAGGTCGTGCGCGTCGGCAAGCTCAGGCCGGTGCTGGAAGACCACTGGCCCGCTGCCACCCCGATCCATGTGGTCTATCCGCAGGCGCGGTTGCTGTCGGGCAACGTACGCAGCTTCGTCGACTTTGTGACGCCGAAGCTTCGTAGTCGAATCGCTGCCCTGCGCGGCTGAGCGGGTGCTCTAACCTCTGTTTCTTGCAGTTGGCGAACTCGAAGTACTCGGGCGGCGCCTGGAGGAATGCAGTGGGTCAAGGGTCGCCCACTACCGGCCACTGTCGAAGCTCACCGTTTTGCCGAAAGGCGGACGCTCGTTGACCCCCTGCAGTCCCAGGGCCGATACTCGTGCCCCGATCGCTTCCTTCGCGAATGAGATCTGGCCACACCAATTTCATTGGCAAGAGGGAGATGCCGCGGACGGCGGCGGGCACGATCCTGTCCCGCCGCCGGCGTGACCGGTTCACTCATTGGCTATCTGCACTCGACTCCGGAGGAAGACATGCAACTTCACATGCACCGCGCTGCCTTGGTGCTCGGCCTCGTTGTCCTGCTGGCACCGGTCCGCGCCCAGATGCCGGTCAACGACGAACCGCTGACGGGCAAGTGGGCACCCGTCGAGTGGGGCCCCGACGACAAGATCGGCGCCGTTAACCGTACTACGCCTGAGCTGGTGCTGAAGGCGGTCGGGCTGGTCAAGCGGGGCAAGACCGCGACGCTCGGCAAGGTGTATGCATCCGACGCGCCCGCGTTTGGCACGCGTAGCTGGCGCCTGTTCATACCGGGCCGGCCGACCGGCGGACCGTTCGGGCCGCAACAACTCGTCTACAACGACGAGGTCGTCACCACCGAGCTCGGGCAGATCGGCACGCAGTTTGACGGGCCGGGGCACATCGGCGTCGTCACCTCCAAGGGCCGCTTCTACTACAACGGCCGCTTCGACCACGACCCAGGCATCGGCGCGGCCGGCATGGGACCGCTCGGCGTCGAGCACGTCGCACAGAAGGGCTTCGTCTGCCGCGGCGTGCTGCTCGATGCCGTCGCGCTGCGTGGTGGAGTGCTGCCGGCGCCGAAGGAGAACAGCCCGAGCGATCCGGGCATCGTCACCGCCAAGGACATCGAGGCCATGGTCAAGCGGCAGGGCATCGCCCCGATCGGCACCGGCGACTGCGTGTTCCTCTACACCGGCCACGGCGATCTCTGGCATCCGCGCGACTGGGACAAGTTCGACGCGGCCGAGAAGGCAAAGCGCATCGCGCAATTCAACGCCGGCGAACCGGGATTCGGCATTTCCGCTTGCGAATACCTCGCCGAACGCAAGATCATCCTGACTGGGGCCGACAACTGGGGCACCGAGGCGGTCGGCAAGGGCTTTGGCGGCGAGAATCCGCAACCATTCGAATGCCACGTCAAGCTGCAGACCAAGCGTGGCATCTGGAACATCGAAAACCTCGACCTGTCCCAGCTGGTGGCCGACAAGGCCTACGAGTTCCTGTTCGTCTGGTCGCCGCTGAAGATGAAGGGTGCCACGGGTTCGCCGGGTAATCCGGTGGCGCTCTACTGAAAACTTCGGCCTCGTCGCTTGCAGCCACAAGCCGCCTTCGCCGATAGCTGCGCCCTTTGCCCGCTAGCGGACCTTCAAAGGCAATGAATGGAATTCTCTTAAGGCGGCGCCGCGCGGACAGGGGCTGTTATTGCCACGTCGGGGCGGAATCACTTCACACCAGACTTCGTTTGCTGTGCGCGGCCGCGCAGTGCCGCGCGGACAGTGGGAGGATTTCGGATGAATGACATGCGGAAAGCCAGGGTGTTGGCGGCCGTTGCAGGTTGCCTCTTGGCGTCGCTCGCCCCAGCTCAGGTGGGAACGCCCACAACGGCGGTGATCTTTGAAAATGTCCGCATCTTCGACGGCACCCGCGGGCAGCTGTCGGCGCCGGCACATGTACTCGTCACCGGCAACGTCATCGGAAGGATCTCGATGGCGCCGATCGCCGATCCGGCAAACACGCGGGTGCAGCGCGTTGCCGGCAACGGGCGCACGCTGATGCCCGGCCTCATCGACAATCACTGGCACACGTTGCTCGCTCGCCCCACGCCCGCGCAGGCCATCGAAGGCGACATCGGCTACACGAATCTGCTCGCGGCCGCCGAGGCAGAAGCCACACTCATGCGCGGCTTCACGACGGTGCGCGATCTGGGCGGCCCATCGTTCGGGCTGAAGCGCGCGATCGACGAGGGGCTGGTGGTAGGCCCTCGCATCTATCCGTCCGGCGCCATCATCACGATCACGGGCGGGCACGGCGATTTCCGCAGTCCCTCCGCGCTGCCGCGGCAGATCGGCGGGCCGCTGTCGCGCATGGAGCTCATCGGCGGCAGCATGGTGGCCGATTCGCCGGACGAGGTGCGTTTGCGCGCACGCGAGCAGCTCCTGCTCGGCGCGTCGCAGATCAAGCTGACGGCGGGCGGTGGGGTGGCGTCGCCGCACAGCCCGCTCGACGTCGCGACGTTCACCGAGCCCGAGCTGCGCGCCGCGGTCGAGGCGGCGGAGAACTGGGGCACGTACGTGACGGTGCATGCGTACACCCCCGTCGCGATCCAGCGCGCCGTCGCGGCTGGCGTCAAGGTCATTGAGCACGGGCATCTCATGGACGAGGCCACGGCGAAAATGATGGCGGACAAGGGCATCTGGCTTTCCTTCCAGCCGTTCGTGGACGACGGTCACGCGCCGCCTCTCGCGCCGGCCAATATGGCGCGCCTGCGCCAAGTGTGGGCAGGCACCGAGCGAACTCTGGCGCTGGCCAGGAAGTACAAGCTCAAGACGGCGTTCGGGACGGACATCCTGTTCTCAGCGGAAGGGGCGGCGCGGCAGGGCGAGATGCTGGCGTTGATGCGCCGTTGGTACAGCGCGCCGGAGCTCCTGGTGA
Source organism: Burkholderiaceae bacterium (assembly GCA_035429725.1). Classification (GTDB taxonomy): domain Bacteria; phylum Pseudomonadota; class Gammaproteobacteria; order Burkholderiales; family Burkholderiaceae_F; genus JALORV01. The sequence goes on along the minus strand of DAOMFI010000030.1, from coordinate 20,801 downwards.
TGGCCACGGGCACCAACGCGGAGCTCCTCAAGCTGTCCGGCCCGCGCGATCCTTATCCTGGGAAGCTCGGCGTGGTGGAAGAAGGCGCCCTCGCCGACCTTTTGCTGGTCGACGGTAACCCGACGGTCAACCTCGACCTGGTCGCCGATCCGGCCCGGAACTTCGTGGTGATCATGAAGGACGGCAGGATCCACAAGAACATTGCGAGATGAACGCCCGGTCCCCAAAATCCGCGTGGCGTGCCGTACCTGTTCTTTCATCGAAGACTTCACGGGCAGAGGGCGGCCAAGAACCGACAACGCCATTGGCGTGCTGATCCGCACCAAACAGGACAGCTTTGCGGCGACTGCACTGAATGGCTGGCTGCTTTTGGCGGAAGCTGAGCTGGCATCGGGTCGCTATCCACGCTTCCGACGTGTCTAGACTTTCGCGTGGCCGGATTAAGGAGCCGGTTGAGGCCTGAATCGACGCGCCTCCTTCGAGCTTAGTCAGTCGTTGCGCTCGCGGCGGATCGCGTAGGCGCCGGCGACCTGACGGGGACGCCGGCCTTGGCAGCGGCCAACGGAGGCAACGCCGTAGCGAAGACCAGGGCGCTGGTGGGCGCGCCGGTGGCGCTGTTGCAGCAGCGCACCGGCGCCGCCCTGCTGCCTCTGTCGCTGACGGTGCGCGGCCTAATCTACTGGCGAGCGAAGGCCCGCCTCCGCACGCCCCACAGTCCCACGAGTGCGACCAGCAGGAGCCCAGACAAGGCCGGCTCGGGAACGATTCCGGCCGCTGAGGCGAACTGCAGCGCAAGGAGGCTGTGCGCTGCCGTCGTCGGATGCACGTTGTCGAAGTACAGGTAAGTCGAGCACACGGCTGGAGCGGTGAACAGGCACGAGTCCGTAGCGTTCGTCAGGCCGTACGCCTCCGGGTTCGCGGTGACATCCGCGAAGAACGCAGCGGTATCGAACGAAAACAAGTCGATGCCGAGCGGATCGAACGCGGCATCAAGCCCGGCAAGCAATTGGGCGAGGCCACCGTTGTAGGCGGCGCTCAGCGCGGACAGGCCCGCCATTGCTGCCGGCCCCGCGTTACGGGCCTCCGGCGTCAGGCCAAGATCCGGCATGCTGGGTACGAACAAGTGCCGTGCTCCCATGCCCGCCAGCATGAGGAGGTCGTTGCCCAGGTCGTTGAGTGCGGCCGGGATGTAAACCGTCGGATCGTCGCCGGTTTCTGCTCCGAGGAAGATATTGTTGGGTCCACCCCAGACCATGAACAGCGTGCTGGCAGCGTCAGGTACCACCGGGTTCACGAGCGCATAGCGCTCGATCTGCTCGCGGATGCCGGTGACCGCCATGGTCGGAAACACCGCGCCCAGCCCGGGAGGATTGCCGATCTGGACGTTGTAGTTGCCGATGCCATTAAGTCCGCCACCCACGGCGTAGTTGTTTGCCGCCGCGCTCACGCCGGACCAGCCGAGTCCCACGGACACGCCCAGCCGGTCGGCGATGTACTGCGCGGCCGTCGGCCCGTTGCTGAAGGTCCCGACATAGGGCGGCGAGGGCGGGAACTGGTTGGAGGTGACAAAGGCGGCGTTGCCCGCATCGGACAGGCTGTCGCCGAACACGACGAACTGCGAGTACGGCGCCGCGTAGGCGGAAGTCACGAGAACCCACGAAGCCACACAACTGGAAAGCAATCGGCTAAGAGCTTTCATGGCGCACCTTTCCCCTCTTTGGTCTCTCTTCAGGCCAACCTAGGTGGGCAAAGGTGTCCGGATTCGACCTACATCAAGAACTCGTCAGGGCCTGCCGCACAGGCGGTACGCTATCGCTTCAAAACGAGAAGCGTTCATCGATTGCTCGCGTTGACCGCAGCGATCCATCGCACCTAGTCGAACTCTGCGAACGCCGCCGGCAGTTGTGAGGCACGGATCGACGCTACAACGCTATGAGGGCTTGGTGCGGCATGGCTTGGTCGGCTTTCGCTCAAGGACAGTTTCCGCATCGGGTCGCGTTCCGCCGATCAGGCCGGTGTCAGCCTTCTGCGTGAAATCGACAGCCGCTTTCGGAAACGGAGCAAGGCAGCTCAGTGTCGACCGCGGGCTCGTCGCGTTGACCAGAGCCGACACCAGGCGCAGGTTCGGAGTTCGCAGACTCAGCAACTCTGAGCGAGAGGCAGGCGAGTACCAAGCGCTATGAAGCGGGCCCCGGTCTTCAAGTCGAGCAGCGGTCGCCAATAAGCCGCTGACCGGCGCTGGGCATGCCACCGACCCGTATGCCCCACAACTCGCATCTGTCGGACCGCCCGCTTGCTGCTGCAGCCTCCTGACAGGGAGAAAGCTCAGTCGATCTTGGCCCCGGAGGCCTTGACGACTTTCGCCCACTTTTCGGTGTTGACCGCGATGTGGCGGGCGAACTCCTCGGGCGAACTCGGCACCGGCTGCGCGCCGCGTGCCTTCAGGGCCTCGACAACGTCCGGGTCTTCCAGCGCCTGTCGTATCGCTGCATTGAGCTTCGCGATGATGGGCGCCGGTGTGCCGGCCGGAGCGAGGACGCCGTCCCATGCACTGACTTCGAAGCCCGGCAGTCCGGATTCGTCGATCGTCGGCAATTCGGGCGCGCTCGGCACGCGCCGCGCCGTGCTGACGGCGACCCCGCGCACGCGGCCTTCACGGGCCAAGGGATAGGCGTTCGGCATTACCTCGATCATCATCTCGACCTGCCCGCCGATGAGGTCGGTGATCGCCAGCGCCCCGCCGCGGTACGGAACGTGGACGATGTCGATGCCCGCCATCGTCTTGAAGAGTTCGCCCGCGAGGTGGGATGTCGTGCCGTTGCCGGCGGAAGCGAAGTTGAGCTTGCCGGGATTCGCCCGCGCGTAGTCAATCAGCTGCGCGACGGTCTGCGCGGGCAGCTTGGGATTGACGATCAGCATCGCCGCGATCGAAGTCATCCGCGATACGGGCGCGAAGTCCTTTACCGGGTCAAAGCGCAGGTTGCGGTACAGGCTCGCATTGATCGAGTGGGTGCCGTTGGTTCCGTAGAGCAGCGTGTAACCGTCCGGGGCCGCGCGCGCGACCAGCTCGGCTCCGACATTGCCGCCGGCGCCGGGCTTGTTTTCGATGACGATGGCCTGGCCGAGCGCCTGCGAGACTCGCGGCATGATCGTGCGCGCCAGGTTGTCCGCGCCGCCGCCGGGCGGGAACGGCACGATCAGGTGCACCGGACGGTCCGGGTATTCGGCCGCGGATGCGACCGGGACCAGCGCTCCGGCCCAGCATGCGATCCACATCGCCAACGCGCCCTGTGCGAGTCCCCCAACCTTGCGCCGCAACGTCTGTGCTGTCACTCTGACGCTCCTGTGGGCTGATCTGGCGGATTTCGACAGAGCATCAGGGTCATCGCCTTGACGGTCATCAGGACGTCGCCACGTTCGCTGCAGACTTCGATCAAGGATCGCAGCATTCCTCGGTCCGGCTTGGAGCGGGACCGGCGTGCTTCGAGCACGGTGATGTGGACCCATAGCCGGTCGCCCGGACGGACGGGCGCGAGCCACCGCAGTTCGTCCACGCCCGGCGAACCGAGGCTCGCTACGCGCGACAGATAGCGGTCGACCAGCACCCGCATCATCATCGACGCCGTATGCCAGCCGCTCGCGACCAGGCCGCGAAACGGACCGGCCGCAGCGCGTGCCGGATCAACGTGGAACTCCTGCGGGTCGTAGCGCCGCGCGAAGTCGATGATTTCGGCCGCGTCGACTTCGATCGGGCCGTAATTCATGATCTTGCCGGGCGCATAGTCCTCGAAGTACCTCTCATCAATGCTGACCGAAAGGTCGGATTCAACCGGGGCGAAGCGCGGGTGGGATTGCATCAGCTTTCACTTTTCTGCGCCTACTGCGGCAGCCGGGGGCAAATGTACCCTGTGCGCTGCGTCAAGGCGGGGCCGGTCAGCCGCCGGGCGGCTGCTTTTCGAGTTCGGTACGCCGGCCTCAATCTCGGATAATCTCGCCGGACCTGTGAATTTCATACTTACTTCGGCATGTCGAGTTCCGATCTGACAGACAGTTCCCTGGTGCGCCCGGGTTCCCTCCAGGCCTGGGCCGCCGCCGTCCGCCTGCCGAGCCTGCTCGTCGCCATCAGCCCGGTGGCCGTCGGCACCGCGCTGGCGTGGCAGCGAACTGGCCAGTTCGAACCGCTGATCGCGCTGCTCGCGTTGGCGGCTGCGGTGGCTTTGCAGGTCATCAGCAACCTCCAGAACGATGTGGGCTACACGGCGCGCGGTGCCGAGCTGGCCGGCAACCGCACCGGATTGCCGCGGGCGACGGCCAACGGCTGGCTGTCGGTGGGCCAGGTGCGCACCGCCATCGTGCTGTGCTGCGCGCTGGCAATCGCGATCGGACTGCCTGTCGTAGCGGCCCGCGGCTGGCCTGTCCTTGCGATCGGCCTGGCATCGATCATCGCGGCGCTGGCTTACATGGGGGGGCCGCGGCCGATCGCATACACGCCGTTCGGCGAGTTTGTTGTCTTTGTCTTCTTCGGCCTGGTCGCGGTCGCAGGCTCGGACTTCATCCAGACCGGTGACATCGGCTTCACGACCTGGCTCGCCGCGATTGCCCTTGGCGCCCTGGCGGCCGCGGCACTGGCGGTGAACAATCATCGCGACATCGATCACGATCGCAGCGTCGGGCGGCGCACCTTTCCTGTCGTGTTCGGTGCACAAACCGCGAAGCACATGTATTCCGCGAGCCTGTACGGCGCCTTTGCACTGGTGCTGCCCATCGCCTGGCTTGAAGGTGCCCCGTCACTGCTGGCACCGCTGCTGTTGCTGCCAACCGCGCTCCGTCTCAACCGTGACTTCGTCGCATGCCCTCCGGGCCTCGCGTACAACTCCATCCTGGTCCGCACGTTCAAGCTGGAACTCGGGTATGCGGCGCTCATCTCGGCCGGCGCGGTGGCCGCGCGGTTGCTGCCCTGAACCGCGGGCCGGTTCCGTGGACCGGCGAGTTCAGCTGACCGGAGCAGGGCGCGACGCAGCGCCGTAGCGTAGCCGGCTTGAGTTCCGTCTACCTGGCAGTGCGCCTGCTCGCGCGCATTGACCCGTCCTGACTCAGGCCATGCTGTGACTGCTGCGCATCAACTCGTGGCCACGGCGCTCGATGCGGGATGCGCTAGCATGAACCGATGGTCAAGGCGGGCGATCGCGCTGAGGACGCCGAGCACGCGTCGCGACCGCCCCGATTGACCGGGTCGGGTCGTCGTCGTCGCATCGCTCTGCTGCTCGCGGCCCTGGTCGGCGTGCCGCTGGGCCTGGCTCTGGTGGCCACGTTGATCATCGTGGCGATGGCGCTTTCGGGCTGGTCGATCGACGCCTCGCCCTGGCGCGACGCAGCCGCGCTGCGCGCTTCGACCGCGCTCGGACGACCAGTCGTCCTGCAGGGCGTGCTCGAACTCAAACCGACGCTCAGCCGCGAACTCGCCGTGCAGATCGGCGGGCTGCGCATACTCAATCCGCCCGGCTTCTCGGAGCAGGAGTTCGTCACGATTGGCGAACTGCGTGTCCGCGTCGACCTGATCGAGGCGCTGCGCGGACGGTTGCGGTCAAGCAGCATCGAAGCAAGCGATGTCGCTCTGAGGCTTGAACGAGGCGCCGACGGGACGGACAACTGGACCTCGCCGCCGCAAAGCGATTCCGGCCGGCAGCAGCCCGCGATCGACATTGCCCGGATCGTGCTGCGCGGGCTTGAAGCTCACTATTACGACTCTGGCTCGGCCACCCGCCGCTCTTTGAAAGTGGACGAGCTGACCGGCAGCATCGGGACGGACCGGCCGCTGCGCCTCGCCGCGCGCGGCCGTCTGGAACCGGGTCTCGACTATTCACTCGCGCTGGACGGCGGGCCGCTACGGCTGCTTCAGGACGAAGCGGAGAACTGGCCGTTCACCTTCGAGGTCAGCGCGCAAAGCGCACGTCTGCATGCGGATGGTGCAATCAGTGCGCTCCAGCGCACGGCACGCGTTCAAGTCGAAGCCCGTGCCGAGAATCCGGCTCTGATCGAACGGCTGGTGGGCTCGCCGCTGCCGGGCTTCGGCGCGTCGCAAGCGCGCTGCACGGTCACGGTCGCAGCCGCTACGGTGAACATCAGCGACCTGCAGGTCCGGCTGGGCGAGTCGGAGCTTTCCGGGCAACTCAGTCTTGCCTTGGGTGGAGCACGCCCCCGCTTCAGCGGGGCGCTGCGCGCTGCCACGCTCGATCTGCGTCCCTTCCTGGCAGCACCGACGCCGGCCGAGAGCCAACGGCCTGCGGCCGAAGCGCGCTCGGAGCAAGCGCTGCCCGTGCGGCGTCTCACTGCAGTCGACGCCGAGGTCGACCTGAAGATCGACAAGTGGCTTGGGCCAAGCGTCGACATTCGCGACACCAGCCTGGCATGGCGCGCCGACGAGCGGGGTGTGCGCATCCCCATCAGCGTAACGGTCGCCGGCGTGCCCCTCGCTGGCGGACTCGAGCTCGACACGGCGGCACCGACGCCGGCGCTTGCAATGCACCTTGGCGTCGACAACGCGGAGCTCGGTGGACTGGCTCAGGGATTCGGCCTTGGGGATGGCGTCGACGGCACCGCCGGGCGCGTGCGCCTGCGCATCGCTGGCCGCGGCGATACAACGGCATCGCTGGCGCGCAACCTCGAGGTTTCACTGGCGCTGGCGGCTGCGCGACTGCGCTTCGCTGGAGCGGCGCGCGCGACCCCCATTGCCGTCTCGATCGACGCCCTGGAGCTGGCCGCCCGCGGCGTTGACCGCCTGCATGGCCATGCGCGTGGCTCGCTGCAAGGTGAACGCGCGAAGCTGAGATTCCGCGGCGGGGCATTGCCCGACATGCTGCGCGACCGCGTGCTGCCGCTCGAGCTGGATCTGGCGCTCGCGCGAGCACGCCTGCGTGTCATCGGGACGCTCGCGTTCGCGGACCCCACCCGTGACACGGCGTTGCGCTTCGACTTCCAGGCCCCGCGTGCCGGCGACCTGGCGCGCTGGCTCAGTGTGTCGCCGCAGTCGAACCTTCCCGTGGTCGCGCGTGGCGACGTGCGCCTGTCCAATGGGGCCCGGACACTCAGCACGACGCTCGAAGTCGGGCGCAGCCAGTTGACCGTCAACGCCCGCACCGTCGCCGCTGGGCGACCCCGTCTCGTTGCGTCGCTGCGCAGCGCCCGGATTCACGCGCAGGAGCTCTCGACATTGCGTGCTGGCAGCGATGTGAACGGTGGTGGAAGGACGCGCAGCCCCGCGACTGCCTTGTCCGCATCGAGTGATCTGGCCAACGCCGACATCGACATACAAGTTCAACGACTGCAACTGGGCCGTACCGACGTCGAGGATCTCGCATTCGTCGCCCGCAGCCGGGACGGAAGATTGCTGCCTTCGGCTCTCACGGGCAAGGTCGCCGGGACCCCGTTCGCTGCAACGCTCGATTTGGATCTGCGGGCCCCGCAACCCGCGGGGAATCTCGCACTGTCCACCGGCGCGATCGACATTGGCGCGCTGCTACGTGGACTGGGCGTTGCGGAGGACATCGATGGACAGGTGCAGGCGCTGCAGGTCAACCTCCGAGGTCATGGCGGCAGTCCGAGCGAGTGGGCCCGGCATTCGGAGTTCGACATGCGCGCCTACGGCGGCAACCTCGTCGTCAGTGGAGCGGCTCGAAGCACGATCGCCGAGATCCACCTCGATGAGGCACGGATCGGCGCGCTGGCGGGTGAGCCGGTGCGGGCCAGGCTTGACGGTGGGATCGGCCAGACACCGCTCACCGTCGAGGTTACGAGCGGCACGCTCGCCGACTTTGCGGCGGATGCCGGTCATGTGCCGTTCGCCCTGGCGGCGCAGGCCGCGGGAGCTCAACTTGCGCTCAACGGCGCGGCGTCTCTGCCGCTCGGCAGCGGCGGGCAGCTGAACTTCGAAATGCGCGGCGAGCGGCTCGATTCGCTCAGTACTCTGGCGCGTGTAGAACTTCCGGCGTGGGGCCCGTGGTCCTTCAGCAGTCCGATCCACATGACGCCTGTCGGTTACGAGTTGCCGTCGCTGCATGCGAGAGTGGGGGGCAGCCAACTCGATGGCGCGGTCGCGCTCGACCTGAGCGGACCCCGGCCCCACCTTTATCTGCAGGTTGCCGCGCCCACCATTCAACTCGACGACTTCCCGTTGCCGGAGCGTCTGACCGACTCACCCCGAACCATCGAAGAGGAGCGTGGCCTGCGCCGATCGGCGAGCCAGTTAGTCGGGCGGACGGACAGGTTGCTGAGCGCGGCTTTTCTGCGCCGGCTCGACGCCACGATCGACGTCAAGGCCAAGGAGGTGCTGTCCGGAAACGACCGCCTGGCCGACGGGTCAATGCGCCTGAAGCTCGCAGGCGGGCACCTGTCCCTCGACCCGGCCGTAGTGAACCTGCCCGGAGGAACGGTCCGGCTGTCGATGTCATACGACCTGAAGGAAACCGAGGTCGAGCTCGCGCTGGCCGCCCACGTCGAGCGCTTCGACTACGGCATCATCGCCCGCCGCATCGACCGGGCGCAGGATCTGCGCGGCTTGTTGAGCCTCGATCTGGATGTCGTCGGCAGGGCGCCGACTCTGGAGACGATCCTTCACAACGCCAGCGGCCGGGTGGACTTCGCGGTCTGGCCCACCGAGCTGAGCGGCGGCGTCTTCAACTTCTGGTCCGTGAATCTCCTGCTGCAGGTCGTGCCGTTGATCGACACGGACACCCGACCCACGGTGAACTGCATCGTAGGCCGCTTCGACCTCGACAATGGCGACTTGCGCGATGACAAGATGCTGATCGACACCTCAACGGTCCGGATCCGTGGCGCGGGGCACGCCAACCTGGCAACCGAGCAACTCGAGTTCGTGTTCCGTCCGCGTGCCAAGGGCTTCAGGCTCTTTCTTCTGCAGAATCCATTGCACGTGACCGGCAAGCTGGGTGACCAGCGCTTCGGCTTCAAACGCCGCGACACCGTGCAATCCGTATTGCGGCAGATTGCATCGCCGATCCTCGTGCCGATCGAATTTCTCACGCTGGGCCCGCTGCCCCGCGACGGGGCTGACGTGTGCACCGACCCGTTGCGAGTGGAGGTTCATTGACCGGAGGCCACGACGTGCCTGCGCGGCAATACCTGCCAGTCCAAGCGAATGTTCCGAGCGGAATTGCGTGGCGAGGCAGGCAACCGCCGCGGCGGACTCAGGTCGGGTGCCTCCTGCGAACGAAGGTTTCCGTCCGGATCCTGTCCGCTCGAGGCCGGCGGGAACGACCAGTGGCAGGTGATTGCTTCGGGGAGCTTGGCAGACGCACGACTCGTGTCTGGCATTAAGCTCGGAGGACACGTGATCGCGGTCGCTGCGGACCTGGCTCGTGTCAGCCAGCCCACGGGTCCGACAGACTTTGCTCCTACTCGGCAAACCTCATCGACTCAAAACTCAGCGGCGGCTGGGGCGGTGCATTCGCCACGCCACCTGAGCGCAAGAAGGGAGACTGAAGCATGGATTTCGATTTCAAGGGCAGACGCGTCATTGTCACGGGTGGAAGTCGGGGCATCGGACGAGCCATCGCGCTGGGCTTCGCCGCGGGCGGGGCCGATGTGTCCATCTGCGCCCGCACGGCGGGTTCCTTGGAAGCGGCGCGCAGCGACATCGCCCGCCACGGCAGAAAGGCGCATGCGGCGCTCTGTGATCTTGCCGATGGCGAGGCCGTCGCGCGCTATGTCTCCGAGGCAGCGGCGGCACTGGGTGGCATCGACGTGCTCGTCAACAACGCGTCCGGATTCGGCGCCGGTGACGACGAGGCCGGCTGGGCTGCAGGAATCGCGGTGGATGTGCTGGCGATGGTGCGCGCCTCACGCGCCGCATTGCCGCATCTCGAGGCCGCACAGGCGAGTTGCATCATCAACATCTCGTCGATCGCGGGCTTGCGTCCCGCGCTGCGGATGCCGGCATACGGTGCGGTCAAGGCGACGATGATGCATTACACGACCAGCCAGGCCGGCCTGCTGGCGCGCAAGAAGATCCGCGTCAACTGCATCGCTCCGGGCTCGGTCGAATTTCCCGGGGGCCACTGGGACATGCGCCGCCTCGCCAACGATCCCGTCTACCCGCGCATACTGCAGAGCATTCCCTTCGGCCGCCTGGGACTTCCGGAGGAAGTCGCGGACGTGGCGCTCTTTCTGGCGTCACCGCTGGCGCGCTGGGTGACGGGCCAGATCATCGCGGTTGACGGCGGGCAGTTGCTTGGCGCCTGATAGAACGATGATCCGGCGCCTAGCTAAACTCGCATCCTGGGGTCCCGTCCGACTCACGCCCAGTGGCGCGCGACCGTGACGGCAACCGGCTGGAGTCTGGAGGGCGAGGCATGCACCATCATGTAATCGTGTCGTTCGGCGAGGGGCGCGAGTTCGAGTACAAGTTCTCGCAGGCCGAGGCAGACAGGCAATCGCCTGCCGAGGCACGGCAGTGGTTCGACCAGGAGTTCATCGCGCTCGAGGCCGATGTGCCTTCGCCCATCGGAAAAGTGCTCCTGGCCGACCGCATCCTGAGCGTCGCCAAGTACGCAGGTGAACGGCGCTTCAAGGAGCAGACCGAGTGGGCGGAACGGTACGCTCGCAACGCGGTCGCACTCCTTGCGCGCGACTTCATCAAGGTGGACGTCGCCAATTACACGGTCGGCTACTGAACCGTCGTCCGGCGCCGCGCGCCGGGTGGAGTCAGGTCGAAACGCGGCCCAACTGTCCTGTCAGCGCGAGCCGGGTCTCGGGCACCGCCAGCGAGCGCTGCCACAGCATGCGGCAGACGACGAGGGCGCCAATCGCGGCTGCAATGTGTTTCACTGAATGGCCGCTGATGATGCCGCCGAGCGCGAGCAATTCGCGATCGAAGTGCTCGAACACCTTGGCGAGCACATACGCCCCAAACACCGCATAGATCGCCGCGCCGTGCGTGTAGCGCGACGGATGCGTTGCCGCCAGCGCCACGAGTATCACCACCGAATAAGCCTGCAGGGCGGCGTAGGGCACGACATTTCCGTGTCCGGCGCGCTCCGTGACGATCCAGTAGACAACGGAGCCCATGCCGATCAGCAGCAGGGGCACGAGTAACGCGACACCGAGACGGGCGTTGATGCGATCGACGATCTGCGCCGACAGCAGCGACATGAAACCGATCGTCATCGGCAACCGGTCCCAGAACAAGGTCTCGTTGTCCGGCGCCAGGTGGTAGTAGGCGGATCCGGCCGCGGTCAGCAGCACGCCGGCAAAGAAGACGCCATACGGCCAGCGTTCAGACGTGTGGGCGAACGACGTGCGCGGACGCAGGGTGACGATCAGGCCGGCCACTCCCGCGATGGCAAACGCCAGGTTCGAGCTGACGTCGAGAAAGTTGCGGATGCCGAACGCCTCGCGCGTATCGGCAAAGTGGTGATAGTCGAGCGGCTGCGGGACCGCCGGCAGCAGGAAGGCGGCAGCGACTGAAAGCAGAGTGAAGGCAACAAGCAGGCCGATACGGAGGTTCATGGCGGTCGAGGCGGGCTAGTCTCGGCCGCATTCTCGACGAAAACCAGGCCCGCGCGCCGCCTGGGCGTGCTTTGGCGCCGGGCGAACGCCGGGCAGGAGGCGCCGGCGCCGTAGAGTCAGTGGGCGAGGCGACGGGGTTTGGAAGCCCTGGCCAGCGCAACGGGTCGGTCCTCATGTGTGAAGAGGAGCCTGAACTGCGCGTCGAGCCAGTGCGCCAGGGTATCGAACGCCCGCGCGTAGCCCTCGGAACGGTTCTGACGTGCCGCGGCTTCCAGTTCAAAACGGTCCGGGATCAGCAGCGGTTCGAAGCGGGCCATGGTTCCCTCCTTTGGGTGGCTCTCTCTAGCGACGTGAGCACACTAACTTCACGCGCTTTGGAAGACAATCCGGTCCGATGGCAAAATATTTATGCCATCATGGAATAAACATTTGCGGACAAGGCCGCCGGAGGCGCGAATGGAATCGAGTCTGGCCATGCTGGCCTTCGTGCGTGCCGTCGAATGCAACGGATTCACGCGCGCTGCCCGCGATCTCGGTGTCACTCCTTCGGCCGTTTCGAAACTCGTGACCCGACTCGAGCGGCGCCTCGGCGTGCGACTGCTGCAGCGCTCGACGCGCCGGCTGGCGCTGACCTCCGAAGGCGAGATCTACTTCGAGCGCGTGCAGCGCATCGTCGGCGAGATCGAGGACGTGGAATCCGATGTCATGCGATTCGGACAGCAGCCGCGCGGTCGAGTGCGCATGAGCGTCGGCACCGCATTCGCCACCTACGCGCTCGTGCCCGCACTTCCTGAATTCATGGCGCGCTACCCCGATATCAGCCTCGATCTGGTGATCAGCGAGTACCCGATCGACCTCGTTGAGGCGGGGATCGACCTGGCCATCCGGGTCGGGCCGCTGGGCGACGCCAACCTCGCGGCGCGGCGCATCGGCGATCTCGAGCGGGTGATATCGGCTGCACCCGCCTACCTGGAACGCTTCGGCGTGCCGCGCAGACCGGAAGATCTCGCCCACCACAACTGCCTGACCGTAACCGGCATCGCCGGGCAGGCCGAGTGGCCCTTTCACGGGCAGGACGCCGTGCAGCTGATGCCGGTGCGGGGCAACATCACGGTCAACAATGCCGAGACGCTTTATGAACTCGCGCTGCAGGGTCTCGGCATCATCCGGCTGTCAGACCTGATTGTCGGCCCGGCGATCCGCACCGGCCGGCTCGTGCCGATTCTCGTCGACTCGCACCAACCGGAGCCGCTGCCGCTGCACGCGGTGTACGCCGCAAGCCGGCGCCGGCCGCCCAAGGTGGATGCCGTGATCCAGTTCCTCGTCGAGAAATTCGCGACGGTGCCCTGGCGCCTGCCGCACCCGGTGAAGCAGTCGCGCCGTTCCGCCGTACGCAGGCCCCGCCGTGCGCGCTGAAATGCGACTAACCTCGATGGCCCGGCATGCCCGAACAAACACC
>DAOMFI010000030.1:0-7719 GCA_035429725.1 Burkholderiaceae bacterium | reverse complement strand
GCGTTGTGGACCAACGAGCATGGCCCTCAAGGGGGTGACGAGCTCAACCTCGTCAAGGCGGGAGTCAACTACGGCTGGCCGGTGATCACGTATGGCGTCAACTACGTCACCGGCACGAAGATCGGCGAAGGCACGGAGAAGCCCGGCATGGCTCAACCCGTGAAATACTGGACGCCGTCGCCCGCACTTTCAGGCCTCGCCTTTTACGAAGGCGACAAGTTCCCGAACTGGCGCGGCGATGCGCTGATGGGAACGCTGCGTGCCGGTGCGCTGATCCGCGTCCGACTCGACGGCGAACGCTTTGTCGAAGATGAGTTCATGCTGAAGGGCGAACTTCCGCGGGTGCGTGACGTGCGCGTCGGTCCCGACGGTCTCGTCTACCTGCTGACTGACGCCGCGCGCGGTGCGATTCTGCGCCTCGAGCCGTCGGATTGAATGAGCAGGCCCAAGTGCGATCTTCCCGTCGAGGTCGTTTGGACGGTGAGTTGAGAAAGCCGGCCGCTGGCCCAATGTAGTGTCATTCGCAATGCTCCGTGCGGAGATACTTGCGCTGTCCGCGCATTTGGTCTCGCGCCCCAGTTTGGGGACTTCCCGCAAGGGAGCCGCGTTTTCCAGCCGAGGTGAAGCCGGTGTCCACCAGTCCCTCTGTCATCCGCATCAGCCCCCTGGGTTTCCCTTGGGAAACGGCTGATCCTTTCCTCTTCTGCGTCTACCACGATGACGCCTACCCGTGCGGCAACGGGCGCATGGGTCCGGCCGCATCCCTTTCCGGGCGCGCCATCGGCCAGGACTTCAGTCGCAAGGACGGCTGGAGCATGTACCACGGTGACACCGTGCCGGGCTTTCCCGCCCATCCGCATCGCGGCTTCGAGACGGTCACGGTCGTGCGCAAGGGGCTCGTCGACCACGCGGACTCACTCGGCGCGGCGGCGCGCTATGGCGGCGGGGATGTGCAATGGCTGACCACCGGCCGCGGCGTCGTGCACTCGGAGATGTTTCCTCTGCTCGACGACGCGCGGCCCAACCCGCTGGAACTCTTCCAGATCTGGCTCAACCTCCCCGCGACATCGAAGATGTCGGCGCCGCACTTCACGATGTTCTGGTCGGAAGACATTCCCCGGCGAACGATGATGAGCGGGGGTGGTGCCACGACCGAGGTCGCGGTGATTGCGGGGCGCTTGCATGACGACAGCGCCACGGCGGGGCAGAAGGGCGAAGTACAACCGCTGGCGCCGCCGCCCGACTCGTGGGCGGCGAGAGACGAAGCGGACATCGCGATCTGGACCCTGCGCATGAGCGCGGGCGCGCGCTGGACCATGCCGCCGGCCAGGACAGGAACGCGGCGGCATCTGTATCTCTTCAAGGGCGGTCCGGTGACGGTCGGCAGCCACGCGGTACCCGGTCCTGCCGCCATCGAAGTCCGCGCCGATGTGCCGATCGAACTGGTCAACGGCAAGGACGAAAGCGAGTTTCTCGTGCTGCAGGGACGGCCGATCGGCGAGCCGGTCGTGCAGCATGGTCCTTTCGTCATGAACACGCAGGCCGAGATCATGCAAACCTTCGCTGACTACCAACGAACGCAGTTCGGCGGCTGGCCGTGGCCGGATGCGGCGCCGGTCCACGGTCGCGATGCGGCACGATTCGCCCGGCATCCGGACGGGCGCAGGGACGAACCCGGCCCCGCGCGCTCGGTCGTGCAAGCGCAGACCGGCTGAGCTGACGCGCAAGTTCCCCGGCGCAGACCTGCATCGCCTCAAGCGGAAGCGCGAGGCGATCGCACGCGACACCGACCGCGCCTTGCTGGAACTCAGCGCTGCGCTGGCGCTCATCATTGCGGTACTGACGTTCTTCCTGTCGAAGAAGGGCAAGCCCGCGAAGTGACAGCGGCGGCGAGTCGACTCAAGCGGCGTTCGCCGCACGCCCGATTTCGTTCGGCGGATTACGTGAGCGCGCCCGTTGCGCTACCCGCCGATTGCCGGTTCCATAGGAACCAGCCGAAGCCAAGGACCTGCAGCGCAAGGAGCGTGGCAAACGCGGTGTGATGGCTGTCTGCGAGGGACCGGCCTGCCGCCTGCAACCCGTCCAGCATCACGCCATAGCCCCACTGAATCGAGAATGCGCCGACGAAGGTTGCCAGATTGAGTGCCGCGTTGACTCGTCCCGCCAGCGTCGGCGCGAAGCGACTCGTGATCTCCGCATAGGCGATGTTGCCCACCGCAAACACGAGGGCGAGCACGAACCACAGCGCATGCGTGCTCCCGATGCCAGTCCATAGGGCCAGCATCGCGACCAGCCCGACGGCGTTGCCGGCCGCCATGATCCGACCCGGCAGGATGCCGTTTCTGCGCAACGGGCCGATACACACCGCCGTGAGCAGGAACCCGGTCACCATGGCCAGCGTCGTCAGCAACATGTGGAAAGCGGCAACCTCGCGCGTGTGCCCACCCACCTGCATCAGCCACGGAACGGCCCAGAGCCCCTGGAGGGCGACGAAACCGCCGAGGCCGGTGGCGGTCATCGGCGCGTAGCGCCAGAATTCCCGGCTGCGCAGGACACTGAGCAACTCGCGAAACTGCTGTCCCAGCGTGCCGCCGGCCGCGGACGCGGGCTTGTCCGGTGTCGAGTAGATGCCCAGTGCGGCCAGCACGGCCAGTGCCGCCAGCACGAGAAACAGTCCGTGTCGACCGAGGATGGGCGCCGCCCAGGCCAGCGGGGTGGTGGCGGCAAGGGCGCCCAGACCGCCCGCGACCATCACGGCCGCGTTCAAGGACGGCAGCCGTTCGACCGGATACCAGATCGAGAAGGCCTTGAAGGCGGCCATCAGGCACGCGCACACGCCCAGGCCGATCGCCGCCCGCGCCAGCGCGAGTTCACCGAGACTGCTGCCGAATCCGAACCAGGCGCTGCCCGCGGCCGCGATCAGCAGCAGTACCGACTCGACACGTCGTGGACCATAGCGGTCCAGCAGGATGCCGAGAGGCAGCTGGAAAGCGCTGAAGGTGAGCAGGTAGGCGGAAGTCAGCAGCCCCAGCTCGGCCGCGGAAACGCCGAGCTCGCGCGTAAGTTCCGGTGCGATGACGGCATTCACGTTTCGCAGCAGGTAAGAAAGAAAGTAGCCCGCGGCGAACGGCAGGAAGAGTCTCAGTCCGAGGTTTCTGGGTTGAATGGGTGTGCTCCGCAACCGTGCCGCGCCTACGCTCGTGATCGCCTCCGCAGCTCGCTCGCAGTTGTAGTCGGCAATACGAAGAGAGCCTTAGCGCGCTGATTATCGACCGAAGTCTCGCCGGCCTTCGCATGACCACGCCATGCGCACAAACGGAGAGCCAGTTCCTGCGGCGACTTCCAGAGCACGCAGTGCGCCTGTTGTCGACGGGCGAGCTCGCCCGGGTGGCCTCATAACGTCGGTTGGCGACTTAGGCCAGCGCTTCGACCACGCCTTCGGCGATGAAGCTGTCAATCTCGGCGTCGCCGTAGCCGTAGTCGCGCAGCAGCGCACGAGTGTGTTCGCCCAGCATCGGCGCCGGCCGCGAGATCGAGGTCGGAGTCGCGGAAAAGTGCACGGGGCATCCGACCGCCTTGGTCGGGCCGGCCTGAGGGTGCACGAGATCCACCACCATGCCGCGCGCCAGCGTCTGTGGATGCGAGAGCGCCTCGCCGATGCTGTGCACAGGACCCACCGGGACACCGGCGGCATCGAACGCTTCGATCCACTCGGCCTTGCTGCGCGTGCCGAGCACGGCATTCATCTGTTCGACGAGCGCCGGCAGGTTGGCCATGCGGTCCGAGTTCGTCCGGAAGCGCGGATCGTCGCGCCACTCGGGATGCTCCAGCACCTCTGCAATGCGCTCCCAGTTGGCCTGGTTGGCGCCGCCGATGTTGATCCAGCCGTCCTTGGCGTGAAACGCCTGGTACGGCGCAGTCAGGATGTGCGCCGACCCGGTCGGCCCGGGGCTGGTCCCCGTGGCGAACTGAATCGCCGCATGCCAGTACGTCTGCTGCAGGGCGGCCTCCATCAAGGAGGTCTCGACGACCTGGCCCTGGCCGGTCTTGAGCTTGTGCGCGTAGGCCGCGAGTACGCCGACGACCGCCAGGATGCCGGCATTGATGTCGGCGACCGAATTGCCGGGCTTGACCGGTGCGCCGCCGGGTTCACCGGTGATCGACATCAGGCCGGCGAATCCCTGCGCAATCAGGTCGAAGCCGCCCTTGTCGCCATAGGGTCCGTCGCGCCCGTAGCCTGACACCGCGCAGTAGATCAGGCCAGGGTTGACGGCTGACAGCACGTCGTAGCCGAGCCCCAGCTTCTCGAGCGTGCCGCGACGGTAGTTCTCGGTCAGGACATCGGCATCGCGCGCCATGCGCAGCAGGATCTCGCGGCCTTGCGGATGCTTGAGGTTTAACGCGATGCCGCGCTTGTTGCGGTTGAGGATCATGAAGGGCGCCGAGACCCCGTTGACGCGCGGCTCGCGGTAGGAGCGCGAATCGTCGCCGCCGGGCAGCTTCTCGACCTTGATGACGTCGGCGCCCATGTCGGCCAGCATCATCCCGGCCGTAGGTCCCGCCATGATCTGCGCAAGTTCGAGCACGCGCATGCCTGAAAGCGGCCCTGTGTGGGACGGGCGGTCAGGCACCTTCGCGTCCGCGCTCATCGCTTGGCTAACGGCCGACGAATTCTGGCTTCTGCTTGGCGAGAAAGGCCGAGTAGCCGATACGGAAGTCTTCGGTGTCGAAGCAGTCGAAGCACTCGTCCAGTTCCTGCGGCGTCAAGGCCGTGCCTTCGGCAAGGCGCCGCGCGAACTTCTTGTGCCAGCGAGCGACGAGTGGGGCGCCGTCGGCGATGCGCGCGGCAGTAGCCTGAACTTCCGTGGCCACCTGGTCATCGGCGACGATTCGCGACACAAGCCCCTTGTCCCGGGCCTCGACCGCGTCGAAGATGCGACCTTCGAGCAGGATCTCGAGAGCAATGCTGCGCCCGACCAGTCGGACCAGCGGCGCCATCTCCGCGTAGGCCATCACCAGTCCGAGGTTCTTGATCGGCGCACCGAAGCGGCTCGACGCGCCGCAGATGCGGATGTCGGCCAGTGCCGCGATCTCCAGCCCGCCGCCGACGCAGATGCCATGGATCTGCGCGACGATCGGCGTCGGGCAGTTCGCGAGCTGCTCGGCCGTGCGGTGCATCACCTGGCCGTAGTCAATCGCCTGCGCCTTGTTTGAGCGTTGTGTCTCGAATTCGCTGATGTCGTTGCCCGGCGAAAAGGCCTTCTCGCCGGCACCGCGCAGCACGATGCAGCGCACCTTCGCATCGGCGCCGAGGCGCTCGACGGTTTCACCCAGTTCGCCCCACATCGCGCGCGTCAGCGCGTTCAGCTTGTGCGGACGGTTCAGGATCACCGTTGCGATCGGACCGTCGCGTTCGACCAGGATCAGATCGGACATGATCAGCGGTAGAAGAAGTCCACCAGACCCAGTGTGACGACCGGGACGTAGGTGATCAGCATCAGGACGGCCACGAGCACCGCTATGAACGGGATGTTCGCCTTCGTGACGTCCCAGACGCTTTCCTTCGCGATCGAGCAGGTCAGCAGCAGCACGCTCGCCACCGGTGGCGTCTGCTGGCCGATGGCGAGATTGAGCGTCACGATCAGGCCGAAGTGGATCGGATCGATTCCCGCGGCGGTGACCACCGGCATCACGATCGGCACCACCAGCACGATGGCAGCGGCCGAGTGCAGGAACATGCCGATGATGAAGAAGAAGACATTGAGGATGGCGAGAATCGCCCACTTCTCGTCGGTGACCGAGAGCATCGCGGCCGCGATGCGTTGCGGCAACTGAACCTCGGTGAGGTAGAGTCCCAGCAGGGCGGAGGCGGCCACCAGCAGCATCACGGTGCCGGTCTGCACCGCGCCGTCGATGACAGCCTCGCGCAGACGCGCCCAGTCGAGCTCGCGATAAACGAGACCGCCGACGAGCAGCGCGGCAACGACGGCCAGCGCCGCGCCTTCGGTGGCGGTGACGATGCCGCCGAAGATGCCGCCGAGAATGATGACCGGCAGCGTCAGCGCCCAGAAGGCCGACCGGAAGGCACGCCACAGCGCGCCCCACTGGAAGATCTGCTCCACCGGCCAGTTGTACCGGACCGCGTACCAGTGACACAAAGCCATGAAGCCGAAGCAGGCCAGCAGGCCGGGCACGATGCCGGCGACGAACATCTGCACCACAGAGGTCCCCGCCATGACCGCGTACAGGATCATCGGGATCGACGGCGGAATGATGATCGCCAGCGTCGCCGTGGACGAGGTCACCGCGGCCGTGAACGGCCCCGGGTAACCGCGCTTCTTCATCGCCGGCATGATGATGGACGCGGTGGCGGCGACCCCGGCAACGGCCGAGCCCGAGATCTCGGCGAAGAACATGTGGCTCAGCACGTTAACCTGCGCGAGCGCGCCGCGCACCCAGCCGACCAGCGCCTGGCAGAAGTCGATCAGCCGGTGCGAGATTCCGGAGGTGTTCATGATCGCGGCCGCAAGGATGAAGAGCGGAATGGCGATCAGCGGAAAGCTGGAGGCACCCTGGTAGAGCGCGAGCGGCACGTTGGGCAGGCTCGCAACGCCCTGGGATGCCAGCATTGCCGTGACCGCCGCAATGCACAGCGCGACCGCGATCGGGACGTTGATCAGCACCAGCGCGACCACGCACAGCAGGACGAGGAATCCGATCACGCGGGCTCCTCCCCGTGCATCACCTCGCCGCGCGCTTCCCGCAGCACTTCAGGAAACACCAGCAGCTGGCCGATGACGATCAGCACGGCGCTGATCGGGATCGCCGCGTGCGCGTAGGACGCCGGGACGTCCGGTAGCGACACGAGGTGGTCGGTTGCGAGGATTTCAAGGATCGAATATCCCACCCAGGCGAGCAGCACGAAGAAGGCCATCGTGCAGAGCTGCGCCACGACCGCGGCGGCGACGCGCGCGCGTGACGGCAGCATCCGCACGATCTCGGGCACGCCCATGTGCGCATGCTTGAGGACGGCCAGTGCGGAGCCGAAAAAGGTCACCCAGACGAGCAGGATGGTGGCAACCTCGTCGTACCAGACCAGGGAGTTGCCCGAATAACGGAATGCCACGCCCACCGTCACCTCGGCGGCGAGCGCGGCCATCAGCGCGATGCAGATCCACTCGAGGAAGCGTTCGTATCCCCGGCGGAAGGACCGGAAGTTCATCGCCTACTTGCCGAGTGCGATCGCGCGGTCGATGATCTCCTTCGAGCCGGCCACTTCCTTCGAGAATTCCTCGTACACCGGCGCTGATGCCTTGACGAACGCGTCCTTGTTTGGCGTGTTGACGGCGACGCCGGCGGCCTTGATCTTGCCGAGCAGATCCTCGTCGTCCTTCGCGGCCTTCTCATAAACCCAGGCCTGCGTCTCCTTGGCCGTGTCTTCGAGGATCTTCTTCACGTCGGCGGGAAGGCTGTCCCATTTCTTCGCGCCGACGGTGACGTACGCCGGCGTGTACACGTGCCCGGTCAGCGACAGGTACTTTTGCACTTCCTGGAACTTGGCGCTGTAGATCTGCGTGAACGGATTCTCCTGGCCGTCCATCACTCCGGTCTGCAGGGCGGTGAAGACCTCGGAGAACTTCATCGGCGACGGGTTCGCGCCGTACGCCTGGAACATCTTCACGCGCCACTTGCCCTCGGGCACGCGCAGCTTGATGCCCT
>DAOMFI010000029.1:14331-27488 GCA_035429725.1 Burkholderiaceae bacterium | reverse complement strand
GGCTGCCGATGGGTCCGGCGGCGAGCCGAACCGCGAGTTTCTTTCGCTCTGGCTTCGCTTTCTGGCCGCGGTGTCGGCGTACGCACGGCAGTACGGAGCCGTCGGCCTCACGGTGCCGCCAACTGCCGAGAATGCCGCCGTGCGCGCGGCGGCGCTGGATCTGGCGGCCAATGCTTCGGCGCACGGCGGCGGTCTTCTGACTGCCGCGGCGCGGCGGCTGCGGCAGGAGGTCGGGCCGATGTTTGCGGTGCTCGGCGAGCCGGAACTGCTGCAAGCCTTTGGCGCGCGCGACGTGTGGCAGCTGATCGAACGCGTGGAGCAGCAGGAGGTGGGTGGCGCGCGCAACCTCGCGCGCTATCGCTCGCAGGCCGCGGCGGGCAGCCGCATCTTCGACTGGCTGGCGTCGTTGACCGAATCGGCGGAGGGCTCCGGCACGTCGAGGGACGATGTCGACCTGGTCGAGGCCGTTGAGTCGCTGCTGGCGGCAATGATGGCTGCGGCGCCTGCTCCGGATCCGGACGATCTGCTCGCGGCGGTGCGCCGCGAGGGGGCGGCTGGCATTGCCGCACTCCTGGTCGGTGCGCCGGGCACCGGCAAGACGCTGGCGGCGCATGTGCTCGCGGGCGCGCTAGAGATGCCGATCTTCCGCGTCGACCTCTCCCGTGTCGTCAGCAAGTACCTCGGCGAGACCGAAAAGAACCTTGAAGTGATCTTCGAACGCGCGGAGCAGCAGGACGCTGTGCTCTTCTTCGACGAGGCCGACGCGCTGTTCGGCAAGCGCACCGAGGTGAAAGACTCGCACGACCGCTACGCCAATGCCGCAATCGATTACCTGCTGCAGCGGATCGAGGCCTACGAGGGCGCGCTGATCCTCGCGTCCAACCTCAACGAGAATCTCGACACGGCGCTTTCTACCGCAGGAGCTCGCCGCCCGTGGCGCGTGCTGCGCTTTCCGTGGCCGAAGGTGTGAGAGCGCGCGCTGATACGGCGGCCGCCTTTCTAGCCGGGCCAGCCGGCGGTGGTGACGAGTTCGTCGATAGCCCGGCGAGCCGGGGCTCAGTCGCTGGTCACGGCGTTGCAACGAACTGCGCCAAGGAGACGGCTTCGATCTTCTCGGCCAGGAAGTAGCGCCGGCTGCCCGGATAAACGACATAGAGCGCGTCGAGCTTGAGGTCGTGCAGCGCAATCGACATCGAGCGCGTCAATGACGGGGCATCCATGTACTTGAACTCGACGCCGATGCGCTTGCCGTACTTGAACATCATCAGGTCCAGTTCGGCGCCTGTGTGCGTGGCCCAGAAGTAGGCCTGGTCCGGCTGGGTCAGCCGCAGGACCTGCTCGAGAGCAAAGCCCTCCCAGGAGGCGCCGAGGCGCGGGCTTCGGACCAACTCGGCCTCGGTGCGTATTCCCGCCAGGGCGTGAAGCAGGCCCGTATCGCGGAAGTAGATCTTCGGCGACTTCACCTGCCGCTTGCCGAGGTTCTCGTGCCAGGGCTGCAGCTGGCGCACCATGTACGTCTGGGTCAGCCAATCCAGGTACCGGCGCACCGTGCTTTCGTTCACACCCAGCGACCGCGCCGGATCGGCCGCATTCCAGGTCTGGCCGTGATAGTGAGTCAGCATCATCCAGAAGCGATGCATGGCCGGTGCCGGGACATTAACTCCAAGCGCCGGCAGGTCACGTGCCAGGAAGATTTCAATGAATCTGGTCCGCCATTCGAGGCTCTGCTCATCGTCGCGCGCGAGGAACGAGAGCGGGGCGCTGCCCCGAAACCACAATTCCCGCGAGCGTGGGATGCCAACTTCCTCGAGGTCAAACCCTCCGACCTCCACGACGGCCACCCGGCCGAGTAGCGACTCTCCGGCTTGGCGCAGCAGGGCCGTCGACGCGCTGCCCAGCAGCAGGAACTTCGCCGGACTTGCCTCGCGATCCATCAGGACGCGCAGCTGTTGAAACAGCTCAGGTGCGTGCTGCACCTCGTCAATGACTACAAGGCCTGTCAAAGGCGAAAGGAGTTCCTTCGGCGCGCGAAACTGCGCCTCGACGGTGGCGTCCTCGAGGTCGAAGTAGTTCGGGGATTCCGGGGCGACGAAGGAGCGCGCGAGCGTCGTCTTTCCGACCTGACGCGGACCGACAAGAAGGACGCCGCGAAACTGCGCGAGCAGCCGTGCGACCTCCGCACGGAGCCGGGTTCGCTGAATCAGCTCGGGCATGTGCGGATGCTACCCTGAAATTCCCGCTTTCTGTGCGGGATTTTCAGGGTCCAAGACGGACGTCCTCCATGAAAATCCTCCAGCGAATGTTCGGGCTTCATGGTGTTGCGCTGCCTGCTCGTCCTGCAGGCTGGCTTCGCATAGCCGCGCGACAAGCCCTGGCGGATCAGTCACGGCGTGGATGATTGTCATCCACGGAATGGATGGTTGGTCCCCGGGCACGATCTAGGTCACCCGCTCCCGCGCCGCCCGGTACTCCGCTTCCAGCCGCTCGACGATGACGCCGGCCGGCGGCGCGTCGCTCATCTGGCCCACGCCCTGGCCGGCGCCCCAGATGTCCTTCCAGGCCTTGGCCTTGGCGCTGCCGGAGCCGAAGTCCATCTTGCTCTTGTCGCTCTCGGGCAGGTTGTCGGGGTCCATGCCCGCGTTGACGACGCTGCCCTTCAGGTAGTTGCCGTGCACGCCGGTGAAGAGGTTGGTGTAGACGATGTCCTCGGCGCGGCTGTCGACGATCATCTCCTTGTACGCGGCGGGCGCGTTGGCTTCTTCGCTGGCGATGAAGCGGGTGCCGATGTAGGCGAGGTCCGCGCCCAGCGCCTGCGCGGCGAGGATCGCGCCGCCGCTGGCGATGGAGCCGGAGAGGATCAAGCAGCCGTCGTAAAACTGGCGCACTTCGGGCACCAGCGCAAACGGTGACAGCCGGCCCGCGTGGCCGCCGGCGCCGGCGCAGACGAGGATCAGTCCGTCCACTCCCGCTTCGAGCGCGCGCTTGGCGTGCTTGATGGTGGTCACGTCGTGGAACACCAGCCCGCCGTAGCTGTGCGCGGCCTCGACCACGGCGTCGGGCGCGCGCAGGCTGGTGATCATGATCGGCACGCGGTGCTTCACGCAGAGGTCGAGGTCGTGCTGCAGGCGCGTGTTGCTCGAATGCACGATCTGGTTCACCGCGAACGGGGCGACCTTCGCTTCGGGGTGCTGCGTCTTATGGTCGGCGAGTTCCTTGCTTATGCGAACGAGCCATGTCTCGAGCAGTTCCGGCGGCCTGGCATTCAGCGCAGGGAAGCTGCCGACGATGCCGGCCTTGCATTGCGCCAGCACCAGTTCAGGCCCGCTGACAATGAACATCGGCGCACCGATGACCGGCAGGCGCAGGCCGTCGCGCAGCAAAGGTGGCAAGGACATCGACTCCCTCTCCTGTAGGTGCTATGGCGGTTCGTCAGCCGCCGCGAGTGGGCGCGAGCATAGCCGCGCGACCCGTGACCCTCGCCGCCGTTGTGCGGTGCGACGAGCGCGGCGTGCGCCGCGCTGCAGCGACCGCATCGTGAATCGACCTTTCGCGATCGCATATTGGGGATGTGCAGTCGCCGCTCCGTAGTTACCCTCGCTCTTGCCGTCATCAGCACGCAGCACTGCGAGCCCATCGTTTTGCACGACGCCGGGCCGCGGCAACGGAGCACGACAACGCTGCATGAGTTCTGAACTGCACTCCTTTCATGCCGAACTGATCGCCCGCGACGACGAGGCGCTCTGGAACTGGCCGCGCCGTTCTGCTGCTGTCATGGCGGAGACGCTCGCGCAGATGTGCGAGCAATTGGCTGAACTGCTCCGTTACGAGCGCGAGGTCGAGGAGGGCAACGGCGCCATCGGTGTCGACCCGGTCGAACGTGCCAAGCTCAACTACATGTACGGCAGCACGCTGCTGACGCTTGCCGAACGCGAGAAGCCCGCGCTGCTGCCGCACGCCGTCGAGCGGCTGGGCGACGCGCTGTCGCTCGCGCGCCGCCACGTTCCCGAGCGCGTCGTTGCGATCAAGACGCAGCTCTATCGCGCGGAACACTCGCTCGCGATGCTGCGCAATTCGACCGCTGCCGAGGAACACCCGAGCGAACGCCAGGTCGCGTAACACCCGGGCCGCTCAAAGAAGGGGCCGCCGGACTCGTTCCGGCGGCCCTTTGTGCGTTCGGGACCGACTCCTGCGCTCGGGATCAACGCGCAAAGGGATGGACCCACACGCCCTGGATACCCGCGGCGCGCTCGCTGACGGACATTCCATTCGAGGTGCCGCTGACGTACACGAGTAAGCCGGCACTGCTGCCCACGCCGAGCGCTGGTAGGGCATAGCCGCCGATGTAGCTCGATGCCGGAAGCGGCGGGATCGAAGAGGCCAGCGACGAGTACACGCCGGCCATGGCATTCGGTGGCGGGGTCAGGCCGCGCACGGATCCGTCGGTTCCAACGCGTTGCAGGTAGATCACCCATTGCCTGGAATTCATCGGCCCGAGCGGTTGCGACCACGCGACCACGTACTCACCTCCGAGGAACGCCGTTGTCACAGCGGATCGCGAGCCCGCGGTGCCGGCGACGTTGATCGGGCCGCCATCGAGCGCGGTGAGGTCGGGCGCGAAGCGGCGCGCGTAGACGAAGCCGTCGCTTGTGATCCAGGCGAGGAGCACGCCGCTGCCGCTCGCGGCCATGTGGATGCGGCCGGCGGGAACCTGGACGGCAACGCCGGTGGCATCGACCACCGCACCGACCGGCGTCACGCGGGCGAGCTTCCAGCCCGTGGCGTCACCGTAGGCGACGATGAAATTCGCGCCGTCGAAGACAACGTTTGGTGAGATTGCGCTGTAACTGAAGTCCGGCGAGATGCGGAACGGCGCACCCAGTGTTCCGTCGGGCGCGACGAAGCGTCCTTCGATGTAGGTCGACGAGGAAGTCGCCGGTCCACCGTAATAAATCACCAGGAAAGTGCCGCCGCCGAAGGCGACAGCCGGGTGCCGCGATGTCACGCCGGGTGCCATCGGCGCGATGCCCTGCGGCAGCAGCACCAGCGGTATCGCGTCGGTGAGCACGCCGGTTGCCGAGATCCGATGCGCGACGATCGACGGCTCCGTGGGGCCGGTGATGTTGGGCGCGATCGGATTGCGCTGTTCGAACACGGCGAGGTACGTGCCAGCTCCGAAGGCGATCGACTGGGTCTCGCGCGTGTCGTTCGAGAGCACCGGCTGGCCGATGTCGATGAGAGTGGGCAGTGTTGCGTTCGGACCGTCGGGCAGGCGCAGAAAGCCCATGCGGCGCAGCAGCCACTTGTTGGTCAGCGGATCGAGCGTGTAGGCCTTGCCCAGCACGAGGAAGTTCGTGCCGCTCGACGCGGCCGCTGGGGTGTCGACCGGATCGGGCGGGTCGCCGACGTTGGTCTGTGTCAGCACACCCAAGGGCGGACCCATCACCTCCTCGGGATTGCTCAAGCCCTTGCGCACGCCGCCGACATTGAAGCCGCGCGCCTCGATGGTGCTCGTGAGAATCGTCGAGCCCAGCGACGAACCCACCGTGTGGCGCCGGACGATGCCCGCGCCCGGCGCGATCCACGTGGTCTCGGTGGTGGTGACGGGAACGATCTGTCCGTTGGACGTCAGCTTCGCGTTCGCCGTGATCGTCGCAAGGCGCTTCGCGGCCGCTGCAAAGGTGCCGGCCGGCACGGTGATCGACTCGAAGCCCGTGATGCTGATCGTCTGCGTCGCATCGACGGTTTCATTCTTGCCGTCGCCGTCGAGGTCCATGCCGAAGTCCAGTCCGGTCCGGGTGAGCGAGGAGACCGGGCCAGCCGTCACCGGGAACAGCAGTTCGACATAGGGAATGACGCCCGCGGTCAGCGTATCCGTCGCATCATTGTTGCCATAAGCGCCGACCCCGCCGGGAAGCTTGCGGTAATACATCTCATACGCGGGCGCGCCTGGCGAGTCGCCGAAGAGCCGCTCGGCGAACACCGTCGTGGAGACGCCGAGCACGGTCTTGTTGCCGGCGATCGACACGGAGGCCAGTTCGTACTGCGTGGTCCCCATCACGGACGTTGCCGAGTTGTAGCTCCAGCTGTCGAAGCCGCCGATCGGGACGTAGTTCTGAGGGTCCCCCGGCCCGGTCAGCAACGCTTGCAACGGATCGGTGCTCGGATTCGGGGGCGGTGGCGGGGCACTGCCGCCATCACCTCCACCGCCGCCGCCGCAGGCCGCGGCCAACGCTGCGATCGCGACAGCGATCGATAGGCGCCTGAACGCGTCGAACATCCTGGAGGCAGTCATACGAATCTCCCGTGTTGAAAAGGCAACGAGAGACACTTCCCTGCCACCAGGCGCGTCTCTCGACGGCCCGCAACTGGCCGCGACGCGACCAGCCCTATGAAACTCAACCTAGGATGGCAGGGCGGGACTGCCTTGATCGGCGACAACCGAACAACCGACTTGCGACCGGAAGCCACTCATCCAGTCCGGCACCGCCGGCGGCGAGCACCGCCGTTCCTCCCACCGCGCGTTCCGTTCCCGCACCGCCCATTGCGGGTCCATCGGCCTTGCGGCCCAGTGCACTCCTCGCCAGGCGTGCACGCCGGGCTACTCCACCGCGGCAGGCGCGGGCGGTTCGTCGCTGCGCCAGGCCGCCTGCAGCCCGGCGATCAGTTCTGCCGCCCGGCCCTCGTAGCGCGGCGAAAAGTGCAGCGGCACCACAGCGTGCGCGCCGACGCGCCGCGCGATTGTGCCCGCCTGCCGCGCGGTCAGGTGATTCTTGCGGGCTGCATGGTCGGCTTCCGCCTCCATGAACACGGCCTCGATGTAGAGCAGATCGACCCCGGCCAGCAGCGCCTCGAGCGCGCGGACGTTGGCTTCGGTGTAGCGGATGTCGGTGACGTAACCGATGCGGCGCCCGGCGACGAGCTCGAAGGCAGGACGCAGTTCGCCGAGGGTGCGGGTGAACGCGTGTTCTCCGCTGCCGTCATGCCAGCGGATCGCGATCGGAGTGCAGTCGGGGGCGCCGGCGGCAAGCGCGCGCCTGGCTTCGCGCAGCCAGTGGCCGGTCGCCAGACCCCACTCGGTGAGTCGGTTCTTCCAGACATTCACGTGCGTCGCCTCCTCCAGCGCGAAGGCGAGGCACGGTATGTCGTGGTCGAGAAAGCGGCCGCGCACGCGAAAGCCCTCTTCGGAATGAAGGACGTCACCCTGCGGCATCCACGCTTCGCCGTCCTCGCGTATGAAGCGGTTGCGGCTGCAAAACATCGCCTGGCGACCCGCCCCGCCGGTCGACAGTTCGCGCACCGTGAGCATCAGCGGCACCTCGTAGCGGTGCACGACGTTCCACGTGTAGGCAGCGAGCTTGTGCTCAACGCGCTCGATGAAGCCCGGCCCGCCGGTCAGTGTCGCGTGCTCCTTGCGCCCGAGCACGACGCGCAGCCAGTGATCGAATCCCGCGAAGTGATCGACATGCGTATGGCTGATGAAAATGTCCGAGATCCGCAGCAGCTTGCGCGGAGGCAGGCCGGAGACATCGCCAAAGTCGAACAGCAGCGCGCGTCGCTCGTCGCGGAAGTCAACATACAGGCCCGGATCGCCGAAAGCGTCGTTGACCAGCCGCGGCTCGAAGAGAGGGCGCATACGTCTTCTTTAGAGCGGGCGCCCGGTCCGACGACATTGCCTTCGGTCAATACCGGGTCGGAAATGCAGGCCAGAGTGAAACAAGTAATTCAGGCGCAACGGTGGCCTGCCAGGGTGCCGGTAAGCGCTGCGTCGGTCAAAACCGGCAGGCAGGCATTCGATAAAGGGGGATCGTATGTCCGCCAAAACAATCGCTGTACTCGTCGCCGGTTTCTTCGGCCTTGCATCCGCCGCGCTCGCCGCGGACCCGCCTAAAGCGGCATTCGGCAAGGATCAGTTCAACGCGCGCTGCGCGTCGTGCCACGGCGTCAGCGGCAAGGGCAACGGGCCGGTTGCCAAGCAGATCGGCACGACCGTGCCTGACCTCACGACGTATGCCAAGCGCAACGGCGGGAAGTTCCCGGTCGAGCTGGCGTGGATGAAGATCGACGGCCGGCCGGTGAGCTTTGACACCGAGCGCAACATGCCGGTGTGGGGACGTGATTTCCGTCACGAGGCCATCGCCAACGTCGACGCGAAGGCCAAGCCCGAGAGCTACGTGGCCGCCGAGATCGCCGCCATCGTCGAGTACATGAAGACGATCCAGGTCAAGTGAGCGGAGAGCCCGGCGCGCAGCGCCGGGCACCGTTTCAGCCCGCCGCCGCGCGGATCGGGGACCGGCTCCGGCCCTGAGGAGTGAAGCTATGGCACACAAACAGGTCCTGTTCCGTTCTGCCGCGCGCGAAAAGGTGGTCCGCGGTGCTACCCAGTTGGCCGACGCGGTGCGCATCACGCTGGGGCCGAAATCCAAGTCGGTGCTGATCCAGAAGAAGTGGGGCACGCCGATCGTCTGCAACGACGGCGTGACGATCGCCAAGGAGTTCGACCTTAAGGACGCCGAGGAGAATCTCGGCGCGCAGATGCTGCGGCAGGCGGCTGAGAAGACGGGTGAGGCGGTCGGCGACGGCACCAGCACCGCGACACTGCTGGCGCACGCGATGTTCGCCGATGGTGTGCGCAACGTCGTGGCAGGCGCAAGCGCGATCGACCTCAAGCGCGGCCTGGACCGGGCCTGCAAGCGCGCGGTAGAAGCGCTGAAGGCGCTCTCGCGGCCGGTGGCGGTGCGCAAGGAGAAGGCGCAGGTCGCGACGATTTCGGCGCACAACGATCCGGCGATCGGCGAGCTGGTGGCCGACGCCATGGAAAAGGTGGGCGGCGAGGGCGTCATCACGGTGGAGGAGTCGCGCACGACCGACACCACGCTCGACGTGGTCGAGGGCATGCAGTTCGACCGCGGCTTCCAGTCGCCTTACTTCATCACCAACGCCGAGAAGATGGAGGCGGTGCTCGAAGACGTCGTCGTGCTGCTGTCGGAACGCAAGATCGGCAACCTGGCGGACTTCCTGCCGCTGCTCGACCAGGTTGCGAAGGCCGGGCGTCCTCTGCTGGTGGTGGCCGAGGAAGTGGAGGGCGAAGCGCTCGCCACTCTGATCGTCAACCAGATCCGCGGCATCCTGAAGAGCTGCGCGGTGAAGGCGCCGGGCTTCGGCGACCGCCGCAAGAGCATGCTGCAGGACATGGCCGTGCTGACTGGCGGACAGGTGCTGTCGGAAGAGGCCGGCATGAAGCTCGAGAGCATGACGCTCGCGCAGCTCGGCCGCGCCCGGCGCGTGGTGGCCGACAAGGACACGACGACGATCATCGGCGGCGGCGGCGAGCGCACGGCGATCGACGGCCGCATCAAGCAGATCCGGCTCGAGATGGAGAAGGCCACCAGCACCTACGACAAGGAAAAGCTGCAGGAGCGGCTCGCCAAGCTCGCGGGCGGCGTCGCGGTGATCCGCGTCGGCGCGCCGTCGGAGGCGGAAATGAAGGCCAAGCGCGAAGCGCTCGACGATGCGATCAGCGCCACCAAGGCCGCGGTGGCCGAAGGCATCGTCGCCGGCGGCGGGCTTGCGCTGCTGCGCTGTGTGCAGGCGGTGGCAGACGAGGAAGCGCAGGCGAGCGGCGACGAACGCACCGGCGTGCAGATCCTGAAGCGCGCGCTCGAAGCGCCGGCACGGCAGATCGCTGAAAACTCCGCGGTCGATGGCGGCGTGGTGGTTGCCAAGATGCTGGAAGGCAGCGGCAACTTCGGCTTCGACGCGTCGCGCAACCAGTATGTGGACCTGGTCGAGGCCGGCATCATCGATCCGACCAAGGTCGTGCGGGTCGGACTCGAGAACGCCGTGTCGGTGGCCAGCGTTCTGCTGCTGACCGAGGCGACGATGACCGAGATCGAGGAGAAGCCGGAGCACGGGCGCCAGCCCGAGCTGGAAATGTAGCGAGCGCGCGATGGCGTTCTTCGATGTCTGCAACGGTGACGCCGATGGACTGTTCGCGTTGCGTCAGTGGCGGCTCGCGCATCCGCAGGAGACGGTCGTCGTTACCGGCATCAAGCGCGAGATCGAGTTGCTGAAGCGCGTGCAGGCGGGCGCCGACGATCAGATCGCGGTGTTCGACATCTCGCTCGCCCGCAACCGCGCGGCGCTGGACCGGCTGCTCGCGGCGGGCGCCGCGGTGACGTGGTTCGATCATCATGCGCCGGGGTGTATCCCGGTGCACGATGCCTTCACGGCCCACATCGACACCGATCCGGAGACCTGCACCAGCCTGCTGGTCGATGCGCACCTGAAGGGGCGCTTCCGGCTGTGGGCCATCGCGGCCGCGTACGGCGACAACCTGGCGGCGAGCGCGGAGCGGCTGGCGGATTCGATTCCGCTTTCGCCGCCGCAGCGCGCGCAGTTGCGCATGCTGGGCGAGGCCGTGAACTACAACGCCTACGGCGACAGCGAAGCCGACGTGCGCATCCATCCAGCCGCGCTGTACCGCTGGCTCGCGCACTACGACGACCCGTTTGTGGCCATCCTGCAGGCGCCGATCGTGCGCGAACTGGACGCACTGCGCCGCGCCGACCTCGACCGCGCGCGCTCGCTCGCGCCGCGACACCGCGACCAGCACAGCGTCGTCGTCGTGCTGCCCGACGCGCCCTGGAGCCGGCGTGTCTCGGGGCCTTTTGCGAATGAGCTGGCGCAGCGCGACCCGAGGCGCGCCCACGCCGTGCTCAAGGAACTCGCAAGCGCCGCTTACTCGGTCAGTATCCGGGCGCCGATCGCTTCGCCCTCTGGCGCCGACGTGCTGGCGCGCGAATTCGGCGGCGGCGGCCGAGTGGGCGCGGCCGGCATCGACCAGCTGCCGGCCGCAGACGTGCCCCGCTTCATCGCACGGATCGCGGCGATGCGCTGGAAGCTGTAGCGAGCACCGAGGGCCGGCGCGGCGACGGTGAATTCCGGTCCCGCCGCAGCGCGATCGCGCGTGACGGCGATCAGATCCGCGGACGACTTTGCCCGGCAGGCTGCTGCTTCACGCGATGAGCGTCGACGACCTCGCCGATGGAAATGGCCAGCAGGAGCACGAAGACCGTGACGAGCATGAGATTGAGCAGCAGCATGATGACGCCTCTTCGACCTGACCCCCCGCCTTTGCCGACAGAGCCATTTTTCGGCGCAGAACAAGTGGCCGGTGCCGGGAAAAGCAGCGACCTTGACGTCGCTCAACTTTGACCGCGAGCTGGCGATCGGGTCCGCCCGTCGTCCGCGCCAGTGATGCAGGCGCTGAATGTCCGGCGCAAGGCTTGCCTTCGGTCAATGAAAGGCGGCCAACCGCGGCGACATTGAAACCAAGGTGCTGTTTTCGCAACGTGAGCGTGCCAGTCTTCCGGGCTGCGATGCGTCGCTGGTGCGAGTCCGGGGGCAGGCACCCAGCCGCTAAAAGGGGGTTGTATGTACACAAGACCATTGGCAGTTCTCGTGGCGGGAGCCTTCGCGGTTGCCGCTACAGCGGCCTTCGCCGCGGGCGAAGCGACGAAGCAGGCGAGCTTTGGCAAGGCTCAGTTCGAGGCCCGGTGCGCCACGTGCCATGGCAAGACAGGCAAGGGCGCAGGGCCTTCGGCACAGGAACTCAGCATGAAGGTGCCCGATCTCACGACGCTGGCCAAGCGCAACGGCGGTGCATTTCCGACAGATCTCGCCTGGCAGAAGATCGACGGACGCCCGGTGAAGTTCGACCCGGCCCGAAATATGCCCGTGTGGGGCAGTGACTTCCGCCACGAGGCGCTGGCGGGCGTCAAGCCCGCGGCGTCGCCGGAGTCGTACGTTGCCGCGGAGATCGCCGCGATCCTCGAGTACCTGAAGACCATCCAGGTCAAGTAATCCTCTGACCACCCGGCTCGCCGCGCCGGCCGCCGGGCCGCGCGTCGCTGCGTGCGTCAACCCTTGACGCACACCAGCGGCCGCAGCTCCGCGACGCGGCGCACCAGACCGGCATGTTCGGTCGCAGCGGCGACTTACTCGACGTCCTTGTAGGCGCGCAGTACACGCCGGAAGAGCCTCGTTCCGCGGCATCTTCATGCCCGCTTAATGGTCGGCCGCTACCTTGCGTCCGGGTCGTCGACGGTCGATGACCATTCGCTCAGGGAGAGGCCAATGAAGCCATGCAGGATCGTCGCAGTCATTCTCGGCGTCACGTTCGCCGCCGGTGCCGGGGCAGCCGCCGCCTCCGAGTCGCTTTCACGGGACGAGCTGAGGTCTCACGGGTGCACAGCCACGCCGGCCGGTGCGTTCATGCCGGAGTCCGATCTGAGGGCCATCGTCGAACGGCTCGGATATCAGGTGATCCGCATCGGCACCGATGCCGCGTGCTTCGAGGTACTGGCCACCGACCGCAACGGCAGGAATTTCGAGATCAAGTTCAAGGGCACCGACCTGAAGATGATCAGTCGCTACGAAGTCAAGGGCGAGCTTCAATCGGTGGCCCGTCAATGAACCTGCAAATTACAGCGGCCACGGCCGCGACGCTGCTTCTGGCCTTTGCGAGCGCGAGCGAGGCGCAAGTGCCGACGGAATATCTAAAGTCACTCGAGACCGCGGCGCACGCAGCGGAGTCCAGCTTCGCTGGGTTCTCGGCGCAACGGGGCCGGGCATGGTTCAACGCGCGCCACGGCACGGATTGGAGCTGTGCGACCTGTCACACGGAAGACCCGCTGGCGGTAGGTCGGCATGCCACGACAGGACGGTCGATCGCCGCGATGGCACCGGCCGCGAACCCTGAGCGGCTGACCGACACGGCGAAGATGGAGAAGTGGTTCAAGCGCAACTGCGGCGACGTCCTCGGCCGCGCCTGTACACCGGTCGAAAAGGGCAACGTTATCGCCTACTTGACCTCTTTCAAGCGTTAGGAGTCCTTGATGCTCAACGAGCGCAAACGCAAGTGGTTCGATGCCGTAGTCTGGAGTGTGTCGGCACTGTTCGCCGCGGGCCTTGCCGTCGATGCGGCCCACGCCGAAAGTCATCGCTATGCGGTTGACAACGCGGCATACCGAGCCGAGTGCGGCAGCTGCCACGTCGCCTACCCACCGGCCCTGCTGGGTGCAGAGGTCTGGCACACGATCATGCAAGGGCTGAATCAGCATTTCGGCACGGATGCCAGCGTCAGTGACGACAAGCGC
>DAOMFI010000029.1:0-14231 GCA_035429725.1 Burkholderiaceae bacterium | reverse complement strand
GAACAAGAAAACGCTGGTGTGGGACCTGCCGACGCGGGCCTTCCACTGGCTGCTGGCCGCCAGTTTTGTTGGCGCATTCGTCACCTCCGATAGCGAGCGACTGCGCGACGTTCATATGCTGCTGGGATACTCTGCGGCAGGGCTGGTGGCGTTCCGCCTGCTGTGGGGCATTGTGGGCACACGCTATGCACGCTTCGCATCGTTTCCTCTGTCGCCGCGCATGGTCGTCGATTACCTGAAGTCGATAATCACACTCTCGCCTCGTCATTACTTCGGGCACAACCCGGCGGGCAGCTGGGCCATCCTCGGCATGCTGGCACTCATCGTGGGGACGGCGGTGACCGGGTGGGCGCAAGCGGTGGAGATCGGCCCGCGCTGGATGGAGGATTTGCATGAGGGACTTGCCAATGCGGCCGTCGCACTGGTCGTTGTGCATGTCGTCGCGGTGATCCTGAGCAGCGCCCTGCACCGTGAGAACCTGGTGCGCGCCATGCTGAACGGCTACAAGCCGGGCACTGGCCCGGCCGCAGCGGGCACGCGCTGGTTCGTGGCGCTGCTGCTGATCGGAGCCGTCGGCGCGTTCTGGGCAGGCGCGATTCCCGCGCCGGGCCTCGAGCCCGGCCAGTCGATCGTGCAGGCTGCCGCCAGGCCGAGCGCACCGCCCTCAGGGCATCGCGCTGACCGGCGTGATCACGACGACGACTGATGCGCCTTCTGCTGGTCGAAGACGACCCCATGCTGGGCGCTGCGCTGAAGGCCGGCCTGCAGCAGGACGGACACGTTGTCGACTGGGTTCAAAGCGCAGACCAGGCCGACACAGCGTGGATCGCGGCCGGCAGGGCAGCGGCATACGACGCGATCGTGCTCGACCTTGGACTGCCGGACGGATCCGGAATCGACCTGTTGAAGCGGGCGCGCCGGCGTCGGAGCGCGACGCCTGTGCTGATCGCCACCGCGCGTGATCGCGTGGCCGATCGCATCGCCGGGCTCGATGCGGGCGCTGACGATTACATGGTCAAGCCGATCGATCTGGACGAACTCGCCGCACGCCTGCGCGCGATCGAGCGGCGCGTGGTCGGCCGGGCGGATCCGGCGATCGTCATCGGCGATCTCGCGATCGATCTGGCGACACGCAGCGTCGTGAAAGCAGGCCAACCTTTGGATCTCACCGCGCGTGAACTCGCGGTGCTGCTCGCCCTGGCCAAGCGGCCCGGCGTGACACTGTCCCGCGATCAGCTGGTCGAAGCGCTTTATGGCTGGGAGGGATCGATCGAGAGCAATGCGATCGATGTGCACATCCATCACCTGCGCCGGAAACTCGGCGCGGACGTCATCGAGACGCAACGCGGTCTCGGCTGGCGACTGGCCACCGCGGCTGACAGATGAAACGAAAACCCTGGTCGCTGCGGAACCGACTCATCGTCCTGTTGGGCGGCCTGGCGTTCATCGCCTGGGGTGCGAGCAGTTTTTGGCTGTATCGCACGGCCGAGAAGCAGGCCGGAGAACTGTTCGACGCCGCCCTGGTCGAGGCAGCCAACGCCGTGTTCGCGGCCGTGGCTCACGAAGGCCTCGGCAAGGACGATGACTTCGAGTTCGAGCCCGAAGAGCACGCTCACGTCGAGCGACTTGTGTATCAATTGCTCGATCGCCGCGGGAGGATTGTCTATTTCTCTCCTGGAGCGCCACGCGAAGCCCTCGCCGCTGCCGAGGCGCGCGGGTTTTCGGAGCGCGTGGCCGAAGGAATCGCCTATCGTGTCTACACGTTACGAGCGCTGAATAAGCGTGCGGCCATCCATGTAGGACAACGGCTGTCCGACCGAGCAGCACTGGTGCGCACCATGGCGCTGCAGCTGCTGTTGCCTGGCGTGGTCGTCGTGCTGCTGTTGGCCGTGGGAGTGTGGTTCATCGTTCGGCGCGTCACGTTGCCGGTCATCTCCTTCTCGCAGGCTATCGACGCACGCGCTCCTGCGGACTCCGGGCCGGTCGTGGTCGACGACCTGCCGCGCGAGTTGCAGCCGGTCGGTCGTGCTGTAAACGGCCTGCTTGAACGGGTCGAAATTGCATTGGTACGCGAACGAACGCTTACGGCCGACGCGGCCCACGAGCTGCGCACGCCCTTGGCGGCGCTGCGTGCCCAGGCGCAGGTCGCACTGCGTTCACGCGAGGACGCCGAGCGTAGCGAGGCGCTACAGGCGCTGATCGGCGGAGTGGATCGGGCCACCCGCCTGGTGGAGACGGTGCTGACCCTGGCGCGGCTGGACGCGCGCTCGATCGACTGCGCGACCCTGCCGGTGGTTTCCCTGCGCAGCATGGCCGGTGAAGTCGTTGCTGGGCTGGGTGCGGCGGCCCGCGCGCGCGGTCTGCAGTTCGAGATTGATGTCCCTGAACTCGCGGTGCGTGCCGATCCCGACTCCCTGCCGGTCGCACTTCGCAATCTGTGCGACAACGCGATTCGTCACGCGACCTCGCGCGTTCAGCTCGAGGCGCGCATGGCTGCCCGCGGGATCGTCATTAGCGTGCGAGACGACGGCCCGGGCATGACGCCAGAACAGCAGTCGCGTGCCTTTGATCGCTTTTACCGCGGGACAAGCGACAGCGCCGGCGCCGGACTCGGACTTGCGCTCGTCAAGCGCGTCACCGATCTGCACGGAGGCTCCGTGCGATTCTCGGCCGGCCTGAACGGGCGCGGCCTGGGCGCCGAGATCGTGCTGCCGGAAGCCGCGGTCAACCCTTGACGCACACCAGTGGCCGCAGTTCAGCGACCCGGCGCGCAAGGCCGGC
Source organism: Burkholderiaceae bacterium (assembly GCA_035429725.1). Lineage (GTDB taxonomy): Bacteria > Pseudomonadota > Gammaproteobacteria > Burkholderiales > Burkholderiaceae_F > JALORV01. The sequence goes on along the minus strand of DAOMFI010000029.1, from coordinate 11,450 downwards.
GTGCTCGGTCGCTTCGGCCACTTCCTCGATGTCCTTGTAGGCGCCGGGCGCCTCTTCGGCGACGCCGCGCATCGAGTGCGAGCGGATCAGGATGCCTTTCGCATCGAGGTCGTCGACCACCGCGCGCCCGCGCCAGCGGCGCAGTGCCTGGTTGCGGCTCATCGCGCGGCCGGCGCCGTGGCTGGCTGAACTCCACGCGCGGTTTTCGCTCTCGGCCGTGCCTGCGAGGATGTAGGAGCCGGTGCCCATGCTGCCGCCGATGATCACCGGCTGGCCGACGTCGCGGTATCGCGTCGGCAGGCCCGGGTGTCCCGGACCGAAGGCGCGCGTGGCGCCCTTGCGGTGCACATAGAGCAGGCGCTCGCGGCCGTCGACCTTGTGGCGCTCGGCCTTGCAGGTGTTGTGTGAGACGTCGAACATCGTTTCGAGTTGCGACTGCCGGAAGTGGTGCGTGAAGACGCGGCGCGCCAGGTGCGTCAGGATCTGCCGGTTGGCGAGCGCGCAGTTGATCGCCGCATTCATGGCGCCGAGGTACTGCTGGCCCTCCGGTGACTTGATCGGCGCGCACGCGAGCTCGCGGTCGGGCAGCGTGATGCCCAGACGCGACGCGGCCTTGGCAAGACTCACCAGGAACTCGGTGCCGATCTGGTGACCGAGCCCGCGCGAGCCGCAATGAATGGAAACGACGAGCTGACCTTCGGCGAGGCCGAACGCTTCTGCCGCGCGCGTGTTGTAGATCCTGGCGACACGCTGCACTTCGAGATAGTGATTGCCGGAGCCGAGCGTGCCCATCTCGCCGCGCTGCCGCTTCTTCGCGAGCGCCGAGACGTTGGCGGGCACGGCGCCGTCCACACAGCCGTGCTCCTCGATGAAAGGCAGGTCCTCGGCGCTCCCGTAGCCGTGCTCGACGGCCCAGCGCGCGCCTCCGAGCATCAGCGTGTCGAGTTCGTCGGCGTCGAGCCGCAGGGAGCCTTCGACGCCGACGCCCGCAGGAATCTGGTCCAGCAGTGAATCGGCCAGCGCCGCCGCCTTGTGCGCGATGTCGTCCGCCGTCAGGTTGGTGCGCAGGCAACGGATGCCGCAGGAAATGTCGAAGCCGACCCCACCGGCGCTGATGATGCCGCCGTGCTCGGGGTCGAACGCCGCCACGCCGCCGATCGGGAAGCCATAGCCCCAGTGCGCGTCGGGCATTGCCAGTGCGGCGCCGACCAACCCCGGCAGCCGCGCGACGTTCGTGATCTGTTCGAGCACCTTGTCGTCCATCGCCGCCAGCAGTGCGCGGCTGCCATAGAGCCGTGCCTCGTGTCGCGCTTCGCCTTCCGCGCGCGGCACGCTCCAGGTCCACGGATCGATTTTGTGCAGACGAGCAAGGTCCATCGCCGTCCCGCGTTCAGAGATCGACGACGCAGCGCGCTTCCCAGCCGTCGCCTTGCGGCGCGACGTGCAGTGCGGTCAGCGTGGCACCCTTGACCTGCGTGCCGCGCTCCATGTCGGCGCGCCAGGGCTCGCCCCAGGCGCTGCCGCGCCAGCGGTTACCGTCCCGCGCCAGTTCGAAGCAGCCGAGTGCGAGGCCGCGCTCATTGGCATGCGCCAGCAGCAGGTTGAGCCAGGTGACGAGCGCGAGTTCGGGGTCCGGCTCCTCGAACTCGACGTCGATGCGTTCGTCCTGTGCAACGGTGATCGGGTCGCACATCAGCGCGAACGTGGCCTCGGCGGCGTGCACGAAGGCGTCCTGCAACGTGACCCCGCGGCCGATGACACCGGTATCGGCGTCGTGGTCGAAGTAGTCGTAGCGGGGCAGGCCGGGCGACATGGGTCACCTCTCCATCAGGAAGCAAAGGCCGCCACGGCGCTGGCCTGGCGGTGATCGACGTTGTCTGCGAGCGCCCTGATCGCCGGCGAAATCGTCACGGGATAGGACGGCCACGGCGGATCGAGGCGGCGCAGTTCGGGCGGCAACGTAGCGAGTTGGGCCGCGCAGTGCGCACGCGCCACCGCCAGCGGGGGCGAAGGCGCGGCCCGTCGGCCGGCCCGCATTACTTCGACGAGTAGCGGCGTGCCGGGGAAAGTCTCTGTCGTGAGCGCCACGGTGTCACCGGCGCAGCGGCCGCTCGCGTCGAGACGACGGAACACCTGCTTCCGGCCGGGCCAGGTTGCTTTGCCCGCTGAGCGCTTGCGCCGCGCCTGCCCGGCGTACTCCTGCAGCTTGTAGACCGCGTCGAGATACGGCGTATCACTGCTGGTGGTGAGGCTGGTGCCGACACCAAAGCTCGTGATCGGAGCGCCGCCCGCAACCAGGGCGTGCACGCGCTGCTCGTCGAGGTTGCCGCTGGCGAAGATGACGGCATCGTGCAGGCCAGCCTCATTGAGCACACGTCGAACCGCTCGTGACAGCAAGTCGAGATCGCCGCTGTCGAGCCGTACGCCCTTGATGCGGATGCCGCGTTGCGCGAGCCGCGGCGCAAGCGCGGCGACCCGGCGCGCACCCTCGACTGTGTCGTAGGTGTCGATCAGCAGCATCGCGTTCGCAGGAAACGACGCGGCAAAGTGCTCGAATGCCTGAGCCTCGTCGTCGTGCGCCTGCACGAATGAGTGCGCCATCGTGCCGAAGACCGGAATGCCGAAACGCGGTCCCGCATACGCGGTTGCCGTACCCGCAAAGCCGGCCAGGTAGGCGGCGCGCGCTGCCAGAACGCCGGCTTCGGCGCCGTGCGCGCGCCGCAGGCCGAAGTCGATCAGCGGACGACCCTCGGCGGCCAGCGTCACGCGCGCCGCCTTGCTCGCGATCACGGTCTGGAAGTGCACCAGGTTGAGGATGCGCGTCTCGAGCCATTGCGCTTCGGCGATCGGCGCGACGACGCGCAAGATGGGCTCGTTCGGGAAGAACACGGTGCCTTCGGGCATCGCCCAGACGTCGCCGGTGAAGCGCAGTTCGCGCAGCCAGTCGGCGAAACCCGGCGCAAAGGTGCCGCAGCGCGTTACCCAGCTCAGTTCGTCTTCGTCGAAGTGCGCCTGCTCGATGAAGTCGAGCGCCTGTTCGAGCCCGGCGGTGACGAGGAACGCGCGGTCCGGCGGCAGCCTGCGCACGAAGAGTTCGAACACCGCGACATCGTTCATCCGGTGCTGCCAGTACGCCTGCAGCATCGTCAGCTGGTACAGATCGGTCAGCAGTGCCGACTCGGACGGCCCCTTCATGGCGTCGTCGTGCTCGCGGCCAGCGGAGCCTGGCGCATCAGGGCGATGACTTCGTCGTCGCTCAGCTGATGGAAGTCGAGGTAGAAGTAGCCGATTGCACCGAAGAAGGAGGGCTGCGCAAGGCAGATCACGTCATCGACCTCCTGGCGCAGCTCCTCGATGGTGTCGGGCGGTGCGACGGGCACCGCGAGCACGAGTCGCGCGGGGTTGCGGCGGCGCAGGCCCTTGAGTGCCGCGCGCATCGTCGTGCCGGTGGCGATGCCGTCGTCGACGACGATCGCAGTTCGTCCGGCCACGGCCACCGGCGCGCGCTCCGCCAGGTAGGTGCGGCGCCGCCGCTCGATTTCCGCGAGTTCCTCCTTGGCACGCTGCTCGATGTACTCCTGCTTAACGCCAGTTTCGGCCTGGATGTGGCGCTCAATCACAACGACCGGCTCGGTACCGTCCATGACGGCGGCGACGGCGAGTTCGGGCTGCCACGGCACGCCGATCTTCCTGACCAGCAGCAGATCCAGCGGCGCATCGAGCGCGCGCGCGACTTCCAGCGCGACAGGCACGCCGCCGCGCGGCAACGCCAGCACGACCGGATTGGCCACCTGCAGCGCGGCCAGACGAGCGCCGAGCATCCGGCCCGCCTCGACACGGTCGGCAAATGGAGTGCGAACGTCTTCACGCATGGCTTTGTTCCGTCAGGTGCAGCGCGAGCCAGTCGGCCGCCAGCATCGCGACTTCTTCTAGCGCGCCGGGTTCCTCGAACAGGTGCGTGGCGCCGGGGACGACGCGCAGCGCTTGCTCGCAGGTCATCTGTGCCGCCGCTTCGCGATTGAGTTCGAGGACTTCGATATCCGCGCCGCCGACGATCAACAGGGTCGGTGCGCGCACGCGCGGCAACGCCGTGCCGGCAAGGTCCGGACGCCCGCCGCGTGAGACAACCGCACGCACGCGTTCGGCAAAGTGGGCGGCAGCCACCAGCGCCGCCGCCGCGCCGGTGCTGGCGCCGAAGAGTCCGGCGGGCAGCCGCGCGATGTCGGGACGGGTCTGCTGCCACTCGAGCGCGGCGCCGAGCCTGCGTGCGAGCAGCGGGATATCGAAGACATTACGGCGATCGCGCGCCTCATCGTCCGTCAGCAAATCAAACAGCAAGGTCGCGAGGCCGCGTGCATGCAGTTGGCGGGCGACGAACTGGTTGCGCGGGCTCAGTCGGCTGCTGCCGCTGCCATGCGCGAAGATGACCAGGCCCGTCACCGGGCCTGCGGGAACCTCGAGTTCTCCCGGCAGCCGGCTGGGGCCGATGTGGACATGAGTGCGAGACATACCGTGCTTCCGGCCGGGCAGGCCGACCATTGCACTTCTCCTACCCTTACAGCATCGGACGCAGTCCGCGCAGGCGCTTGATGGCGGTCAAGGCCGCAGACCGAGGCCGGCGTAATCACGGGTCCATGGAACGTGCGTCCCACGGCAGCGCGTCGGTCACGCTGGACGAGAAGGTTCGCTTTCTCGCCTCGGAGGCGGCCTGGCCGGAAAGTCAGCGTCCGGACGTCATCGAAACACACATGTCGTGGGTCTTCCTTGGCGATGACACCGTGCTGAAGCTGAAAAAGCCGGTCCGGACCGGGTTTCTCGATTTCTCGACGCTGGCGGCGCGCGAGTTCAACTGCCGCGAAGAGGTGCGCCTCAACCGGCGGCTGGCGCCGGGTGTCTATCTTGGCGTGCTGCCGCTGCGGCAGAGGCTCGACGGTGCTTTGGCGGTCGGCTCCGGAGCGGAGAGCGCGGCAAATGTCATCGACTGGCTGGTGCAGATGCGTCGCATTCCGCGCGAGCGGATGCTGGACGTGGCGGTGCCCGCCGGCAGCGTGCGGATTGACGACATCGATCGGCTCGGTGTGCGGCTCGCGCAGTTCTTCCGGAGCGCCGAGCGTGTGCGACTCGACGGGCCCGCCTATGTCGGGCGTTTCGCGGCGTCGCAGTCGGTGAACAAGGGCGTGTTGCTGCAGCCCGCGTTGCGCGAGGCGGCGACCGTTGCCGCGCTCGACGAATTCGATCGGATGCTGAAGCGGCATGCGGCGACGCTGGGCGCGCGCGCCGCGGCCGGGCGATTGTGCGAAGGCCACGGCGACCTCCGGCCCGAGCACATCGGCCTCGATGGGACGCCGGTCGTCATCGACTGCCTGGAGTTCAATCGCGCGCTGCGCCAGGTGGATCCCTTCGACGAGCTGGCGTTTCTCGACCTCGAGTGCCGGCTGCTCGGGGCGGACTGGATCGGTCCGCGCCTGATCGCGCATTGTGGCTCTGCGCTGGACGATGCGCCGCCGCCGCAGGTGATGGCGCTTTACACGGCGCACCGGGCGTTGGTGCGCGCGCGGCTTGCTTTGGCGCATCTGCTCGACGCGCAGCCGCGCACGCCGGAGCGCTGGAAGCCGCAGGCGCGCCGCTATGTCGAAGCCGCGCACGCGGCGCTGGTGTCTCTGGTCGACGAGACGGCGCGAGGCTGAACTAGCGCCAGGCGGCGTGCTGCTTGCGGATCTCCGCGGCGAAGAGTCCGCCGCAGGAGAGCACTTCCACGCGTTCGCGCACCGCGGCGGTGGTGAGGCGGAACAGCGGCACCGTGTCGGTGACAATGACGCGCTCGACCGGTGCGCGGATCAGTGATTCCGTTGCCGGACTGACAAAGAGGCCATGGGCGGCAAACGCGAGGACACGGCGTGCACCCGCCTTCATGATCGTGGTCGCGGCCCGCTCGATGGTGCCAAAGGTCGCAATCAGGTCGTCGAGAATCAGCACCGTCGCGTCGCGCACGTCGCCGGTGACGATCTCGCCGCTGCTGACGACCCCGGCGCTGCGGCGCTTGTCCACGAACGCCTGGCCGACCGGCCGTTGCCACGCCCCTTCCAGCGCCTCACGCCAGAGCTGGGCGCGCTTCACTCCGCCGACGTCGGGCGATGCGACGACCACGGGCGCATCGCCCACAAGCTTGGCGGCGGCGGCGGTGAACAGCTCATAGGGCTCGAGATTCACGGCACGCCGGCGGAACGCGTTGTCGAACGCCGACACGTTGTGCGCCTCGAGCGTGATCAGGCCGTCGCAGCCGGCAGCCTCGAACAACTGCGCGATGACGCGCACCGAGACCGGATCGAAGGGCTTGGTGCGCCGATCCTTGCGCGCATAGGCGAGATACGGCGTGACCGCGGTGATTCGTCGCGCGCCGTGGTCGCGCAGCGCGGCGATGAAGAGCAGCAGCCGCACCAGCTTGTCGTCGCCGCTCGCCGACGGTCCGCCGTGCAGGCTCTGCACGACGAACACGTCCTTGCCGTCGGGATCGACGAGCGGGCGGATCTTGTGTTCGCCGTCCTCGAACGTGCGTTCCTCATGCGCTGCGAGCGGATGACCGAGCTGGGCCGCGACCGCCGCGCCGAATTCGCGCGAGGCGTCCAGCGCGAAGAGCAGCATCGCTTCAGTGTTCTTCGATGCGCGTGACAACATCCTCGGCCGGCTCGCCGGTGTCGGGGTCGACCCACTCGGCGACGCCAAACTCCGCAGCGGCCTCGGCGACTGATTCCCCCGGTTCGGACGTTGTCTCGATGCCCTCGCGCAGCGCCGCGAGCGCCTGCACGGCGCTTGCAAAGGGTCCGAACTCCTGGCGGCCGTCGTCGGCGATCCAGTAGTAGCCGTCGGGGCGAGCTACAACCCGCGAGGACTCGTCGTCGGGCCCGGCCGCTTCGGCGATGTCCGTGGCCTGGAGTGTTGCGATCGGCTTGACTGTCATGGCGATGCTCTCCTCTGGCCTGAGTCATCGTCGAAACGGGCGTCCGGCATTTTCGCCCTGAACACGCCCGCCGGTTCCCAAGCCAGCGATCTGATGATGCTCCGCATCGCTTCGCACCGGAGGAGCAGTCGTCGGGACCGTTGACCGCTGTCAAGTCCGCTGCCTGGTGCGAGCGCTTGGGCCGCGCAAGCGAGGTGCTGTACAGCGCTGGAAAGAGTGCCTGGTGCCGCCCGCGACGACTCAGCCTGTTGCCGCTGGACGCCGCTTCAGTTGAAAGGCTCGATCGGGAGAAAGGCGCCGAGCCCGGTCAGGTTCACGCGCGACTCGATCTGCTGCAGGCAGCTCAGCGCGTCGCTGCCGGTCGCGGCGCCGCGCTGGTGCGCAGCAGACCAGGACTTGCGCGGCGCACGCGCGGTGATGACATAGCTGGGTGCCCGGCGGTCCGGCGGTTGGCGCCGGGCTGAAACGGTCGTCTGCTGGACCGTGGGCAGCGCCGCGAAGACTTCGCCCATCAACCGCAGCACGAGGCCGAGCGCGTGACGATTGTGCAGCTTGGTGTGGATCACTTCTGACATCCGTCGCACGGCGACGCGGTTGCCGTAGTCGATGGCCGCCTCGCGGTCCGGCAGCGTCGGCAGCAGAGGTAGCTGCACATCCATCCGGACGGCGCTTACGTCGTCGAACTGAAAGCTGACCGCGGTCGGCAACGGCCACAGGATGTCCTTCAGGCAGGCGAGCAGATGCTCGCGCATCGCATCCGGATCGCCCTGCGCCGCGCGCTGGCTGTGTTCCTGCATTTCGCGCTGCGTCGACTCCCAGGCAAAGCGGCGGGCCAGCCACTTGGCCCGGTCGTCGAGGTAGTCGTTCATCGCGCGCGGGTTGAACACCGGCTTGCCGTCTTTCTTGCCGATCGGCCTGGGCGCCTCGGGTGCCGGTTCGGAGAACGGGCGGACCGTCAGCGGCACGAGTTGCAGGTCGGGTGTCGGCGACCAGCGTTGCGGATACGCCATGGCCTCGACGTGCTCGTTCAGGTGCTGGCAGACCGCGAGTGCGGCTTCGCGCTCCATGTCGGCGGCGCCATCGACGAGATTGGACAGCGGATCGACATGCTGCGTCGAGCGGGTCGGACGGATCAGTCGCGCGTAGCCGTACTGGTCGATGCGCACCTTCATTTCGCTGTCGGGCAGGGCGAAACTGGTGGCGGCCCCGGCCGCTTCCTGTTCAGAGTCGCTGGTCAGCACCACCTGCGACCGGCGCCGGTACACCGCGCTCTGGCCGTCGGCACTGGCAAACGAAGGGATCAGCCGGTACGGCGGCAGCCACTTCACCTTTTCGCCATAGAAGACCACGTGGCGATAGCGCAGCGGGACCTCGAGCAAGCTGCTCGGGGGTTCAGCCACGGCGGAAGCGGAGTACGTCACCTGCGGTCCTTGTTGCATGGACGGCGAGGTCAGGAGCCACGGCTGCTGCGCGCCTCCCGTTCCCGCCGAACGGAAGTCTTCAAGTCCAATGTTCGCAGTGCCCCCAGGCCCGGCAACGCACAAAAAGCCGCCGGACGGTCGGCCTTTCCTGCGCCAATGGCGGCATCAGCGGGCTAAAGCCCGGATCGTGCGGTGCTCCGTATTGCTTCATGCGTTTGACTGAACCGGACGAACCGGGGTGCGGCTCGGGTACCCTTCGCCGCCATGTCTTCCGTTCTTCCCGCCCTGCGCGGCGCCTTTGCCTCGGTCACGCTGGCCCTGAGCACGCTGATCGGCGTCGCGGCGATGTTTCCATTCGCGCTGGCCAAGCTGCTGCTGCCGTTCACGCCGGTGCGGCATGTCGCGGACCGCGCCTTGAACGCAATCGCCACCGGGTGGATCGGCGTCAACAGCACCTGGATGGACTGGGTCGGCACCACCCGCTGGGACGTGCAGGGACTCGAGGGGCTGGAGACGCGCGGCTGGTATCTCGTCTCGAGCAATCACCAGAGCTGGGTCGACATCCTGGTGCTGCAGAAGGTCTTCAATCGTCGCATCCCGATGCTGAAGTTCTTCCTCAAGCGCGAACTGATCTGGGTGCCGGTCATCGGTCTGGCCTGGTGGGCGCTCGACTTTCCGTTCATGCAGCGACGCGGTGGCGCCTCGAGCGCGCAGGACCTGGAGCGTGCCCGCAAGGCCTGCGAGAAGTTCCGAGTGGTGCCGACCTCGGTGTTCAACTTTCCCGAGGGCACTCGCTTCACCCGCGCCAAGCACGATGCGCAGGGCTCGCCTTACGTTCACCTGCTGAAGCCGAAGGTCGGCGGTATCGCCACCGCGCTCACCACGCTGGGAGAGCAGTTCCGCCATTTGCTGGACGTGACGATCGTCTACCCGGACGGCCCGCCGAGCTTCTGGACGCTGCTGTCGGGGCGGCTGCGCGCGGTCACGGTGCGCGTGCAGCCGCGCGAGATCCCGGCCGAACTGTTGGCCGGCGACTACGCGAACGATCCGACGTTCCGCACGCGGATGCAGGAGTGGATCAATGCGCTGTGGAGCGACAAGGACGCGCTGATCGAGGCGCTGCAACGCCATTCGGCAGCGGCCTGAGCGCGCAGGGCGGTCGTCACAGCGCGCGCAGCGGCAGGAACGCTCCCGGTGCGTTGGGCGCCTGCTGCATCACGTAGGCCTGATTGTCGCCACCCTGCAGGACGAGGTCGACGTAGCCGTCACCGTCGAGGTCGGCGGCCGTGATGCTTTCGGTCGACACCGGCATCGAGTAGATCGCCGCCACGCCGAAGGCGCCGCCGCCGACAGGAAACAGCAGGCTCGTCTCGGCGCGCACCACCGTCGGCGATCCGGTCGGGAAGAAACCGGTCACGCCGATGTCGGCGCGGCCGTCGTGGTTCAGGTCCGCGACGACGAAGCCGTCGCGCCCGCGCAGCGCGCCGAGCGTGCTGTCGACACCCGCGAACGCGCCGGGCGCGGTCTGCACCAGGACGGTGACCTTCGAGGTGTAGTCGGTGGACTGCTGCATGAAGACTGTCAGGACGTCCGGGCGACCGTCGGAGTTGGTGTCGACGATCCTGACGAGTTCGGAGTTCAGCCCCACCTGGGGCGCGAGCCCCGCGATCATGTTGCCGTAGCCGCCGCCCGCCTGGCCGTACAACAGAACGGTGTAGCCGGCCGATGCCAGCGGCGAGCCCGTGCTCACGGACGCGTAGAAGGCGAGGTCCGGCACACCGTCCCCGTTGAGGTCGCCCACGCCGACCGCACCGGCGCGGCCGGGAAACGCGAGCGACGTGGGACTGCGAAACGTTCCGCGCCGGGCGGAATCCTGTGCGAGCAGCGTGGCGCCATCGGTGCCGCCAAGTCCGGTCGACAGCACGATGTCGGGAGCGCCGTCGCGGTCGGCGTCGACCACGGCCATGTCATAGGTGATGGACGCCATGGTGTAGATGAGCTCGGGCGCGCGGAAGACGCCGCGGTTCGCCGGGTCCTGCCGCAGCAGCCAGAGGCGGCCGATGTTCTCGCCGTTCGGTCCGTTGGCATCGAGGACCAGCAGGTCGGGCGCCGCGTCGCCGTCGATGTCCGCCATCGCCACGCGCCAGGGATAGGTTCCGACGAGGTACTGACTGAACGCGAACGCGCCGGGACTCGTCTGCCGGTAGATGCGCAGATACCCCTGCCTCCTCAGTGCGGGACCCGCCAACATCGCGACGCTGGCGATATCGGCGCGACCGTCGCCATCGAGGTCGCCGGCCGCGATGTCCGTCTGAACCCAGAACGGCGGCAGTTCGAAGTCCGATGCATCACCCCCGCCCCCGCACGCCGCGGCGAAGGCCGCCAGGGCCATGACCACCAGCGACGGCAAAACGCGACGGAACATCTAGATTCCCGCGGGGGACCAAGCTCTTTCTTTCATAGGTCGGCCGGCCACCGGGGCACTGACGCAGATCAGTCCCGAGCCGCGTGAGGGGCCGTCGCCGCTCCGGCTGACGTCGGTCCGCCGCGCGCGTATCGTTCGTGGCCTACCGAGGAGCAGAGCATGTTCGAGGCAACGATCGCGGGAAGCCTGCCGAAGCCGGCCTGGCTCGCAGAAACCGACAAGCTGTGGCCGCAGTGGAAGCTCGCCGGAGCCGAACTGGCGGCCGCCAAGCGCGACGCCACGCTGCTCTGGCTGAAGGAGCAGGAGGACGCCGGGCTCGACATCGTGGGCGACGGCGAGCAGTCGCGCCAGCACTTCGTGCACGGCTTTCTCGAGTTCGTCGAAGGCATCGACTTCGAACACAAAGTCGAAATGGGCATCCGCAAGGACCGCTACAAGGCGATGGTCCCGCAGGTCGTCGGTCCGCTGAGGCTCAAGGGGCGCGTGCACCAGGTCGAGGCGAAATTGGCGCGGAGCCACACGAAGAAGAAGCTCAAGATCACGCTGCCGGGACCGATGACGATCGTCGACACAGTGGCCGACCGCTACTACGGCGACCGCGTGAAAATGGCGATGGCGTTTGCCGAGCTCCTGAACCAGGAGGCGC